>NZ_JACAOX010000032.1:93943-94069 GCF_013386015.1 Pseudomonas sp. B6001
GTTAAAAGCCAGATCAAAAACCAGAGCGAAAGCAGAGCTGCTTTTCTGTAGGAGCTGGCTTGCCGGCGATGCAGACACCTCGGTGCATCAGGTACACCCAGTTGATGCCATCGCCGGCAAGCCAGC
>NZ_JACAOX010000033.1:0-24848 GCF_013386015.1 Pseudomonas sp. B6001
GATGCGGCGACCCGACAAGCCAGCTCCCACATTTGAACCGTGCCCGCTTTAGCTTTTGATTTTGATCTTAGGCACACCGAGCCCAGGCGAGGTGCCGAGTGGTGGGGCAAGAGCGTTTTGCTTACTTTTGCGCTCTTCAAAAGTGAGCCGCTGTAAGAGCGGAACCAATCGAAGCCATCACCCAAATAACGGATATGCCCCCCATCCAACAAATACGAAAGTTCCCCCACGCCAGCCGCTTTGTCCCCGCTTCCCATGTCACCCCCCACCCCCCGAATCCTCTAATTTCCCAACCCTGCGGGAAGCCTCCCGGCCCACGACTGCGCCCGCGCTTTAAACCGGGCCTCCCAGGCACTTACGCGACAGCTGAAAACGGACTTTCTCCTCAACCGTATCCGACTCAAAAAAGCAGGTTACCCCATGCAGTTCAGCAAATTACTGGCAGCTCTTTCCACCCACCCGATCCGCCTGCAAATGGACGAAGGCGACCTGATCATCCTGGGTGACGACGACGCGCTGGATGACGCCCTATGGGACCAACTGATCGCCCACAAACCCCAACTGCTCGACCTCGTCGCCCAACACGGCGGCGACTGGCTCAGCCCGGCCTATCGCATCACCCCGGACATGCTGCCCCTGGTCAACCTCGACCAACCCGCCATCGACCGCATCGTCGCCGCGATCCCCGGCGGGGCGGCGAATGTGCAGGATATCTACCCTCTGGCACCCCTCCAGGAAGGCATGCTCTACCACCATCTGTCAGCGCACCAGGGCGACCCCTACGTGCTGCACGCGCAGTTCGTGTTCGACAGCCGTGCCCGTCTTGAAACCTTCGCCCAGGCCTTGCAATGGGTCATCGACCGCCACGATATCCTGCGCACCTCGATGGCCTGGGATCGCCTCGACGAACCCCTGCAAGTCGTCTGGCGCAAGGCCTCGCTGGCCTGCGAAGAAGCCCGCCTCGACGGCGATGTACTGACCCAACTGCAAGCCCTCTACGACGCCCGCAACTACCGCATGGACCTCGGCCAGGCACCGCTGCTGCGCCTGGTGTTCGCCGAAGACCCGCGCAACCAGCGTGTGGTCGCCATGCTGCTGTTCCACCACACCATCCTCGACCACACCGCCCTCGACGTAGTGCGCCGGGAGATCCAGCTGCACCTCGCCGGCCAGACCGAACACGCCAGTGCACCGGTGCCGTTTCGCAACTACATCGCACAGGTCCGCCATGGCGTCAGCGAACAGGCTCACGAAGCGTTCTTCCGCGAGATGCTGGCCGATATCGACGAGCCAACCCTGCCGTTCGGCCTGCAGGATGTGCAGGGTGACGGGCATGGCATCGACGAAACCCGCATTGCCGTCGACGGCGATCTAAGTCGCCGTCTAAGGGCCCAGGCGAGACCGTTGGGTGTCAGTCCCGCCAGTGTGATGCACCTGGCGCTGGCCCAGGTGCTGGGCAAGGTCTCGGCTCGCGAAGCCGTGGTATTTGGCAGCGTGATGCTCGGCCGCATGGGCGCGGGCGAGGGTGCCGACCAGGCCCTGGGCATGTTCATCAATACCCTGCCGCTGCGGGTGGATGTAGGCGAACAAGGCGTGCGCGCCGCCGTGCACACCACCCACAAGCGCCTGACCGAACTGCTCGATCACGAACACGCCTCCCTGGCCCTGGCCCAGCGTTGCAGCGGTGTGGCCGCACCCACGCCGTTGTTCAGTGCCATCCTCAATTACCGTCACAGCGATGCCTCGGACACCCAGGCGGTGATCGACATCGCCGAAGGCATCCAGGTGTTGGGCGCCGAAGAACGCACCAACTACCCGCTGACGGTCAACGTCGATGACCTGGGCGAAGGCTTTGCCTTTACCGTGATGGTGGACGCCTCCATCGGCGCGACGCGCATTGCCGGTTATCTGCACACCGCCCTGGAAAACCTGGTGCTGGCCCTGGAACAAACGCCAGATGCACCGTTGCACAACCTGGGCATCCTGCCTGCCGCCGAACGCCAGCATCTGCTGCATGGCCTTAACGCCAGCACCCGGCACTACGCCGATTCAGCCCTGATCCACCAGCAAGTCGAAGCTCATGCCGCCAGCCATCCCGAAGCCATCGCGCTGCGCTTTGAACACGAACACCTGAGCTACCGCGAGCTGAACGAGCGCGCCAACCAGGTTGCGCATTGCCTGCTCAAGCATGGCATCCGCCCCGATGACCGGGTGGCGATCTGTGTCGAACGCGGGCTGGAAATGATCATTGGCCTGCTGGGGATTCTCAAGGCTGGGGCGGGTTATGTGCCGATCGATCCGGCCTACCCGCTGGACCGTATCGCCTACACCCTGAAAGACAGCGCGCCGCTGGCGGTGCTGGTGCAGGACGACACCCGCCACCTGGTGGGCGACGTCACGTCGATCGACCTCAACAGCCTGCAGCACGAGCCCATCGTCAACCCCAACGTTGCAATCAGCGCGTCCAGCCTTGCCTATGTGATCTACACCTCCGGCTCCACCGGCCTGCCCAAGGGCGTGATGATCGAACACCGCAACGTCGCGCGACTGTTCAGCGCCACCGAGCACTGGTTCAAGTTCAACGCCAATGACACCTGGGCGCTGTTCCACTCGTTTGCCTTCGACTTCTCGGTGTGGGAGATCTGGGGCGCGCTGATGCATGGCGGGCAGTTGCTGGTGGTGCCGCAGCTGGTCAGCCGCTCGCCGGACGAGTGTTACGCACTGCTGTGCGAAGCCGGCGTCAGTATTCTCAACCAGACGCCGAGCGCGTTCCGCCAGTTGATCGCGGCACAGGGCCGCAGCCAGCAACTGCACTCGCTGCGCCAGGTGATCTTCGGCGGTGAAGCCCTGGAACCGGGGATTCTCAAGCCGTGGTACGCCCGGGTGACCAACGCCGGTACGCGGTTGGTCAACATGTATGGCATCACCGAAACCACCGTGCATGTGACCTACCGTGCCCTGGAGGCGGCGGATGCACAGCGGGTGGGCGTGAGCCCGATTGGCGTGCGCATTCCCGACTTGCAGCTGTATGTGCTGGACGCCCGCCGCGAACCGGTGCCGAGCGGCGTAGTCGGGGAGTTGTACGTCGGCGGTGCCGGCGTGGCGCGGGGTTATCTCAACCGCGATGAGCTGACGGCCGAACGTTTTCTGACGGATTCCGCAACCGGCCTGCGCCTGTACAAGACCGGTGACCTCGGCCGGATGCTGGCCGACGGCAGTGTCGAGTACCTGGGGCGCAACGACGACCAGGTGAAGATTCGCGGTTTCCGTATCGAACTGGGGGAGATCGAAGCACGCCTGGCCACCTGCGAAGGTGTGCGCGAAGCCGTGGTGATTGCCCGCGAAGACGAACCGGGCGACAAGCGCCTGGTGGCCTACGTGATTGCCCAGCCTGAACACACGCCCACTGCCGCTGAGCTGCGTGACCACCTGCTGCTGTCCCTCGCCGAGTACATGGTGCCCAGCGCCTTTGTGCTGCTCGACGCGTTCCCGCTTACCACCAACGGCAAGCTCGACCGCAAGGCCTTGCCGGCACCGGACGCCGATGCCCTGGCCCGTCGTGGTTATGAAGCGCCACAAGGCGCGGTGGAAACCGCGATCGCGGATCTCTGGCAAGACCTGCTCAAGGTCGACCGGGTCGGGCGCCAGGACAACTTTTTCGAGCTGGGCGGCCATTCGTTGCTGGCGGTCAAGCTGATCGAGCGCATGCGCCAGCTCGAGCTGAGCGCCGATGTGCGGGTGCTGTTCGGCCAGCCGACCCTGGCTGCGCTGGCCGCTGCGGTGGGCGGGCAACATGAAGTGCAGGTCCCGGCCAACCTGATCGGCGAAGCGACGCGGCACATCACCCCGGACATGCTGCCGCTGGTGAATCTCGACCAGCAGGCCATCGACCATATCATCGCCAGTGTCCCCGGCGGCATCGCCAACGTGCAGGACATCTACGGCCTGGCCCCGTTGCAGGCCGGCATCCTCTACCACCACCTGGCAACCACCGAAGGCGATCCCTACGTGTTGCAGGTGCAGTTCAGCTTCAGCGGCCATGAGCCGGTCGAGGCGTTTATCCGTGCGCTGCAAAGTGTCATCGAGCGCAACGATATCCTGCGTACCGGGATTGTCTGGGAAGGCCTGGACGAGCCGGTACAGGTGGTCTTGCGCCAGGCGCTGCTGGTGGTTGAGCAGGTTGAAGCCGATCCTTCCAGTGCCGTATTGGCGCAACTGCAGGAACGCTTCGACCCACGCCACTACCGCCTCGACCTGTCCCGCGCCTCGTTGATGCGGTTTGCCTACGCCGAGGATCACGGCCGTTACGTCGGCATCCTGCTGCTGCACCACATCCTGCTGGACCACACCGCGTTGCAGGTGCTGGTGGAGGAAATGAGCGCGAGCCTTGCAGGCGAAACCTGCTTGCTGCCCGACGCCGTGCAGTACCGCAACTACGTGGCCCAGGCGCGCCTCGGTGTGAGCGCTGCGCAGCATGAGGCGTTCTTCAGCGAAATGCTCGGCGACATCGACGAGCCGACCCTGGCCTTCGGCTTGCAGGACGTGAACCGCGACGGCAGCGGTGTGCGCGAAGCGCACGTGGCATTGGAACCGGCCCTCAGCCTGGGCCTTCGCGAGCAGGCCCGGCAACTGGGGGTGAGTGCCGCAAGCCTGGTGCACCTGGCGTGGGCCCAGGTCCTCGGCCAGGTCTCGGGCCAGGACGACGTGGTCTTCGGCACCGTGCTGCTGGGCCGGCTGCACGGCGGCGAGGGCGCCGACCGGGCGCTGGGAATGTTCATCAATACCTTGCCGTTGCGGGTCAGTGTCGGCGCGGTGGGCGTGCAGGCTGGCGTGCGCGCCACCCATGCGCGGCTGGCACAGTTGCTGGGGCATGAACATGCGTCCTTGTCCCTGGCCCAGCGATGCAGTGGCGTGTCCGGTGCGCTGCCGTTGTTCAGCACCTTGCTCAACTACCGCCACAGCGCGCCGGGTGAAGCGCCGGGCGCCAGCCCGTTCGCCGACGCCGGGATCGAAATCCTCAGTTCCGAGGAGCGCAGCAACTACCCGCTGGTGCTGAACGTCGACGACCTCGGCGCAGGTTTTGCCCTGACCGTGCAAGGCGTGGCGGAGGTGGATGTGCAGCGCGTCGGCGACTACATGCTCAGCGCCTTGCGCAACCTGGCCACGGCACTGCAACAGGCGCCGACCACACCGCTGCATCAAGTGTCGATCCTGCCACCCGCCGAGCGGCATCAAGTGCTGGTGGACTTCAACGCCACTGCCCGCGCCTACCCGGCTACGCACACCGTGCACGGGATCTTCGAAGCCAGCGTCCTGACCAGCCCCGACGCGCTGGCGGTGGTGCACGGCGACGTGTCGCTGACGTACCGCGAACTCAACCTGCGGGCCAATCGCCTGGCCCACTATTTGATCGACCAGGGTGTAAAACCGGGCGACAGCGTGGCCATCGCGCTGCCACGTTCCATCGACCTGCTGGTCAGCCAACTGGCCATCCTCAAGTGCGCGGCGGTGTACGTGCCGCTGGACATCAATGCGCCGGACGAACGCCAGGCGTTCATGGTGCAGGACAGTCACGCCGGGCAGGTGCTGCGTGATCTCGACGGGCTGAACCTCGACAATCAGCCGACCCATAATCCGAACCTGTCCCAGTCTGCCGAAAGCGTGGCGTACATCATGTACACCTCCGGCTCAACCGGTGCGCCCAAGGGCGTGCAGGTGCCCCATCGCGCCGTCTCTCGATTGGTGATCAACAACGGCTACGCCGACTTCAATCACCGCGACCGGGTGGCCTTCGCCTCGAACCCGGCGTTCGACGCCAGCACCCTCGATGTGTGGGCGCCGTTGCTCAACGGCGGCTGCGTGGTGGTGGTCGAGCATGCCACGTTGCTGTCCCAGGCCGCGTTTGGCGCCCTGTTGCAGGAGCAATCCGTCAGCGTGTTGTGGATGACCGCCGGGCTGTTCCATCAGTACGCCGACGGGTTGATGCCGATGTTCCGGCAACTGCGCTACCTGATCGTCGGCGGCGATGTGCTCGACCCGCAGGTGATCGCCCGGGTGCTTGAGCACGGCGCGCCGCAGCACCTGCTGAATGGCTATGGCCCCACCGAAGCCACGACGTTTTCCACCACCTTCGAGATCAAGTCGGTGGGTGAGGGCGGTATTCCGATTGGTCGACCGATTGGCAACAGCCGCGCCTACGTGCTGGATGCACGGCAGCAGCCGGTGGCGTTGGGCGTGGTTGGCGAGCTGTACATCGGTGGCGCGGGTGTGGCCAAGGGTTACCTGAACCAGCCGCAATTGACCGCCGAGAAATTTATCGTCGACCCGTTCGGCGATGGGCTGCTGTACCGCACCGGCGACCTGGCGAGCTGGCAGGCGGACGGCACCTTGCTGTACCAGGGCCGCAATGACCATCAGTTGAAAATCCGTGGTTTCCGTATCGAGCCGGGTGAAATCGAAAGCTGCCTCGCCAGCGTTTCCGGCGTCAAAGACACGGTGGTGCTGGCCCGTGAAGATGAGCCAGGCGACAAGCGCCTGGTGGCTTACTACACCGCCCAGGCGCCGCTGGGCATTGAAGCGTTGCGTGCGCACCTGCAAAGCCGGCTGCCGGACTACATGGTGCCGTCGGCCTATGTCTGGCTGGAACTGTTGCCGCTGACGGCGAATGGCAAGCTGGACCGCAAGGGCCTGCCTGCGCCGGATCAGGCGTCGCTGCTCAGCCGTGGTTTCGAAGCCCCGGAGGGCGAGGTGGAAACCCTGCTGGCGCAAATCTGGCAGGACGTGCTGAAGGTCAAGCGGGTAGGGCGCTTTGACCACTTCTTTGAACTCGGTGGCCATTCGTTGCTGGCGGTGAGCCTGATCGAGCGCATGCGCCAGGCGGGCCTGAGCGCCGATGTGCGGGTGCTGTTCAACCAGCCAAGCCTGGCGGCGCTGGCGGCGGCGGTGGGCAGTGGCCGGGAAATCGTGGTGCCGGCCAACGGCATTGCGCCGGGCTGCGAGCACATCGCGCCGTCGATGCTGACCCTGGTCAAGCTGGACCAGCCGGCCATCGACCGCATCGTGGCGACGGTGCCCGGCGGTGCGGCCAACGTGCAGGATATCTACCCGCTGGCGCCGTTGCAGGAAGGCATCCTCTACCACCACATCAGCGCCGAACAGGGTGACCCCTACCTGCTGCAATCGCGCATGGCGTTTGACAGCGTCGAGCGTTTGCAGGCCTTCATGGGCGCGCTGCAAAAGGTCGTGGCGCGCCACGATATCCTGCGCACCGGCGTGGTGTGGGAAGGCTTGGACAGCCCGGTGCAAGTGGTGTGGCGTCATGCCGAATTGGTCGTACAGCACATCCCGCTGGACCCGGCCGATGGTGATGTGATCGAACAACTGCACGCGCGTTTTGATGCCCGCCACTATCGCCTGGATATCACCCAGGCGCCGCTGCTGCGCATGGTGTATGCGCAGGACCCGGCCAACCAGCGGGTCGCGGCGATCCTGCTGTTCCATCACCTGGCACTGGACCACACCGCCATGGAAGTGGTCGGCCAGGAAATGCGGGCGTTCCTGTTCAACCAGGCCGATGACTTGCCGACCGCGGCACCGTTCCGTCACTACGTGGCCCAGGCTCGCCTGGGTGTCAGCGCCCAGGAACACGAGCAGTTCTTCCGCGAAATGCTCGCCGATGTCGACGAGCCCACGCTGCCCTTCGGCGTGCAGGATGTGCAGGGCGATGGCCGGGATATCGAAGAGGCCGAATTGCCCGTCGATGCAGGGCTGGCGCTGCGGGTTCGTGAACAGGCGCGGCAACTGGGGGTCAGCGCTGCGAGCCTGATGCACCTCGCGTGGGCCCAGGTCCTCGGGCTGGTGTCGGGCCGTCAGGACGTGGTGTTCGGCACCGTATTGATGGGCCGCATGCAAGCCGGCGAAGGTGCCGACCGGGCATTGGGCATGTTCATCAACACCTTGCCGCTGCGGGTGGAGGTGGGTGCCGACGCGGTACGTGCCGGCGTCAAGGCGACTCACGCCCGTCTCAGTGCCTTGCTGGGCCATGAGCATGCATCCCTGGCGCTGGCCCAGCGGTGCAGCGGCGTGCCGACCTCGATGCCGCTGTTCAGTGCCTTGCTCAACTACCGCCACAGCACCCCGGGCGAAATGGCCCGCGACGGCCACGGTATCTGGGAAGGCGTGCAATTGCTCGGCGGCGAAGAACGCAGCAACTACCCGCTGACCTTGAGTGTGGATGACCTCGGTACGGGCTTCGGCTTGACGGTACTGGCGCTGGAATCCATCGGCGCGCAGCGCCTGTGCGACTCCATGCACAGTGCGCTGGAGCAACTGGTGGAGGCCCTTGAGCACGCGCCGCAAACGCCGCTGCATCAGTTGCCGGTACTGCCTGCCCGCGAACGCGAACACCTGCTGCGCAGCTTCAACGCCACCGCCCGCGACTACCCGCAAGGGCAGACCCTGCACGGCGCTTTCGAAGCCCAGGCCCTGCGCCTGCCGCAGGCGATTGCCGTGAGCCAGGACGGCCAGCACCTGACGTACCAACAGCTCAACCAACGCGCCAACCAACTGGCCCATCACCTGCTGGCGCTGGGCGTACAGCCCGACGACCGTGTGGCGATCTGCTGCCGACGCGGCCCGCAGATGCTGGCGGGCCTGCTGGCGATTCTCAAGGCGGGCGCGGCCTACGTCCCGGTAGACCCGGCCTATCCGGCCGAGCGCATCGCTTACCTGCTGCAAGACAGCGCACCGGTCGCGGTCCTGGCCGAAGAGAGCACCCGTGGCGTGCTCGGTGATATCGCCATCGTCGATCTGCATGGCGCCTATCCCGACGGCACCAATCCCCACGTCGCCAGCCTGACCCCGGCGAACCTCGCCTATGTGATCTACACCTCCGGCTCCACCGGCCAGCCCAAAGGCGTGATGGTGGAACACCGCACCGTGGAAAACCTGGTGCATTGGCACTGTGAAGCCTTCGACCTGCAGGCCGCCAGCCACACCAGCAGCGTGGCCGGCTTCGGTTTCGATGCCATGGCCTGGGAAGTCTGGCCGGCATTGTGCGTGGGGGCGACCTTGCACCTGCCACCGGCCCATGTCGGCAATGAAAACATCGACGAACTGCTGGCCTGGTGGCTGGCCCAGCCGCTGGACGTGAGCTTCCTGCCCACCCCGGTGGCCGAGTACGCGTTCAGCCAGGACCTTGAGCACCCAAGCTTGCGCACCCTGTTGATCGGCGGTGATCGCCTGCGCCAGTTCAGCCATGAGCGACGTTTCGCGGTGATCAACAACTACGGCCCCACCGAAGCCACGGTGGTCGCCACCTCTGGCCGGGTGCGCGCCGGCCAGCCGCTGCATATCGGCAAGCCGATGGCCAATGCCACGGTGTACCTGCTGGATGCACAACAACGGCCGGTGCCGGTGGGTGTGGCCGGTGAGCTGTATGTAGGCGGCCGCGGCGTGGCCCGCGGTTACCTGAATCGCCCGGACCTGACCGCCGAGCGATTCCTCGATGACCCGTTCAACCCGGGCCGCATGTACCGCACCGGCGACCTGGCGCGCTGGCTGCCGGATGGGAACATTGAATATCTGGGCCGCAACGACGACCAGGTAAAAGTCCGGGGCGTGCGCGTCGAGCTGGGAGAAATCGAAACCCGCCTGGCCGCCGTCGACGGCGTCAAGGAAGCCGTGGTGCTGGTGCGCGACGGCCGCCTGGTGGCCTGGTTCACCGAACAAAAACCGCTGGTTATCGAAACCCTGCGCGCCGAGCTGCACAGCCAACTGCCCGAGGCCATGGTGCCGGTGGTCTACGTCAAACTCGACAGCTGGCCGTTGACCGCCAACGGCAAGCTTGACCGCAAGGCGCTGCCGGCACCGGATCAGGCCGCCGTGCTCAGCCGGGAATATGAAGCCCCACGCGGCGAAGTCGAGACCACCCTGGCGCGGATCTGGGCCGAGGTGTTGCAGGTGGAGCAAGTGGGCCGCCATGACCACTTCTTCGAGCTGGGCGGCCATTCCTTGCTGGCGGTAAGCCTGATCGAGCGCATGCGCCAGGCCGGCCTCAGCGCCGATGTGCGGGTGCTGTTCGGCCAGCCGACGCTGGCGGCATTGGCAGCGGCAGTGGGCAGTGGCCGGGAAGTGGTGGTGCCGGTGAATGCCATCGCCGCCGATTGCCCGCGCATCACGCCCTCGATGCTGCCATTGGTGGAGCTGGATCAGCCGATGATCGACCAGATCGTCGCCAGCGTGCCGGGTGGCGCCGCCAATGTGCAGGATATTTACCCGCTGGCACCGTTACAGGAAGGCATTCTTTACCACTACATCACGGCGGAGCAGGGCGATCCGTACCTGCTGCAATCGCACCTGGCATTCGATACCCAGGCGCGCCTGGACAGCTTCGCCCAGGCCTTGCAGCAGGTGATCGACCGCCACGACATCCTGCGGACCGGTGTGGTCTGGGAAGGCTTGGCGCAGCCGGTGCAAGTGGTGTGGCGCAAGGCTCGATTGACGGTCGAAGCGCTGCATCTGGACGGTGATGTGCTGGCCGGCCTGCATCAGCGTTTCGACGCCCGGCGCTACCGGCTGGACATCGCCCAGGCGCCGCTGGTCCGCCTGATGTACGCCAACGACCCGGCCAATCAGCGGGTGGTGGCGGTGCTGCTGTATCACCACATCGTGCTGGACCACACCGCGTTCGACGTGGTGCTGCGGGAAATGCAGGGCTACCTGCTGGGGCACCCCGCACCGCAGTCCGCGCCGATGCCTTATCGCAACTACGTGGCGCAGGCGCGACTGGGTGTCAGCGAGCAGGAGCATGAAGGGTTCTTCCGCGAGATGCTTGGCGATATCCACGAGCCAACGCTGCCGTTTGGCTTGCAGGATGTGCAGGGCGATGGTCGGGATATCGAAGAATTCACGCATCACCTGGACGCTGCCGTCAGCCGGCGCCTCAGGGCCCAGGCACGCCTGCTGGGCGTGAGCACCGCGAGCCTGTTCCACCTGGCATGGGCGCAGGTGTTGGCGGTGACGTCGGGCAAGCCGAATGTGGTGTTTGGCACGGTGCTGGTCGGCCGGATGCAGGGCGGCGAGGGCGCGGACCGGGCCCTTGGCGTGTTCATCAACACCCTGCCATTGCGCCTGGATATCGACGGGCAAGGCGTGCGCGACAGCGTGCGCAGCACCCATGCCCGGCTCACCGCGCTGCTGGGCCATGAACATGCTTCCCTGGCCCTGGCCCAGCGTTGCAGCGGGGTGGCGGCGCCGCTGCCGCTGTTCAGCTCGATGCTCAATTATCGCCACCGGGGCGGCGCCACCCGTTCACAGGAAGCACAGCACGCCTGGGAAGGCATGCAGACCCTGACCAATGACGGGCGCACCAACTATCCGTTGACCCTGAACGTCGATGACCTGGGTGATGGTTATGACTTCACCGCGTTGACCCCGGCCCAGGTAGGCGCACAACGGGTCTGCGGTTATATGCAGATGGCGTTGACCCAGTTGGTGGAGGCCCTGGAGCACGCGCCGCACCAGGCCCTTGACCGCCTGCCGATCCTGGGGGATGCAGAGCGTCAGCAACTGCTGTTTGATTTCAATGCCACCGAGGTTGACTACGACCTGGCGCAGACCCTGCACGGCCTGTTCGAGGCCCAGGTCGAGCGCACGCCGGATGCATTGGCGGTGAAGGCGGGTGAGCAATGCCTGACCTATGCCGAGCTGAACCAGCGCGCCAACCAACTGGCGCACCACCTGCGGGAACTGGGCGTGCAGCCGGATGCGCGGGTGGCGATTTGCGTCGAGCGTGGACTGGAGATGGTCATCGGTCTGTTTGCGATCCTCAAGGCCGGCGGTGGTTATGTGCCGCTGGACCCGGCGTACCCGCTGGATCGCCTCGCCTACATGCTGCAAGACAGCCAGCCCGCGGCGCTGCTGGTGCAGGGCGCTACCCGTTCGTTGCTGGGCGACGTGACGGTGCCGGTGGTGGATCTTGACCAGAACACCTGGGCGCACCAGCCGGTGTCCAACCCACAGGTTCCCGGGTTGACCGCGCAGCACCAGGCCTACGTGATCTACACCTCCGGCTCCACCGGCCAACCCAAGGGCGTGATCAACGAGCACGCGGGTGTGGTCAACCGCCTGCTGTGGATGCAGGACGCCTACGGCCTGAACGCCACTGATGCGGTACTGCAGAAAACCCCGTTCAGCTTCGATGTGTCGGTGTGGGAGTTCTTCTGGCCCCTGTTCACCGGTGCGCGGCTGGTCATGGCACGCCCCGGCGGGCACAAGGAGCCGGCTTACCTGTGCGAGGTGATCGCGGCAGAACAGATCACCACCTTGCACTTCGTGCCGTCGATGCTCGATGTGTTCCTGGCCCACGGTGATGTCAGCCAGGGCGCCGGGCTGCTGCGGGTGATGTGCAGCGGCGAAGCCTTGCCCGGCGGCCTGGTGCGGCGCTTCAAGCAGCAATTGCCCGGCATCGGTTTGTACAACCTCTATGGCCCGACGGAAGCCGCGGTGGACGTGACCGCCTGGAACTGCGCCAGGCCCGTGGTGCCGGACAACACGCCTATCGGCAAGCCGATTGCCAACACCCGCATGTACCTGCTGGATGCCCGGTTGCAACCGGTGCCGCTGGGCGTGGTGGGCGAGCTGTTTATCGCCGGTGTGCAAGTGGCTCGCGGTTACCTGCACCGTCCCGAACTGACGGCCGAGCGCTTCCTCAAGGACCCGTTCAACCCAGGCCGGATGTACCGCACCGGTGACGTCGGGCGCTACCTGCCGGATGGCAATATCGAGTACCTGGGCCGTAATGACGACCAGGTGAAAATCCGTGGCCTGCGTATCGAACTGGGGGAAATCCAGGCGCGGCTGACCGAGTACCCACAGGTGAAGGAAGCGGCCGTGTTGGCCCGCGACGAACGCCTGGTGGCGTACTACACCGGCGTGCCGGCCGATATCGAGCTACTGCGGGCGCACCTGCTGGCGCGCTTGCCGGACTTCATGGTGCCTGCGGTATTCGTGTATCTGGACGCTCTGCCCCTGAGCCCCAACGGCAAGCTCGACCGCAAGGCCTTGCCGACGCCGGGTGTGGAATCACTGATCGTGCGCGAGTACGAGGCCCCGGTGGGCGCTACCGAAATCACCCTGGCGCGGCTGTGGGCCGAGCTGCTGAAGGTGGAGCGGGTCGGGCGTCACGACAACTTTTTCGAGCTGGGCGGGCACTCGTTGCTGGCCGTCAGCTTGATCGGACGCTTGCGTCAGGAAGGCATGGAAGCCGATGTGCGGGGCCTGTTCGAACAGCCGACCCTGGCCGGCTACGCCGCAATTACCGAACGAATGGAGATCGTCCTGTGAGCATCATCGAACTGTTGGCGACACTCAAGGCCAAGGATGTGCAACTGGCACTCAAGGGCGATCAGTTGTCGGTGCAAGGCAACAAGCAGGCCCTGAGCGACGCGGCACTGGTGGCCTCGCTGCGCGAACACAAGCCGGCGCTGATCGAGCTGATCAAGGCCGGGGAGTACTCGGCCACCAAGGCCGGTGAGGTGCAGGTGCCGGCCAATGGCATTCCACCGGGCGCTACCTCGATTACCCCGCAGATGCTGAGCCTGTCGACCCTCAGCCAGGCGTCCATCGACCGTATCCTCGAGACCGTCGAGGGTGGCGTCGCCAATGTGCAGGACATCTACCCGCTGGCACCGTTGCAGGAGGGCATCCTCTACCATCATGTGAGTGCCGAGCACGGCGACCCGTACATCATGCAGTCGCTGTTTGCCTTCGACAGCCTTGAGCGTTTCGAGGGCTTTGCCCTGGCCTTGCAACAGGTGATCGACCGTCACGACATCCTGCGGACCGGCGTGGTCTGGGAAGGCCTGGAAGAACCGTCGCAAGTGGTCTGGCGCACCGCGCGCCTGCCGGTGCAGGCGATTGAACTGGACCCGGCAGACGGCGATATCGCCGCCCAGTTGCATCGCCTGTTCGATGGCCGCCACTACCGCATGGACGTGACCCGCGCGCCGCTGCTGCGCCTGGTGCGGGCCTGGGATGAAGCCGGCCAGCGCGTGGTGGCCATGCTGTTGTTCCACCACATGGCACTGGACCACAGCGCCCTGGAAGTGGTCTGCCACGAGATGCAAGCCTGCCTGCTGGGCAGGGCGGCTGAACTGGGCCAGGCGGTGCCGTTTCGCAACTATGTCGCCCAGGCGCGCCTGGGCATCAGCGAGCAGGAGCACGAAGGGTTCTTCCGGCAGATGCTCGGCGACATCAGCGAGCCGACCTTGCCCTACGGCCTGCAGGATGTGCAGGGCGACGGCGACAACATCCAGGAGATCAGCCTGCCGCTGGCCCCGCAGTTGAGCCGGCGCTTGCGCGCCCAGGCCCGGCAGTTGGGCGTCAGCGCCGCGAGCCTGTTCCACATGGGCTGGGCCCAGGTGCTGGGAGTGCTGGCGGGCAAGGAACAGGTGGTGTTCGGCACGGTGCTGATGGGCCGCATGCAGGGCAGCCACGACACCGACCGTGCCCTGGGGATCTTTATCAACACCTTGCCATTGCGGGTGGATGTAGGCGCCGAAGACGTGCGCACCGGGGTCAAGGCGACCCATGCCCGGCTGACCACCTTGCTGCGTCACGAACACGCGGCGCTGGCCCTGGCCCAGCGTTGCAGCGGTGTAGTGGCGCCGACGCCGCTGTTCAGCGCGTTGCTCAACTACCGCCATAGCGCAGGCGGCGCGAGCGCCGAAGCGGTCTCGGCCTGGCAGGGTATTCAAGCGTTGCGCTCCGAGGAACGCACCAACTACCCGTTGACCCTGAGCGTCGACGACCTGGGCGAAGACTTCAGCCTGAGCCTGTTGGCCTGCGCCCAGGTTGATCCGCAGCGGGTGTGCGCTTATCTGCAAACTGCCCTGGGGAACCTGGTTCAGGCGCTGGAAGATGCACCCGAAACACCCTTGAATCGCTTGTCGGTGCTGCCCGAGGCGGAGCAGCGGCATCTGCTGGAGCAGTTCAACGCGACAGCCATCGACTTCCCCCAAGGCACCACCCTGCATGGGCGTATCGAGGCCCAGACCCTGCTGACCCCGGACGCGGTGGCCGCGGTGTATCAAGGCCGCCAGCTGACCTATGCCGAGTTGAATCAACAAGCCAACCTGCTGGCCCATCACCTGCTGGCGCTGGGGGTAAAACCCGACGATCGCGTGGCCATCGTTGCCCGGCGCGGGCTGGACACCCTGGCCGGGTTGCTGGCGATCCTCAAGGCCGGTGCCTGCTATGTGCCGGTGGACCCGTCGCACCCGGCCGAGCGCCTGAGCTACCTGCTCGGCGACAGCGCCCCGGTCGCGGTACTGACCCAACATGCATTGCTGGAGCGCCTGCCCGCGCTCGATGTGCCGGTGATCAACCTGGACCGTTTTACCTGGCACCACCATTCGGCGAGCAACCCGCAGGTGGCCGTCACGCCCACCAACCTGGCCTACGTGATCTACACCTCCGGCTCCACCGGCCTGCCCAAGGGCGTGATGGTGGAACATCACACCGTGGCCAACCTGGTGGACTGGCACTGCACCGCGTTTGACCTGTGCGCAGGCCGCCACACCGCGAGCGTTGCCGGGTTTGGCTTTGACGCGATGGCCTGGGAAGTCTGGCCGGCACTGTGCGTGGGGGCCACCTTGCACCTGCCGCCGGCCCACGACGGCGCTGAAGATATCGACGCGCTGCTGGACTGGTGGCGCGCGCAACCGCTGGACGTGTGTTTCCTGCCCACGCCGGTGGCCGAATATGCGTTCAGCCAGAACATCGAGCACCCGATCCTGCGCACCTTGCTGATTGGCGGCGACCGCCTGCGCCAGTTCACCCGGGCCCAGCGTTTCGAGGTGATCAACAACTACGGCCCCACCGAAGCCACGGTGGTGGCGACCTCCGGGCGGATCGAGCCCGGGCAGCCGTTGCACATCGGCAAGCCCATTTCCAATGCCACGGTTTACCTGCTGGACGAACAGCAGCGCCCGGTGCCCTTGGGGGTTGCCGGTGAACTGTATGTGGGCGGCAAGGGCGTGGCGCGGGGTTACCTCAATCGCCCGGAAATGACCGCCGAACGTTTCCTGGATGACCCATTCAATTCGGGCCGCATGTACCGCACCGGCGACCTGGCGCGCTGGTTGCCGGACGGAAATATCGAGTACCTGGGCCGCAACGACGACCAGGTGAAAATCCGCGGTGTGCGCATCGAACTGGGGGAAATCGAAACCCGCCTCAACCAGCTGCCTGGCCTTCAGGAAGTGGTGGTGCTGGCCCGTGAAGACCAACCGGGCCAGCCACGGCTGGTGGCTTACTTCACCGAAAACCCGCAATTCGAACCGCTTCAGGTGGGCGAGGTTCGTGCCCATCTGGTGGCGCACTTGCCGGACTACATGGTGCCGGTGGCCTACGTGAAACTCGATGCGTTGCCCCTGACTGCCAACGGCAAACTGGACCGCAAGGCCCTGCCAAAGCCGGACCTGGCCGCCGTCTTCACTCGCGAATACGAGGCGCCTCGTAACGATATCGAAACCGTCCTCGCGCAGATCTGGGCCGATGTGTTGCAAGTGGAACGTGTTGGGCGCCAGGATCATTTCTTTGAGTTGGGCGGCCATTCGTTGCTGGCCATGCGCATGGTGTCCCAGGTTCGCCAGCAACTGGGGGTCGACCTGGCACTGGGCGAACTGTTCGCCAATGCCGAACTGGCGGCGGTGGCGCAGGTAGTGGCCCAGGCCGGGCGCAGCACCTTGCCGGATATCCTGCCGGCGGCGCGGGACACGGAGTTGCCGTTGTCGTTTGCCCAGCAACGCCTGTGGTTCCTGGCGCTGATGGAGGGCGCCAACACCGCCTACAACATTCCCATCGGCCTGCGCCTGCGCGGGCAGTTGCACGTCGACGCGCTGCAACGGGCCCTGGCGCGGATCGTCGCGCGGCATGAGACCTTGCGCAGCCGGTTTGCCCAGCAGGATGACGACGCCCAGGTGCTGATCGTGCCGCCTGAAGAAGTGATGCCCCTGCAAGTCCAGGACTTGCGTCGCCACCCCGAAGCACAGCAGGTGCTGGACGCGTTGATCCAGGGCGAAGCCTCGGCGCCTTTTGATTTGCAGCGCGGCCCGCTGTTGCGCGGGCGCCTGGTGATCATGGCCGACGATCACCACGTGTTGCTGCTGACTATCCACCACATTGTGTCCGATGGCTGGTCCATGGGCGTGCTGACCCGCGAACTGATGGCGCTGTACCAGGCGTTCAGCCACGGTGAGGCTGACCCACTGCCGCCGTTGCCGATCCAGTACAGCGACTTTGCCGTATGGCAGCGCCTGTGGCTGAGCGGCGAAGTGCTGCATCGCCAGAGCAGCTACTGGCAACACACCCTGGCCGGTGCGCCGGCGTTGCTGATGTTGCCGACCGACCGTCCACGCCCGGCCCAGCAGGACTACGCCGGCAGCAGCGTCGAGGTGCACCTGGATGAGCGCCTGACCGCCGGGCTCAAGGCCCTCAGCCAACGCCACGGCACCACGCTGTACATGGTGATGATGACGGCGTGGGCCTCGTTGCTCGCGCGTTTGGCCGGGCAGGAGGAAGTGGTGATCGGCTCGCCGGTCGCCAACCGCCAGCGGGCCGAGGTGGAAGGCCTGATCGGGTTGTTCGTCAACACCCTGGCAGTGCGCATTGATACCTCGGGCGAACTGAGCGCCGAGGTGCTGCTGGCGCGGGTCAAGGGGCTGGCGCTGGACGCCCAGGCTCATCAGGATCTGCCGTTTGAGCAGGTGGTGGAAATCACCCGGCCATTGCGCAGCCTGGCCCATAGCCCGCTGTTCCAGACGATGTTGACCTGGCAGGACAGTGACGCGCCGGTGCTGGCCCTCGGCGACCTGAGCCTTGAAGGCATTGTGGAGGACAGTCACTTTGCCAAGTTCGACCTGTCCCTGAACCTCGGCGAGACCCGGGGCGAAATTCGCGGCACCCTGGAATACGCCATCGCGTTGTTCGACGAGTCGACCATGCAACGCTATGTCGGCTATTTCACCCGCGTGCTACAGGCCATGGTGGATAACGATCAGGCGGTGCTGGAGCAGGCTGACTTGCTGGACGATCAGGAGCGCCAGCATCTGCTGTTCGACTTCAATAACACCACAGTGGATTACAACCTCGACCAGACGCTGCACGGTATGTTCGAAGCCCAGGTGGCGAGAACGCCGGATGCGCTTGCGGTGAAGGCAGGCTCGGAGTGCCTGAGCTATCGCGAGCTGAACGAACGGGCCAATCAGTTGGCGCACCATCTGCGGGAGCTGGGTGTACAGCCGGATTCGCGGGTGGCGATTTGCGTCGAGCGCGGCCTGGAGATGGTCATCGGCCTGTTCGCAATCCTCAAGGCGGGCGGCGGTTATGTGCCGCTGGACCCGGCGTATCCGCTGGAACGTATCGCCTACATGCTCAAGGACAGCGCCCCGGCCGCCGTGCTGGTGCAGGGCGAAACCCGTTCGTTGCTGGGCGACGTCACGGTGCCGCTGGTGGACCTGGACCGGAACACCTGGCAGCACCAATCAACGTCCAACCCACGAGTGGATGGGCTGACCGCGCAGCATCAGGCCTACGTGATCTACACCTCGGGTTCTACCGGCCAACCGAAAGGCGTGATCAACGAGCACGCGGGCGTGGTCAACCGCCTGCTGTGGATGCAGGACGAGTACGGACTGACTGCCCAGGACAGGGTGTTGCAGAAAACCCCGTTCAGCTTCGACGTGTCGGTGTGGGAGTTCTTCTGGCCGCTGTTCACCGGCGCGCGGTTGGTTATGGCGCGTCCTGGCGGGCATAAAGACCCGGCCTACCTGTGTGAGGTGATCGAGGCGGAGCAGATCACCACGCTGCACTTTGTGCCGTCTATGCTCGATGTGTTCCTGGCCCACGGCGACGTCAGCCAGAGCGCCGGGCTGGTGCGGGTGATGTGCAGTGGTGAAGCGTTGCCCGGCAGCCTGGTGCGCCGCTTCAAACAGCAGTTGCCGGGCATCGGTTTGTACAACCTTTATGGCCCGACGGAAGCGGCGGTGGACGTGACGGCGTGGGATTGCGCCGGGCCCGTCACGCCGGACAACACCCCCATCGGCAAGCCGATTGCCAACACCCGCATGTACCTGCTGGACGGGCAGTTGCAGCCTGTTCCATTGGGTGTGGTGGGCGAGCTGTTCATCGGCGGTGTGCAAGTGGCCCGGGGTTACCTGCACCGTCCTGAGCTGACGGCCGAGCGCTTCCTCAAGGACCCGTTCAGCGCGGGCCGGATGTACCGCACCGGCGACGTCGGGCGCTACCTGCCGGACGGCACCATCGAGTATTTGGGCCGCAATGACGACCAGGTGAAAATCCGTGGCTTGCGCATCGAACTGGGGGAGATCCAGGCGCGACTGCTGCAATTCCCGCAGATCAACGAAGCCGCCGTGGTCGCCCGCGATTCACGGCTGGTGGCTTACTACACCGGCGTGCCGGCGCAAATCGACGCTTTGCGCAGCCATTTGCTGGAACACCTGCCGGACTACATGGTACCGGCCACCTTCATGCACCTGGAGGCCTTGCCCCTGAGTCCCAACGGCAAGCTCGACCGCAAGGCATTGCCGGTACCGGGCCTGGAATCGGTGATCGCGCGGGAATACGTCGCGCCTGTGGGTGAAACCGAAATCACCCTGGCCGGCCTCTGGGCTGATTTGCTCAAGGTGGAGCGGGTCGGTCGGCATGACAATTTCTTCGAGCTGGGCGGCCACTCGCTGCTGGCCGCCAGCCTGATTGGCCGCATGCGTCGGGTCGGGTTGTCGGCGGATGTGAAAGTGTTGTTTGGTCAACCCACCCTTGCAGCCTTGGCGGCTGCCGTGGGTGGTGGTCGCGAAGTGGTGGTGCCGGCCAATGGGATCGCCGCGGATTGCACGCGGATCACCCCGGACATGCTGACGCTGGTGAACCTGAAGCAACCCGCCATCGACCGCCTTGTCGCGAGCATTCCCGGTGGCGCGGCCAACGTTCAGGACATTTACCCGCTGGCGCCGTTGCAGGCCGGGATCCTGTATCACCATCGCGCAGTGCAACAGGGTGACGCGTACCTGTTGCAGGCGCAGTTTGCCTTCGCCAGCGTCGAGCGCCTTGAAGCGTTTGCCCAGGCGTTGCAGGCGGTGATCGAGCGGCAGGATATCCTGCGCTCGTCGATGCACTGGGACGGGCTGGAAGAACCGGTGCAGGTGGTGTGGCGCCAGGCTTCGCTGCGGGTTGAGCCGATTCAACTGGCGGGCGATGTGCTGGCGCAATTGCAGGCGCGCTTCGAACAGCATCGGCTGAACTTGGCTCAGGCACCGCTGATGCGCCTGGTATACGCCGAGGACCCGGCCAACCAGCGGGTGGTTGCGTTGTTGCTGTTCCATCATCTGGTGATGGACCACGTTGCGCTGGAGGTGCTGCAGCACGAGATGCAGGCGTGCTTGCTCGGCCGGCGCGAGCAATTGGGTGCGGCGGTGCCGTATCGTAATTATGTGGCGCAGACGCGGTTGGGCATGCGCGAGGAAGAGCACGAAGCGTTCTTCCGCGAGATGCTCGGGGAGGTCGATGAGCCGACGCTGGCATTGAGTGCACCGGGTGAAGCGCAACAGGCACATTTGCGCGTCGACCCGCTGTTGAACGGGCGCCTGCGCACCCTGGCACGGCAGCTTGGGGTGAGTGCTGCGAGCCTGATGCACCTGGCCTGGGCGCAGGTGCTGGGCAAGGTTTCCGGCCGCGAGCAGGTGGTGTTCGGCACCGTATTGCTGGGCCGGCTGCAAGGCGGCGAAGGCGCCGAACGTGCCTTGGGCGTGTTCATCAATACCTTGCCGCTGCGGGTCGACCTGGGTGAGCGCACGGTGCACGCAGCGCTGATGGCAACCCACGCAAGCCTGACCCGGTTGCTCAGTCACGAACATGCGCCACTGGCCCTGGCCCAGCGTTGCAGCGGGCTGCCGGCCAATACGCCGCTGTTCAGCGTGCTGTTCAACTATCGCCACAGCGCCCCGCACGCTGGCGGCGTAGCGGAGACGTGGCAGGGCATGCAGGTGCTCAAGGCCGAGGAACGTACCAACTTTGCGCTGTCCCTGAGTGTCGATGACCTGGGCGACGGGTTTGGCTTTGACGCCATGGGGCAGGGCGCGCCACGCCTCTGCGAGTACCTGCATGTTGCCCTGGAGCAACTGGTGCAGGCCCTGGAACAGAATGCAGGGGGCTCAATCAGCCAACTGTCGATTCTGCCGGCGGCGGAGCGTGAAAAACTGCGGATGGAATTCAACGCCACCCAGCGCGAATTCCCTCACGAACATACGGTGCAGCGTTTGTTCGAAGCCCAGGCCCAGGCACGCCCGAGTGCTATCGCGGTGGTGCATGGTGAACACACCCTGAGTTACGGCGCGCTGAACACCCGAGCCAACCAGTTGGCGCACCACCTGCGCAACCTGGGCGTGCAGCCCGGCGACCATGTGGCGATCCTGTTGCCGCGCTCGATTGACCTGTTGCTCAGCCAACTGGCAATCCTCAAATGCGCGGCGGCCTACGTGCCGCTGGACATCAACGCCCCGGCCGAGCGCCAGGCCTTTATGGTGCAGGACAGTGGCGCGGTGTGGCTGTTGACCCACAGCAGCGAGCCCGTCGCTTACCCAGCCCGACGTATCGACCTCGACACCCTGGCGCTGGACCCGCAACCGAGCCACAACCCGGACCTGTCGCAGTCCTCGGAGCGCGTGGCGTACATCATGTACACCTCCGGTTCCACCGGCACCCCCAAGGGTGTGCTGGTACCGCACCGGGGCATCACGCGGCTGGTGATCAATAACGGCTACGCCGATTTCAACGCCCATGACCGCGTGGCGTTCGCTTCCAATCCGGCGTTCGACGCGAGCACCATGGACGTGTGGGGCCCCTTGCTCAACGGCGGCCAGGTGCTGGTGATCGACCATGCGACCTTGCTCGACCCCGGCGCGTTTGGCCGGGCACTGAAGGCGGGCGGGGCGACGATCCTGTTCGTCACCACTGCGCTGTTCAACCAGTACGTGCAATTGATTCCCGACGCGTTGGCCCGGCTGCGCATCCTGTTGTGCGGCGGCGAACGGGCCGACCCGGCGGCGTTCCGCAGCCTGCTGGCCCAGGCGCCGGCACTGCGGCTGGTGCATTGCTACGGCCCGACGGAAACCACCACTTACGCCACCACGCATGAAGTGCAGGCCATCGCCGCCGATGCCGAAAGCGTGCCGATCGGCAGGCCGATTGCCAACACGCAAATCCACCTGCTGGATGCGCACTTGCAGCCGGTGCCGCTGGGCGTGGTCGGGGAAATCTGCATTGGCGGGCATGGCGTGGCCAAGGGGTACCTGAACCGGCCGGAGCTGACGGCCGAGAAGTTTGTCGATGATCCGTTTGGCGATGGCTTGTTGTACCGCACCGGCGACCTTGGGCGCTGGTCGGCGGACGGACTGCTGGAGTGCATCGGGCGTAATGACGACCAGGTGAAGATCCGCGGCTTCCGCATCGAGTTGGGCGAGATCGAAGCACGCCTGGCCACCTGCAGCGGCATCAAGGATGTGGTGGTGCTGGCACGAGAAGATGCGCCGGGGGACAAGCGCCTGGTGGCGTACTACACCGGCGAGCCGCTGGCCATCGAAGGGTTGCGCAGTCATCTGCTGCAGCACCTGCCGGACTACATGGTGCCATCGGCCTATGTACCGCTGGAAAAAATGCCCCTGACAGCCAACGGCAAGGTCGACCGCAAGGCCCTGCCGGTGCCCGCGCTGGAGGCATCGGCGAGCCGCGTGTTCGAGGCGCCGGCGAACGAGCTGGAACAGACCCTGGCACGCCTCTGGGCCGAGGTGTTGCGGCTGGAGCAGGTCGGTCGGCATGACAGTTTCTTTGAACTGGGTGGCCATTCGTTGCTGGCGATCCGGCTGGTCAACCTGATGGAAGAGGCGGGGCTTGAGGTGTCGTTGGCCGAGCTGTTCCAGCACGCCAGCGTGGCCTCGGTTGCCTCGATGCTCGGTCAGCGCACGGCGCGGGAGGAGAACAGCTCGCTGATCACCGTACGCGCCAGCGGCAGCCAGCCGCCGTTGTTCCTGGTGCATGAGTTCAGCGGCATGGACGTGTATTTCCCGGCGCTGGGTCGGCACCTGCCGGGGGACTACCCGATCTATGGCCTGCCCGGTGCACCCCTTGGCGAGGTGCAGTTGCAGACCATGGAAGGCCTGGCGGCGCGGCTGGTGGGGATCATCCGCTCGGTGCAGCCCCATGGGCCGTATCGGCTGGCGGGTTGGTCGTTCGGCGGGGTGTTGGCCTATGAAGTGGCGATGCAACTGCAGGGGCTGGACGAACCGGTGGCATTCCTCGGGTTGATCGACAGCTACGTGCCGCGCATGACCGACCAGGGCAAAGCGCGCTGGAGCGGGCCGGATGCCCTCAAGCGGCATTTGCTGTTGCAGTGCACGGCGTATTGGAAGGCACAGGGAGGTGTGGATGAGTTGGCGAGCCTTGAGCAACTGGAAGCGGACATTGGACAGCTGGACTTTGCGGGTTTGCTGCAACGCTGCCGCGATCGGCATTTGTTGTACGCGCAGATGGCGGCGGCTTCGGACGCGGACCTGTTGAGTTTTATCCAGCGGGAAGTCGGGCATGGGCATGCGTTGGCGCATTACAGCCTGTTCCCGATGCCGCTGGCGGTGCACTTGTTCAGCGCCGCCGAGCGGCCGACGGAACTCTCGCGGCGCAGCCTGGATTTGGGATGGGATGAGGCACTGGCCGTGGGGCAATTGCGCCGCATTGAGGTGCCGGGGGATCACCAGAGCATGATGCAGGCACCGCATATCCAGGCGCTGGGGCAGGCGATGGTTGAGGCCCTGGCGTTGAGTGAGGCGCCGGCGGTGGCGGTGCATCAGCCGTTGTTGCGGATCCAGAGTGGTCGCGCCGGGCAGGCACCGATCTTCTGTGTGCCGGGGGCGGGGGATAGCGTGACGGGGTTTGTAGGGTTGACCGAGGCGTTGGGACGGGACTGGCCGATCTTTGGCTTGCAGCCCCGTGGGCTGGATGGGGAGGCGGTGCCCCATAGCCAGGTTGAGGCGGCGGCGCGCTGTTATTTGCAGGCCCTGGAGCAGGAGTGTCCTTCGGGGCCGGTGCATTTGGTGGGGCATTCGTTTGGCGGCTGGGTGGTATTCGAGATGGCCACGCGGTTGCAGGCCTTGGGGCGTGAGGTGGCGTCGTTGACGTTGATCGACAGCGAGGCGCCCGGGGGGAATGGGGTGGTGGGTCGGCCCTATACCACGACGGCGGCGTTGTTGCGGCTGATTGAGTCGATGCAGGTGGCTTCGGGTAAGTCCCTGGGGATTGATGCGGTGGATTTTGCCGGGCGCGATGAGGTGGCCCAGCGGCGGTTGTTGCATGGGGGGATGGTGGGGGTTGGGTTGTTGCCTGCGCGGTCTTCGGTGGAGGCGATGGATGGGCCGGCGCGCACGTATGCCTCGGCGTTGCGCACGGTTTATCGGCCTGGTCGGCGGTATGAGGGGGTGGTGCGGTTGGTGTTGGCGGAGGATCCGACCCTGGACGCGGCAGGGAATCAGCGGGAGCAGGGGTTGATGGTTGAGGGGTGGCGCGGGTGCGTGGGGGTGTTGGAGGTTTGGTATGGGCCGGGGAATCATTTTTCGCTGCTCAAGGCGCCGAACGTCTTTAGTTTGGCGGCTTGGTGGCGGGCTGGGGTTGTGGTTGGGGAGCGGGTTTCGTGAGTGTACATATCCGTTGCTGCGGTAACGGCCACTTAGGGTTCCGCTCTTACAGCGGGTCACTTTTGGCAAACGCCCCAAAAGTAACCAAAA
>NZ_JACAOX010000034.1:0-15735 GCF_013386015.1 Pseudomonas sp. B6001
GATGCGGCGACCCGACAAGCCAGCTCCCACATTTGAACCGTGCCCGCTTTAGCTTTTGATTTTGATCTTAGGCACTCCGAGCCTAGGCGAGGAGCCGAGTGGTGGGGCAAGAGCGTTTTGCTTACTTTTGCGCTTTTCAAAAGTGAGCCGCTGTAAGAGCGGAACCAATAGCGGCCATAACCGCAAAAACGGATATGTACCCAGGCAGATCAGAAATTCTGCCCCATGGAGAACTGGAACACCTGCTTGGTCGCATTCTCCGGCGTACGAACCGGCAACGCCAGGTTGATACTCAACGGCCCCAACGGGCTGTACCACGTAGCCCCAACCCCCACAGAGGCACCCAGCTGACTCAGGTCAACCCCATTACAACCCTGAGTAGTACTGAGGGCACACTTGTCCGAATAAACGTTACCCACATCCCAGAACACAGACGTACGCACCGACTTATTATCTTTAAGGAACGGCATCGGAAACAGATATTCCGCCCCCCCGGTAATCAGGATGTTGCCCCCCAACGCCTCGGGACTGCGGTCGCTGTAGTACTGCTGGCCCGCACTGGCATACGCCCCGGTCGCCGGCGTACTGCGCGGCCCAAGCGTGCCGCTTTCAAACCCGCGCACCGAACCTTCACCCCCGGCCGTGTAGTTTTCATAAAACGGCAGGCCGTCCGTCGAGCCGTACCCGTTGGCGTAACCGAGCTTGGTATGCAAACGCAGCGTCGTCGAATTGGTGATCGGCACAAATGTCTGCCCGGAATAATCGAGTTTGTAGAAACTCAAGTCACTGCCCGGAAGCGTCACCGTCAGGTTCAGGTTCTGCGAGTAACCACGGGTCGGCATCACGCCTTTGTTCAACGTCGACTCCGACCACCCAAGGTTGGCCTTGAAGTTGGTGAACTCACTGCCTTCGCGCTGAAGAAAATCGTAAATCTCATCAGAGCTGTAGATGCCCGGGTCGATACTGTCGTGTTGCACCGTCAGGCCGAAACTCAACCGCGAGGTTTCATTGATCGGGTAGCCGAGTGTGGCCCCCAGGCCGTAACTGTTGATGGAGTAGTAGGAAACACCGCTGCCATCGTCGTAGTAGTTGTTGTAATCGGTGGCACTGTAGAACGCGTTATAGCCCAGGCTCACCCCGTCCGGCGTGAAGTAGGGGTTGGTAAAGCCAATGTTGTACTTGCTCTGGTACTGCGAGCGGGTCAGGCCCAGGCTGGCATAATCTCCGGTGCCCAGGAAGTTGTTCTGGGTGATCGAACCGCCAAGGATCAGCCCGGCATCCTGGGCAAAACCGACGCTGGCGGTAATCGAGCCGGACGCTTGTTCTTCGACCGCGTAGTTCACATCAAGCTGGTCGTCGACCCCCGCCACGGCCGGGGTTTCGACGTTGACCTCCTTGAAGAAGCCCAGGCGCTCAAGGCGAACCTTGGACTGGTCGATCAGGTAGGTCGACGCCCAGCCACCTTCCATCTGGCGCATTTCCCGGCGCAGCACCTGGTCGTCGGTCTTGGTGTTGCCACGGAAGTTGATGCGGTTCACATAGGCCCGTTTGCCCGGGTCGACCGCAAACACGATATCCACGCTGTGGTCTTCATCGTGGGGCGTGGGCATGCCGTTGACGTTGGCGAAGGTGTAGCCGTCGTTACCCAGGCGCCGGGTGATCAGGTCCGAGGTGGTGGTCATCAGTTTGCGCGAGAACACCTGGCCTTTCTGCACCAGCAACAGGGCTTCAAGCTGGTCCTGGGGCACTTTCAAGTCGCCGCTGAGCTTCACGTCACGCACCGTGTATTTCTCGCCTTCGTTGATGTTGACGGTGATATAGACGTGCTTCTTGTCCGGGGTGATGGACACCTGGGTCGAGGTGATGTCCATGTTGATATAACCACGGTCCAGGTAATAGGAGCGCAGGCGTTCCAGGTCCCCGGTGAGTTTTTCACGGGCGTACTTGTCATCGTTGGTGAAGAACGACAGCCAGTTGCTGGTCTTGAGGGTGAACGTGCCGATCAGTTCCTTGTCGGTAAACACGTGGTTGCCCACCACGTTGATGTGCTGGATCGCGGCCACGGAGCCTTCGTCGATCTTGACCTTCAGGCCCACGCGGTTACGCGGCTGCGGCAGCACTTCGGTGTCGACCGTGGCCGAATAGCGACCCTGGGCCACGTACTGGCGCTGCAGTTCGTTGCGCATGCCTTCGAGGGTGGCGCGCTGGAAGATCTCGCCCTCGGCCAGGCCCGACTGCTTCATGCCCTTGAGCAGGTCTTCGGTGGAGATGGCCTTGTTGCCTTCGAACTCGATGCTGGACACCGATGGGCGCTCGACCACATTGATGATCAGCACCGTGCCGTCGCGGCTCAATTGGATGTCCTGGAAGAAGCCGGTCTTGAACAACGCACGGGTGGAATCCACCAGCCGTCGGTCATCCGCCTCGTCCCCCACGTTCAGCGGCAAGGCACCAAACACGCTGCCCGCCGAGACCCGTTGCAGACCGTTGATACGGATATCCGAGATTTTGAAGGCTTCAGCGTGTGCAAGTGTGACATTGAGCAGCAGCGCAACCGAGCAGAGCAGGCGCGAAAAATTCATCAAGATCTTTTCCAGAACACATCGACAAGCAGCGCAAGCGCGCCGGGATGACTCGCCGCAGACGGGTCACCACAACGCGGCCAGACGGGTGGACGGCAAGCATAAGAGCGGCGCGGGTTTGGTGCGGTTAACCAAGTGTCAAGTTAGGTAAAGGTTGGCCCCGGGGCGATGAGGCTGGGCGATACTGTGGGGGTACCCTTTCACGAGCTCGCCATGATCCGCGTATTGCTAGTCGACGATGACCAGGAACTGACTGAAATGCTGGGCCAATACCTGGAGCATGAAGGCTTTGAGGCGACCTGCGTGCACACCGGCGAGGAGGGTGAAGTTGAGGCGTTGTCGGGGCGCTACAGCATTGTGGTGCTGGACGTGATGCTGCCCAGGCTCTCGGGCATCGAGGTGCTCCGGCGTATCCGGGCCAGCAGCCAGGTGCCGGTGGTGTTGCTCACGGCCCGGGGCGACAACATCGACCGGATCACCGGGCTGGAACTCGGCGCGGACGATTATGTGCCCAAGCCCAGTTCCCCGGGTGAACTGGTGGCGCGGCTGCGCGCGATCATGCGCCGGGTGCAGCCCGTGGACCCGCCGGCCGCTGACGTGATCAAGACCGGCGCCCTGGTGCTCTGGCCCGGCAAGCGCCAGGCCCTCTGGAAAGGCTGCGCACTGGGGCTGACCAGTACCGAATTCAGCCTACTTGAAGTGCTGGCCCGGTGCGCCGGCCAGGTGGTGAGCAAAAAGGACCTGTCGCTCAATGCCCTGGGCTGCCCGTTGACCCGCTATGACCGACGCATCGACGTGCATATCAGCAGCATTCGCCAGAAGTTGGGCCCGCGCCCGGATGCCAAGGCCTGGATCCAGAGCGTGCGCGGCCTCGGTTACCTGTTGATCGCCGAATGATGAAACCCAGCCGGCTGTTCTGGAAACTCTTCCTGGCCTTTTGGCTGGCCACCAGCCTGACGTTCCTGGTGGGGTTGAGCATTCTGGTGGCGGGCAGCCTGGGCCCCGGGGACCATCATCTGGATGCGATCCTGGCCAGCGAAGAGCAGTTGCTGCAGCAGTATGGTGTTGCTTCGGGACGCCAGCTCCTGGCTGTATGGCAGCCCGCCCATGGCCAGGCGATTGGGGTGTATGACAGTGCCGGTCAATTGCTGGCCGGCACGCCGGTCCCGCAGTCGGCCTATGAACAGTCGCTCATCAGCAGGGACGGGGTCAGGCTGTCCCTCAGGTCTTCCCATCCTCCCCACGAACCCGGGCGCCTGGGCCACTGGATTCCGCTGATCATCGGCACGCTGATGAGCGCGCTGTTCAGTGGGTACATGGCCTACTACCTGGCGTGGCCGCTGGCTTATCTGCGGCGGGCGATGGGCGACGTTGCGCTGGGCCGCTTCGAAACCCGGGTGCGGCCGATGATGGGCAAGCGCCGTGATGAAATCGTCGACCTGGCCGAAGACTGCGACCGCATGGCCAACCAGCTCAAGCTGCTGGTGGAGGCCCAGCAACAGCTGTTGCACGACATCTCCCATGAACTGCGCTCACCGTTGACGCGCCTGCAAGTGGCCATCGGGCTGTTGCAGCAAGACCCGGCACGCCAGGAAATGCTCGGGCGCATCCAGCGTGAATCGGCGCGCATGGACACGCTGATCGAGGCGCTGCTGACCCTGGCGCGTGTGCAGGGCCGTCCCGAAAGCATCGAGCGCGAGCCGGTGGATATCGTCGAATTGCTGGCCGTGATTGTCGAGGATGCTCAGTTCGAGGCGGGTATCAAAGGCTGCAGTGTCAGCTTGCAGGCGTGTCCGGACTTTGTCAGTCGGGCCAGCGGCGAGCTGCTGTATCGGTGTTTCGAAAATGTCATTCGAAATGCCGTGCGCTACACGCAGCCTGATACCACGGTGCGGGTTTCGGCGGAGGTCAGCCCCGACAACCGTTGGCTGCGGGTGTTGATCACCGATCAGGGGCCGGGTGTTGAAAACCTGCGGTTGCGGAGTATTTTCGAACCTTTCGAACGTGGCCCGAATGACACCGATGCCGGTTTCGGACTGGGCCTGGCGATCGCCTTGAGGTCCGTGGAAATGCATGGTGGCACCATCGAGGCGCACAACGAGCCGTCCGGCGGGTTGAGCGTGGAAATCATCCTGCCTCGGGTGGGATCTTTACACGATATTACATTGGCTTGACCGCCCTGTACGCCCTGCGCCTTTAGACTTTTCTCCTGCGTGAGCTGATGTTCAGTGACGCCATTGGCGTGGAGGTGGCGATGTTTCAGGTGCACAAAAAAGGCTTCGTGGCCGGCAAGAAAATGGTCGACGGCCTGGTGCCTTACGATTTCTTCTGTGAAGACAGCCCGGCGATCAACCTGTTCGTGTTTACCGGCTCTGCGGCCCTCGGCCAAACCGTGGAAGAGCAGACATTGTGGGGCTTTACCCGGCTGGAGCGGTTTGAAGCCATGACCGGCGCCCTGGTGGCGAACAAGAAGAACGACGGCTGGTTTCAAAGCGTCAACGTGCTCACCGGGCCCAGCCAGAACGGCACCCAAAGTGTGAAATTCCAGCGCGTGCTGAAGATCATCAAGCACGCCACCGCCACGGGCCGCGCGACCAGCAAGTTTGAATATGAGATTCATACGGATGAAGGCGACACCTACTTCACCCGCCGACCCGCTGCACCCGACAGTGCGCAAACCGTCATCTATGCGGCGGATCAATAGCGCGGCTGCCGGAGTTCAAAAAGAGCGAAAAGGGGACAGATTTATTTATAAAATAGATCTGTCCCCTTTTTACCGTCCCCTTTTTACCGTTACATGCCGGCAGCCTCTACCGGTGCTGAAACCTTGGCAACGAAGCAATCCGCATCTTCGGCTCCTGCAACCTGGCCAGGTCACTGGCAATCTGCGCCCGCCAGAAATGCGCCCCGGCCAGTTGCGCATCCACCCACGCCTGGCGCAGCAACACCTTGGCCTTGTCCACCGACCCGTACTGGGCCTGGCGCAGAATCAGCTGCGCCTTGATCCGCAACATCTGCGGCACGAACCAGCGCTCATGCCGGCCCAGCGCCAATTGCAGGGTGTCTTCCAACACCTCCAGCGCCAGTTTCTCCAGGCCCAGCCGCGCCAGCCCCAGGGCGTATTCACAACGCAGCAAGCTATAAAGCTGGCTGTCGCCTTGGCCATGCAGGTGATGCAAGGCCTCACCCAGCAACGGCACGCCTTCTTCGGGCGACCCCTGGCGGATCAGCAGGATGCTCTCGAAGCACAGCCGAAACTGACGCCAGATGTGCAGGTCCTGCTGGGTCGTGCTGTCTTGCAGCAAGCCCAGGTAGTACCGCACCTTGGGCAGGTTGGACGCCAACAGCGCCAGGGGAATTGCCCCCAGGCACAGGGTGTACCAGAGGGTCGCGGGGTGATCGAGGGTGATGGCTTCATCGACGCAACTGCCGATCAGGCGCAGCGCCGGGTCGACATCGCCTTCCAGCAACTGCACCTGTGCCTTGAGGCAGCGGGCGGCGATGCGCTGGTCAAAATGCACGTCGATAATATGCGAGCGCGGGGCTGACGGTGACCCCAGCGCCTCGTCGATATTCTGTCGGGCGCCGGCCAGGTCGCCCATGTGAAACAACGCCAGCGCGCGCATGCGTTTACCCAGCAGTTGCTGGTTGCCGCTGTTGTTCAGGCTGATGTAGCGCTCGGCCAATTCCAGCGCTTCGGCGTACTGGTTGCAGCCGCAGCGGTCACTCCACAGGCCCCACAGCGCCCGCAGCTTGTGCTCGGCATCGCCCAGGTCGCGGGCGTCTTCACGCACCTGGCGCCAGGCTTCGCGCATTGGCCCGCCGGTGCCATAGGTGAGCATCAGCACGCTGGCCAGGGCGGTTTGCAACAGCATGCGCTGGCGCAGCGGCAGCGGGGTGGTGGCGGCGCTGGCCAGGCCTTTGTCGACCCAGGTGCGGCACTCGCTGACCAGCGACAGGCGCAGCCACAGCGGCACACCGCCCAGGGTCAGTTCGATGCCGGTGGGCAGGTCGCCCGAGGCTGAAAAGGCCCACTCCAGCGCGGTGCGGATGGTGTTGATTTCCGGGCCGTAGAGGCCGATCCAGGTCTCGGGAGAAAGCCCGTCGAGGGTCTGCCCGGCTTCCTGCAATACGCCCAGCGCATACAGTGCATGACGCTGGCGGGTGGCATCGGCTTCGCCGTGTTCGTTGAGTTTCTCCAGGGCGTAGGCGCGGGTGGTTTCCAGCAGGCGGTAACGCTTGAGCAACTGCGATTCACCGGCGATCAGCAGCGACTTGTCCATCAGGCTTTCCAGCAAGGGCAGGGCATTGCGTGCATCGAGGGTGCTGCTGGCGGTCATGGCCTTGACCGCGTCCAGGGTAAAAGAACCGGTGAACACCGCCAGTTGGCGCAACATGGCCTGTTCGTCGCCGGTGAGCATCGAGTAGGTCCAGTCCAGGGTCGCGCTCAGTGAACGGTGGCGGGCGAGGGCGGTGCGCCGGCCGGTCATTTGCAGGCGGAAGCTGCCGTCGAGCAACCCCACCAGGTCCTGGATGCCAAAGGTGCGGACCCGCGCTGCGGCGATTTCGATGGCCAGGGCGTTGCTGTCGAGCTTGCGGCAGATGGCGCTGGCGGCGGCGACGTCGGTGTCCTTGAACACGAAGCCGGGGTCGAGGGCCTTGACCCGTTCGATGAACAGGGCGATGCCCGACCAGGTCATGGCTTGCTCGGCACTCAAGTTCACGTCTTCGTCCGGCACCAGCAACGGGGCGAGGTCGTGCACCCGTTCGCCCTCGGCCCGCAGCGGCTCGCGGCTGGTGGTCAGCACGCAGCACTGGGGCGCGCAACGCAGCAGCACCTCGACCGCGTCGGCGGTGGCTTGCAGCACGTGTTCGCAGTTGTCGAGCACCAGCAGCAACGGGCTGTTGGCGAGCATCGAGGCCACGCTTTGCAAGGGCTCGTCACTTACGCTTTGAATGCCCAGGGCGTTGGCGAGCATGCCGGCCACCCATTGGCCGCTGGTGGCGGGTGCCAGGTCGACGAAGCACATGCCCTGGTGAAAGCGGCCCTGCAGCAGTTGCGCCACGGCCAGGGCCACGGTGGTCTTGCCGATGCCGCCGGGGCCGGTGATGGTCACGAAACGCTGGCTCAGTACCTGGTCGGCCAGGCTCAGGATCAGCTGTTCGCGGCCAATCACCGTGGTGGGCCCCGGTTGCAGGTTCGGTGCCTCTACTGTCGGGGCGGGCAGCAGGGCCTGGGTCATAGCGCCTTCACTCACCGCCTGCATCGTCACCGGCGCGACAAACCGATAACCCCGGCCTGGCACGGTGACGATGTAGCTGAAGTTGCCGTCATCCCCCAGCGCCCGGCGCAGCGCAACGATCTGCGCGCGCAGGTTGCATTCCTCCACCACCACCTTGGGCCAGGCGAAAGAGATCAGCTCGGACTTTTCCAGCAACTCGCCAGCCCGGCTGGCGAGGGCGATCAGCAGGTACAAGGCGCGGCTGCCGAGGGTCACCGGCTCGCCGTTGCGCAGCAATACATGCTGGCGCGCCAACAAGAGAAAGGGGCCGAAACCGATTGCATTCTCGGTGTGGTCCGGGGCCTGGGGGACGAGGTCCGTGAAGGACACTGCGGGGTATTTGCTCGAACTCATCAATTTGTCCTTTTTTGTAGTCGGGCTTGTTATTGGCGATCAGGCCATTCGCCCTTTTGGGTGCTTACGTGCGGCAGCAGGCTTGGAGAGTTGAAGTCGATCAAAAAGGTGAGAGTTGTCGCCCTCCTTTGGGGCATGGACGTTGTTATAGGGCGCGGGGCCGTTGGGTTTCAGGCGATGAGACTGTTTCAATTTAGAAACATTTTATTACTAGAAAACCTGATGTAGCAGAATGTATGCCAGTTGGCATGTAACAAAGATGACAACAACCGTATGAAATTTATGGGGATTTTTGAGGTCGTCGAAAGCGGGGGAAGGTGGGTGTTCGGAAAGGCGAATATTTCTAATTGTGTCGTTCGGGATGCCGAATAAAACGGCGGTGGTTTGGCGTGGTTTTTTTGGCTGTGTATCAGACTGTGTATCAGCACCCACCTGATACACCGGCATGAATAGAAGGAGGAAACGCGACACAGACGGGATACACGCCTGGCTTTAAATCTGTCTACCAGATGGCGCAGGCGGTCACCCACCGCACAAGCGCCCTGGCCACATTCAGTCAAGCCAGGAGATTCAACAATGAAGCGCCATTACGCAGCCCTTGCCGCCACCCTCGCACTGTCCCTCGGTGCCTTCGCCGCCACCGCCCATGCCGAGGATGCCAAGCCTCAGGAAAAATGCTTCGGCGTGTCCCTCGCCGGTGCCAACGATTGCGCCGCCGGTGCCGGGACTTCCTGCGCCGGCACCGCCAAGGCGGATTACCAGGGCAACGCCTGGGTGCTGGTGGACAAAGGCACCTGCACCCAGATCAAAACCCCCAAAGGCTTCGGCAGCCTGACGGAACAACCATGATTGCCCTGGCCCCTGCGGTGCTCAAGCGTGTGCTACCTGAGGCGCTGCTGTTGCTGGTGGCCCGCCTCGGGATCGCTTCGGTGTTTTTCCTCTCGGGCCGCACCAAGGTGACCGGTTTCCTGCAGCTCAAGCCGTCGACCTACACCTTGTTTCGCTCGGAATACGCCTTGCCGCTGGTGCCGCCGGACTGGGCAGCGCACCTGGCGACCTACGCCGAGCATCTGTTCCCGCTGTTGCTGGTGCTGGGCCTGCTGACCCGCCCGGCGGCTGCCGCGCTGTTGGGCATGACCCTGGTGATCGAGGTGTTCGTGTACCCCGACGCCTGGCCGACCCACCTGACCTGGGCGGGCTTGTTGCTGCCGCTGCTGGCGTATGGCGGCGGGGCCTGGTCACTGGACCGCTTGCTGTCCGGCCAACGCCGTTAACCCTTTCACAACAATGATCAGGCCCCAAGGCCTGTGGAGAGTCGCATGCGTATTCTTTCTTCCCTGGCGATCGCCATGGCACTCGCTACACCGTTGGTGGCCTCGGCCGCCGATGCAGCCAAGCCCCAGCCGGGCACCGGTAAAAGCGTGGTGATCGTGCCCGGTTCCTTTGTCGACGGCTCCGGCTGGCGAGTGGTGCACGACATCCTGATTCACAAGGGCTACAAGGTCACCGTGGTGCATCAGGGCCATGAAAGCCTCGCCGCCGACGTGGCCGAGGCCCGCGAAGTGCTGGAGCAGCAGGTCGGCCCGGTGGTGCTGGTGGGGCACAGCTCCGGCGGCGGGGTGATCTCGATTGCCGGTGACCGCGACAAGGTCAAGTCGATGGTCTATGTCTCGGCCCTGCAACCGGAAGTCGGCGAGAACATGAGCCAGCTGCTGTCGTCGATGCCGGCGCCGAGCAATGACGTGATGCAGACTCGCGACGGGCATCTGTTCTTTGATCGCACCAAGTTCAATGCCGACTTTGCTGCCGACCTGACCACCAACCGCACCGACTTCATGGCCGCCTCCCAGGTGCCGGCCACCACCGCGCTGTTCGGCGGCACCGTGTGGGCCGCGGCCTGGCACAAGAAGCCGACCTACGCCGTGGTGTCCACCGAAGACCGTGCCCTGAGCCCCGATCTGCAGCGCTGGATGTACAAGCGCGCCGGCTCGAAAGTCACTGAAATCAAGGCCAGCCACTCGGTGTACATCTCCCAGCCCGAGGCTGTGGCGAAGGTCATCGAAGACGCGGCATCCGTCATAAAATAAACCCCACCCCCGAGGAGTAATACCCATGAGCACATCCATCAAATCCCGCTTGAGCCTTGCCACTGCTGCCGCCCTGATCGCCATGGCGTCCGCTTCCTTCGCGGCGGCCGCCAGCGCCGCCGATCAGCCGGAACAGCCGGGTCGCTGCTACGGCGTGAACAACTGCAAGGGCGAAAGCCTGTGCGCCACGGCCAAGAACGATTGCAAGGGCCTCAACAGCTGCAAGGGCCAGGGCGTTGTCGTCAAGACCCCGTCCGAGTGCCTGAAGCTGGGCGGCACCACTACCGAACCGAAGTAACACCCCGGCGGGCCCAGGTTGGGCCCGCCGCCTATTTATGCAACGGAGACCACATGATGCCGACACCCAACCCGCGTTTTCCAGGCTATGGCCTGGGGCTGCGCAAGGAACACTACAGCGAGTTCCTGGAGAACCCGGTGGCGGTGGATTTCGTTGAAGTGATCTCCGAGAATTTCATGGTCGCGGGCGGCCAGCCCCGGCACATCCTGCGCCAGATTCGCGAGCGGTATCCGGTGGCGCTGCACGGGGTGTCGATGTCGATCGGCACGGCCGAGGGACTCGATCGCGATTACCTGAAACGCCTCAAGTCGCTGGTGGACGAGATCGAACCGCTGTTTGTGTCCGACCACTTGAGCTGGTCCCGCAGCGGGGGTTTCAACTCCCATGATCTGTTGCCGGTGCCTTACACCCATGAGGCATTGGACCGGGTCTGCGCCAATATCGACCTGGCTCAAGAAGTGTTGGGCCGCACGATGCTGTTTGAAAACCCGTCCAGCTACCTGGCCTTTGATGGCGCGTCCATGAGCGAGTGGGAATTCATCGCCGCCATGTCCCGGCGCACCGGCTGCGAGCTGTTGCTGGACGTCAATAATGTGTTTGTCAGCGCCAGCAACCATGGCTTTGACGCTCTCGCGTTTCTCGACGGGATTCCGGCCGAGCGGGTCCGGCAAATTCACCTGGCCGGCCATAGCCAGGGCCGCGATTTGCTGATCGACAGCCACGACAGCCCGGTGTGTGATGGCGTCTGGGACTTGTATGCCAAGGCCGTTGCGTTGCTCGGCCCGGTCGCCACGATGATCGAGCGCGATGACGAGATCCCGCCCCTGGCAGAGCTGCTGGAGGAGCTGTCGATCGCCCGCATGCTCGGTGCCTCCGAGGCCTACAAGCGTGCGCAGGTGCGCTCATGAATCTCGCGCAATGGCAGCAGGCTTTTCATACCTGGCTGGTGAGTGCCTCGGAGCAGTCGGCCGAGATGTTGGGTAACAAGGCCGCGGGACTGGCGGTGTATCAGAACAACTACCGCGCGCAATTGGTGGGTTGCCTGGAACAGGCGTTTCCCAACCTGCGGCGCTGGGTCGGGGACGAGGCGTTCCTGGCCGCGTGCGTCAGCCATATCGACCGGCATCCGCCCCATGCCTGGACCCTGGACGTCTATCCCGAGGGTTTTCACCTGACCCTGGGCGAACTGTTCCCCAACAATCCCGACGTGCATGAACTGGCCTGGATCGAGTCGTCGCTCAATGAAGCGTTTGTCGCCGCCGATGCCAGCCCGTTGCCCATGGACGTGCTGGCGTCGGTGGATTGGGACACGGCACGCCTGCAACTCACGCCATCGCTGCGCTGCCATGGGCTGACCACCAACGCCGAGGCGATCTGGTCGGCATTGTGGCAGCAAACCCCGGCGCCCGAGGCGGTGATGCTGGCCGAAGCCGGTGGGTTGCTGGTGTGGCGTCGGCAGTTCACTTCGCGCTTGCGCCAGGTCGATGCGCTGGAGTTCCAGGCCTTGGTGCACCTGCAAGGCGACGGCAGTTTTGCCGGGTTGTGCGAGTTTCTGGTAGCGCGCCTGGGGGAAGAGCAGGGCGTCGCGAAAGCCGGTGAGCTGTTGGCCGGCTGGATCGGCAGCGAGTTGATTGTGGGGGTCGTTGAAGACCTTTCTGTGTCGCATTTTTCGGAGCTATAAACCTATGTCTTTTTTCAATCGCCGTCGCTTTCTGATTTCCAGCGCCATTGCTTCAGTGGCGTTGTCACTGCCGGTCATGGCGACGCCCGCCCGTTGGACGATCCGCCAGGTCAGCACCGACCTGCTGGATATCGGCTACTACGAAGCCGGCCCGGAAGGCGGCCGGCCGATCATTTTGCTGCATGGGGCTGACGGCGACCTTGAGCGTTTTGCCGAGGTCTCGCCGCATCTGGTGTCCCAAGGCTTTCGGGTAGTCATCCCGTACCTGCGAGGCCATGGCAGCACCACGCAACTGGACAAGGCTGCGCCCGCCGTCACTCAGGAAGTCGTTCTCGGTCAGGACGTTCTGGACCTGATGAACGCCTTGCACATTCCCGAGGCTGTGCTGGGTGGGTTCGATCTCGGCGGTCGTGCCGTCACGGCAGCGGCCACCTTGCGGCCGAGCCGCTGTGTGGCGCTGGTCACCGTCAACAGCGCGCCGCAGCCCGCCCTGGCCGAGGTGCTGGTGCAGATGGCGCAGATGGGCAAATGGCGCACCTGAACATGAATATTTGGACAGTCGCGCATTTGCCCGCTGAAAAAAAAGGCCGCTGCCCGTAATCTAGACGCCTTTGCCACGTGTGCGGATTGTCCATGTCTTCAGTAGCTGATGGGTTGCCCAGTGATAAGCGTCTAGCGGCGGTTGTTGCCATTTCCCTGGGGATCGGCATGGCGACCCTCGACACGGCCATCGTCAACACCGCGTTGCCGACCCTGGCCGAAGGGATTGGCACCGACTCCGCTTCGGTGATCTGGGTGGTCAATGCCTACCAGTTGGCGACCATTGCCGCGGTACTGCCCTTTGCGTCCCTGAGTGATGTGGTCGGCCACCGCCGGGTGTTCCTCGGCGGCTTGCTGGTGTTTGTGGTGGCGTCGCTGTTTTGCGGGCTGGCCTGGTCACTGCCGACGCTGACAGCCGCCCGGGTGGTGCAGGGCCTGGGCGCTGCGGCAATCATGAGCGTCAACATTGCGCTGCTGCGGCATATCTACCCGGCAAAAATCCTCGGCCGAGGGCTGGGGTATAACTCACTGGTGGTGGGGCTGGCCTTTACCCTGGGGCCGACGGCGGCGTCGGCGATTCTATCGGTGGCTACCTGGCACTGGTTGTACCTGATCAACCTGCCCCTGGGGGCACTGGCCCTGTGGCTCGGGGTGCGGGCGATTCCGGTGATCCCGATCACCGGGCATGCCTTCGACCGGCTGGCGGCAATTCTCTGCGCCGGGTTGTTTGCCCTGCTGGTGCTGGGCCTGGGCTCGGCGGTGCACGGTGCGCAGGCGGTGTTGACGCTGGGGCTGATCGCCGTGGCGCTGCTGTGCGGGCTGTTGCTGATCCGCCGTCAGGCCGGGCACCCGGCGCCGATGCTTGCGGTGGATCTGTTCAAGCGCCCGCTGTTCACCTTGTCGGCCCTCACCGCGATTTGCGCGTTCAGCGCCCAGGGGCTGGCGTTTGTGTCGCTGCCGTTCCTGTTGCAAACCGTGTTGGGGCACAGCCAGGTGGCCACCGGTTTCCTGATGACGCCGTGGCCGGCGGTGGTCGCGGTGATGGCGCTGATTGCCGGGCGCCTGGCGGACCGTATCTCCCTGGCGTTGTTGTGCGGCATCGGCCTGGTGATGTTGAGCGCGGGCATGGCCTCGCTGGCGACCCTGGGCAACGACGCCTCGACCTTCGATATCGGTTGGCGCATGGCCCTGTGTGGCGCCGGGTTCGGTTTTTTCCAGTCGCCCAACCTCAAGGCGATCATGACCAGCGCACCGATTGCCCGCAGCGGGGGAGCCAGCGGGATCGTCGCCACTTCGCGGTTGATGGGGCAGACACTCGGCGCTTCGTTGGTGGCGTTGTGTTTCCACCTGTCCCTGAGCAGCGGCCCGCAGTACGCGTTGTGGCTGGGCTGCGGGTTTGCCCTGGTGGGCGCGGTGGCCAGCGGGTTGCGCCTGATGCAGGACGGCGCCAAGGTTTAATCATTTGGGCCTTGTAAAACCTTGAGGTAGACGGCTACCGTGGCCGTCTAAATAATTCTGAATGTTTCAGCTTTTATGTCTGATCTGGCCCAACGCAGTGCTGATTCCCACTCCCGCCGTGCCGCGCTGACCCTTGGCCTGTGCCTGCCCAGTGACGTGTTGCTGTACCTGGTGCTGCCGATGGAGTCCCAGGCGTTCGGTATCACCCTGGCCCAGGCCGGGGTGCTGCTGGCGGCCAACCGCCTGGTGCGGATCTTCGGCTACAAGCATGTTCTGAATTTCTACGCCCGCAACGGTGATCGGCTGACGTGCTCCATTGCCGCCGGCGCGGCGGCGGTGTGTGCCCTTGGCAACTCGATGCTGTCCGGGTTTGCGGCCTTGCTCGGGCTGCGGTTGGTCTGGGGCCTGTGTTTTGCGGCGTTGAACCTTTCCACTCAAGTCTTGGCCACCTCTGAACCGCTGGGTGCGGCGCGGCGGGCGGGGCGGTCGCGGGCGTTGATTGCCCTGGGGCCGATGCTGGCCTTGCCGTTGGGTGGGTGGCTGACGTTGCAGGTGGGGCCGCGGCCGATCTTCTGGATTCTGGCGGTGTGTTGCCTGGTGGGGTTGTGGATGGCGCGGGGGTTGCCGACTGCGGGTCACAATTTGCATGGCACGCCGGGGCGGCGGTTCAAGTTGCCTGACAGTGTGGCGACCTGGTCGTTTATCGAAGGGGTGGCGCTGGATGGGTTGTTTATCTTTGGCCTGTCGATTCAGGCGCAGAAGCTGCTGGGTGGCAATGCGGTATTGATTGCCGGTGGGTTGATGGCGCTGCGATATGTTTCGGAGTTGCTTCTGAGTCCGCTGGGGGGGCGTGCTGCGCAGCAGTTTGGTGCTACGTCGATGTTGCTGCTGTTTTCGTTTCTCAGTGCGTTGGCGTTGGGGGCGTTTGGTAGTCATTGGGTGATTGTGGGGGCGGCGGCGGTGTTGGTGCTGCGGGCGTTGCAGTTGCCGTTGGTGACGACGCTGGTGGCGGAGCGTAATCCGGGGGCGATGCGGGTTTCGGCGTTGGCGTCGAATGCGGTGTGGCGTGATGTGGGGGCGGGGCTTGGGCCTTTGCTGGCGGGGTTGTTGTTGCCGGTGGCGTCGGCGCCTTGGGTGTTTGGCGTGGCGGGGGCGGCGATTGCGGTCAGTGCGGTGTTTTGCTGGCGGGCCAAGATTTCAGCTTGATGAGATGGGTTGGGTGAGGGGAATGGGGTACATATCCGTTTCTTCGGTAACGGCCACTTAGGGTTCCGCTCTTACAGCGGGTCACTTTTGGCAAACGCCCGGAATGCCGGCCCAGCCAAAAGTAACCAAAAGGTCTTTGCCCCACCACTCGGTGCCTCGCCTAGGCTCGGCATGCCCGCACTCCGGCCCGGTTCCGCGGGCCGCCGCGACGGGCCATCCATGGCCCGGCGCGGCTAAATCGGCATCC
>NZ_JACAOX010000035.1:0-69041 GCF_013386015.1 Pseudomonas sp. B6001
TTGGTTACTTTTGGGGCGTTTGCCAAAAGTGACCCGCTGTAAGAGCGGAACCATAGGCGGCCGTTACCTAAATAACGGATATACACCCCGCCCCCCAAAAAATCGCAGTTAAACCTTTCCCCCACCCCAAAGGTCTCTGAATTACCCCCCCAGAGCCCCAAGCATGGCCAAATCCCCCAACTTCGCCAAAGACTGGTTCACCGCCAAGGGCTGGAAACCGTTCGCCTTCCAAAAAGACGTATGGCACGCAGTCAAGGAAGGCCAGTCGGGACTGCTCCACGCCAGCACCGGCGCCGGGAAAACCTACGCCCTGTGGTTCGCCGCCCTCAACCGCTTCGCCATCACCGAAACCACACCCCGCAAACGCAAAGCCCCCGCCGAACCGCTGGCCGTCCTGTGGATCACCCCAATGCGCGCCCTGGCCGCCGACACCGCCCGCGCCCTTGAGGCCCCGCTCGAGTCACTGAAAATCCCCTGGACCGTCGGCCTGCGCACCGGCGACACCAGCAGCAGCGAACGCGCCCGCCAAACCCGCCGTCTGCCCACCACCCTGATCACCACCCCGGAAAGCCTCACGCTGATGCTCGCCCGCGCCGACAGCCAGCCCAGCCTGTCGCACCTGCGCATGGTGGTAGTGGACGAATGGCACGAACTGATCGGCAACAAACGCGGCGTGCAATTGCAACTGGCCCTCGCCCGCCTGCGGCAATGGCACCCCGAGCTGATTGTGTGGGGCATTTCCGCAACCCTGGGTAATCAGGCCCACGCGTTGGAGGTGTTGATCCCACAAGGCGGCGGGATCAACGTCCAAGGCCAAACCACCAAACAGTTGCGAGTAGACACCCTGTTGCCACCGGTTATCGAGCGCTTTCCGTGGGCCGGCCATATCGGCCTGAAAATGCTCCCGCAAGTGGTGGCCGAAGTTGATGCCAGCAGCAGTTGCCTGGTGTTTACCAACACACGGGCACAATCGGAAATCTGGTACCAGGCCCTGCTCGACGCGCGCCCCGACTGGGCCGGAGTGATTGCCCTGCACCACGGCTCGCTGTCCCGGGAAACCCGGGACTGGGTGGAGCGAGCCCTGAAGGAGGGGCAACTGAAGGCCGTGGTGTGTACGTCGAGCCTGGACCTGGGGGTAGATTTCCTGCCGGTGGAACGGGTACTGCAGATTGGCTCCGCCAAGGGCGTAGCCCGGCTGATGCAGCGCGCAGGGCGCTCCGGCCACGCACCGGGCCGGCCGTCGCGGGTCACGCTGGTGCCAACCCACAGCCTGGAAATGGTGGAAGCCGCTGCCGCGCAGGACGCCATCGCTGAACGGCGCATAGAAGCGCGCCAGTCGCCTCACAAGCCGTTGGATGTGCTGGTGCAGCATCTGGTGAGCATGGCGCTGGGCGGCGGCTTTGTGCCGGATGAGCTGCTGGCGGAGGTGCGCACCGCGTGGGCCTATCGTGACCTGAGCGCAGCAGATTGGGCCTGGGCCCTGGGTTTCGTGCGCCATGGTGGCCTGTCACTGACGGCCTACCCGGATTACCGCCGCGTCGAGCCGGACGAACACGGCATCTGGCGCGTCCCCGACGCACGCCTGGCGCGGCGCCATCGCATGAGCGTGGGTACGATCGTCAGCGACGCCAGCATCCAGCTGAAATTCTGGAGCAAAGGCGGCGGTGGCAAGACCCTGGGCAGTGTCGAGGAAGGCTTTATTGCACGACTTAAGCCAGGGGATGGTTTCCTGTTCGCCGGCCGCTTGCTGGAGTTGGTACGGGTGGAAAACATGACTGCTTATGTGAAGCGCAGCACCGCGAAAAAGGCTGCCGTGCCACGCTGGAACGGCGGGCGCATGCCTCTTTCCAACGAGCTGGCCCAGGCGGTGGTCGAGCGCTTTGATGCGGCTGCCCACGGTCACTATCTCGGCCCGGAGATGCAAGCGGTGCAACCCTTGCTGGAAACCCAACTGCGCTGGTCCGGACTGCCGACCCGCGATCACTTGCTGGCCGAGGCCCTCAAGTCCCGGGAAGGCTGGCATCTGTTCCTGTATCCGTTTGCCGGGCGCCAGGTGCATCTGGGGCTGGCGAGCCTGCTGGCCTGGCGCGTCAGCCGGCGGCAGGCGGTGACGTTCTCGATTGCGGTCAATGACTATGGGCTGGAACTGCTGAGTGCCACCGAAGTGGATTGGCCTGAGTTATTGGGCGGCGAACTGCTGAGCGCGGATCATCTGCTGGATGACGTGGTAGCCAGCCTGAATGCCGGTGAGCTGGCCCTGCGACGTTTTCGCGAGATCGCGCGGATCGCCGGGCTGGTGTTCGCAGGCTATCCGGGCGCGCCGAAAAGTACGCGTCAGGTCCAGGCTTCCAGCGGTTTGTTCTTTGAAGTGTTCAAGCAATATGACCCGCAGAACCTGCTGCTGACCCAGGCCGGGGAAGAAGTCCTGCGGGATGAGCTGGATATTCGTCGCCTGGAAGAGACCTTGCGCCACCTGTCTGGGTTGAAGCTGGACCTGCATCGCATCAAACGGCCTACGCCGTTGGCCTTTCCGCTGCTGGTGGAACGTTTTCGGGAAAGCCTGAGCTCGGAAAAACTCTCGGAGCGGATTGCGCGGATGGTCAAGGATCTGGAAAAAGTCGCCGATAACGGGAAGCCTTGATGCCCGCTCATTACCCGATACATCTGGCGGAAGAAGCGCTGTGGTTGCTGGCGGACAAGGCGGTGTACTGGCCTGCGAGAAAGTGCCTGCTGATCGCCGACGCGCATTTTGGCAAGGCGTCGGCCTATCGCAGCCTGGGCCAGCCAGTGCCACAGGGCACGACGACGGCCAACCTGCAGCGCCTGGACCGGTTGTTGGCGGCTTTCCCCGGCGCGCAGGTGATCTTTCTCGGCGACTTTCTCCACGGGCCCGGCTCTCACGCCAGCGGCACCCTGAACGCCCTGAGAGCCTGGCGTGAGCGTCATGCAGGCGTGGCGCTCACGCTGATTCGCGGCAACCACGACAAACGCGCTGGCGACCCGCCCGGCGATCTGAACATTGAGGTGGTGACCGAACCCTTGCTGATGGGCCCGTTTGCCTTGCAGCACGAGCCCGCCCCCCATGCCAGCCACCATGTGCTGGCCGGGCACGTGCATCCGGTGTATCGCCTGCGGGGCAAGGGCCGGCAAAGCTTGCGCCTGCCGTGCTTCCTGATCGGCAACCAAGTCAGCCTGCTACCGGCGTTCGGCGCTTTTACCGGGGGTTATTCAGTGACGCAGGAAGAAGGCGGCCGGATCTTCGTGATCGGAGACCAGGAAGTATGGCCAGTGCGTTGAGCAACTGACCATTGGCGACACGTGCAGGAAATCAGGCCACAGGGGCGGGAGGCGGTTCGTCAGGGAGAGTGGGTTCGCCAGGCTCTTCAGGCTGGTTGGGCCAGGGATCATCGGGACCTGGCTGGCCGGGAATGCCGCCTGCGGCGGGATCGGCCATCAAGGACCAGGCCATCACACCAATCTGGTTGGGTTCAAGCCGGGCGAGTTCGGCGCTGATTCGCGGATCGAGCTTCATAGGGGACTCCTCAAGCGTGGCCCGGCGCGTTGTGCACGCGTCGGGGCAGTACACCCAATAGAGTGCATGCCCGCTGACAAATTCCCTTAGCCTGTAAGACGATTCGATCAAGTGCGTGGGAGAGTGACGCCGCGCTGGCCCTGATACTTGCCGCCACGGTCCTTATAGGACACTTCGCACTCTTCGTCGGATTCGAAGAACAGCATCTGCGCCACGCCTTCGTTGGCGTAGATTTTTGCCGGCAAGGTGGTGGTGTTGGAGAACTCCAGGGTGACGTGCCCTTCCCATTCCGGCTCCAGCGGCGTCACGTTGACGATGATGCCGCAGCGCGCGTAGGTGCTTTTGCCCAGGCAGATAGTCAGGACATTACGCGGGATACGGAAGAATTCGACGGTGCGCGCCAGGGCAAAGGAGTTTGGCGGGATGATGCAGACGTCGCTCTTGACGTCGACGAAGCTTTTTTCGTCGAAGTTTTTCGGATCGACGGTTGCCGAGTTGATGTTGGTGAACACCTTGAACTCATCGGCGCAGCGTACGTCGTAGCCGTAGCTGGAAACCCCGAACGAGATCAGCCGCTCAGCGCCTTCGCCACGCATCTGGCGCTCCACGAAGGGCTCGATCATGCCGTGCTCTTGCGCCATGCGGCGAATCCACTTGTCCGATTTGATGCTCATGGCGGGTGTCCTGAATAGCGAGGTGAAAAAATTCTGTTGGGCATCTTACCGGGGCTGGCCCCGTGGTTCAAAGGGGCGGCTGTTTTTCTTGGCGCCGCGCAGCCCCTGCTGGGCGGGGCGCACCTTCAATTGTGGGGTGTTGGTGCGGTATCAGGGTGCCGCCAGTCACGAAAATAGAGAAACCTTCGGAAATACCATTGGCACGTTCCGGAAAAAGGGTTAAGGTGGCGCCACTGTGCTGCTTGTGTCACTGAGAATCTCTACACGATATGTTGAATTTCGATCCAACCATCTCCAAGAATTTTTCCTGCTCTTTGCACTCAGTCTCGGCCAGGGCTTTTCCTGAGTCGCAGTTAACTTTGTCCAAGGAGATACACCATGTCTAATCGCCAAACTGGTACCGTTAAGTGGTTCAACGATGAAAAAGGCTTCGGCTTCATCACTCCACAATCCGGTGACGACCTGTTCGTTCACTTCAAAGCTATCCAATCCGACGGCTTCAAAAGCCTGAAAGAAGGCCAACAGGTTTCTTTCATCGCTACCCGCGGTCAGAAAGGCATGCAAGCTGAAGAAGTTCAAGTTATCTAACTTGTACTGATTTAGTCGAAAAGCCCCGCCCTCAAAAGCGGGGCTTTTTTTGTGCTCGGGATTTGCCAATCACACGATGTAATTCCATGCACAAAAAAATGTGGGAGCGGGCTTGCTCGCGAAAGCGGTGAATCAGTCGCCAGATAGGCTGACTGAAACACCGTATTCGCGAGCAAGCCCGCCCCCACATTTCATCCTGCGCCGCTTATTGAAACAACGACTCACTCGACAAGCCATTCTTCTCGAGGATCTCGCGCAAGCGCTTGAGGCCCTCGACCTGGATCTGCCGCACCCGCTCACGGGTCAAGCCAATCTCCAGGCCAACATCTTCCAGGGTGCTGCTTTCGTGGCCGCGCAGCCCGAAGCGGCGAATCACCACCTCACGCTGTTTGTCCGTCAGCTCCGAAAGCCACTGGTCGATGCTTTGCGACAGATCGTCGTCCTGCAGCAACTCACATGGGTCCGTAGGACGATCATCGGTCAGGGTGTCCAACAGGGTTTTATCCGAATCCGGACCCAGCGAGACATCGACGGAAGACACCCGCTCATTGAGACCGAGCATGCGCTTGACCTCTCCCACCGGTTTTTCCAGCAGGTTGGCGATTTCTTCAGGCGAAGGTTCATGATCGAGTTTCTGTGTCAGCTCACGCGCCGCCCGCAGGTAGACGTTGAGCTCCTTGACCACATGGATCGGCAACCGGATCGTACGGGTCTGATTCATGATCGCCCGTTCGATGGTCTGACGAATCCACCAGGTGGCGTAGGTCGAAAAGCGGAAGCCCCGCTCAGGGTCGAACTTTTCCACCGCCCGGATCAGGCCGAGATTGCCTTCCTCGATCAAGTCCAACAGGGACAGCCCACGATTGACGTAGCGTCGGGCGATTTTCACCACCAGTCGCAGGTTGCTCTCAATCATGCGCTTGCGCCCAGCCGGATCGCCCTTTTGCGACAAGCGCGCAAAATGGACTTCTTCTTCGGGAGTGAGCAGAGGGGAAAAGCCGATTTCATTGAGGTACAACTGAGTCGCGTCGAGCGCCCGTGTGTAATCAATGTACTTGTGTTGCTTTAACGCGGTGGAGTTCTTGGATTTGGTGCGAACTGAAGGTACAGCAGGTCCCTCATTCGACATCGATTCCGTATCGATGACAGTCTCCATAAGGAGAACCTCATCGTCGATGTCAAACTCCGGCGCTTCTTTACTGAGAGCCATTGTTATAGTCCTTTGGTGAGTTCGACCTCAAGCTCAAGCGACGCCTTTATCCTTGGCAACGCTGGAGCCTGTTCCTACTACGTGAGGAACAGGCTGTGCAACACATCAACGACGGGGAAGGAATTGCAGCGGATCAACAGGCTTCCCTTGGCGGCGAATCTCAAAGTGCAGTTTCACCCGGTCTGTACCAGTTGACCCCATTTCGGCAATTGTCTGTCCGACTTTGACCTGCTGCCCCTCCCGAACCAACAGCCTGCGGTTGTGACCGTAGGCACTGACGTAGGTATCGCTGTGTTTGATGATGACCAGCTCGCCGTAGCCCCGTAAACCACTCCCGGCGTACACCACTGTCCCATCAGACGCAGCTAAAACAGGCTGTCCCAAATCCCCGGCGATATCAATGCCTTTATTCAAACTACCGTTTGAAGAGAATTTTCCAATAAGGATGCCATTTGAGGGCCATCCCCAGCCGGTCGGTGCGGGCCCCGCCGGCGGCATCGGCGCAGGTGCCGGCTTGCTCGCAACGCTAGGCGCGGCGGTGCCTGCAGGCCGGGTGATGATGGTGGTCTTGCTCGAAGACGACGGCGAAGAAGCCGTGTTTGTGACAACCGCGGTCGGTGTTGAACCGGTTCGTCCATCGAAACGAATGGTCTGACCTGGATGTATCGTGTATGGCACAGGGATGTTGTTACGGGCGGCGAGCGCCTTGTAGTCCCAGCCATAACGAAAGGCGATCGAGAACATCGTATCGCCCTTGCGCACGACGTATTGGCCAGTGGTAACGGTAGGTTTCTGCGGTACCGCATTATTGCGGTCGACCACCCGCGCGCCACCGGATGGCGTGCTTGAACAAGCCGCCAGCAAGGAACTCAAGACAAGGCCAATCACCAGTCGCTGAAAGCTTGTTTGACTCATACGCTGTGCAATGACCGTGAGACTCACCCGCCGCTCCCTTTGTGGTGGCTGACTATGAACGCCTGTATCAGGCTTGAAATATGACGCAAGTATAACTGGCCGTTGGGTTTTTACTGGAAACACGATTCTAAAGAAAATTTCATCATGTTTAGCTCCTACGGCTGATCATGTGGACTCAACAGACCCCGCTGTAAGACACATACCCGGCAATAGAATTCAGTACGCAGAAATAATTGATCAGGCCAGCGGACCGTTGAGCAGCGGGACAAAACGCACGGCGCCGAGCACATGCCGGGAAAAGCCCTCTTCCTCGCGAATGATCAACATTAATTGTTGCACTTCGCCGGAGCCCACCGGAATCACCAGGCGCCCGCCGGGAGCCAGTTGATCGAGCAAGGCCTGGGGCACGTCGGTCGCCACCGCGGTGACGATAATGCCGTTGTATGGCGCCAGTGCCGGCCAGCCTTCCCAGCCATCACCCCAACGGAACACCACGTTGCGCAGGTTCAACTCCACCAGGCGTTCCTTGGCCCGGTCTTGCAACACCTTGATGCGCTCCACGGAAAACACCCGCTCCACCAGCTGCGACAACACGGCCGTCTGGTAGCCGGAGCCGGTGCCGATTTCCAGCACCTTGTCCAGCGGGCCCGCCGCCAGCAGCAACTCACTCATCCGCGCCACCATATAGGGCTGGGAGATGGTCTGGTTGTGGCCGATGGGCAAGGCTGTGTCTTCATAGGCGCGGTGCGCCAGGGCTTCATCGACAAACAGATGCCGCGGGGTACGGCGGATGACTTCCAGCACCTGGGCATTGGACAGCCCTTCTTCATACAGGCGCTGGATCAATCGCTCGCGGGTGCGCTGGGAGGTCATCCCGATGCCCCGGCGCAGCAGGTCGTCTTGTTCACGAGCCATCAGCGCAGCCCCTCCAGCCAGCCATCGAGGCTACTGAAGGCATCACTGAAGGTGCGATCGAGTTGCAACGGGGTAATCGAGACATAACCTTGCATCACCGCATGAAAGTCCGTGCCCTCGCCACCGTCCTCGGCATCGCCGGCAGCGGCAATCCAGTACCCTTCCCTGCCACGCGGGTCGACCACCTTCAGCGGCGCTGCCGCACGGGCACGGTGGCCGAGGCGGGTCAGCTGGATACCGCGAATGTGGTCCAGGGGCAGATTGGGAATATTGACGTTGAGCACCGTGCGCGGCGGCAGGACCAGGGTGTCATGGGCCTCCACCAGCTTGCGGGCGAAATACGCCGCAGTCGCCAGGTTGTCCAGTTGACGGGACGCAAACGAAAAAGCGAACGAGGTCCGACCGAGGAAGCGCCCTTCAAGGGCTGCCGCCACCGTACCGGAATACAGCACGTCGTCACCCAGGTTGGCGCCCAGGTTGATCCCGGAAACCACCAGGTCCGGCTCGCGGTCCAGCAGGCTGTTGATCGCCAGGTGCACGCAGTCGGTCGGCGTGCCATTCACGCTGATAAAGCCGTTGGGCAACGTCTGTGTATGCAACGGACGGTCGAGCGTCAGCGAGCTGCTGGCGCCGCTTTTGTCCTGGTCCGGGGCAACCACCACGCACTCGGCGTAATCCGCCAGCGCAGCATGAAGCGCGGCAAGGCCGGGTGCAGTGACCCCGTCGTCGTTAGATATCAGAATACGCATGGGCTGTCCGTCTGCCCCACCGGCACCAGATCTACAAGCTCGCGCACCAAGACAGTGGCGAAGCATCCAGCCGGCAGGACGAATTCCAATTGCAGAATGTCAGGTTCGGGATAATGCCACGTCAACCCGCCAATGGGCAGTCGAAGAATGCGACGTTCCTGGCTCATGCCGGCATTCACCAGCCAATCCCGCAGTTCGGCTTCACCGTCGGCAATCGCCTGTTCCAGCGCGAAGGTTGCTCCCGCCGCCGGCGAATCACCTTCGCCCCACTGCGGGCCGGTGGGATGCAGGTCGAGGATTGCCAGGCGCGGGTCGCTGCATTCAGCCTCCCCCGCCGGGAAAAAGCTGCGGCTGTCGGTAAACGCCAGCAAGTCACCGACCTGGGCGCGCTGCCAGGAACCGTCGGCCACCCGCGCCGCCAGCACTTTATTGAACAGGAAGCTGCGGGCCGTCGAGAGCAAGCGCGAACGCACATTGCGCTGCTCCGGCGAGGCCTTGCGCGCCGCCCAGTCACGGGCATCGACGACGTTGCCGCCGTTATGGCCGAAACGCTGGGCGCCGAAATAGTTGGGAATGCCTTGCCGGGCGATCAGTTGCAGGCGGGCGTCGATGGCCGCCGCATCCCCGGCAAACTGGGTCAGGCGCAAGGTAAAGCCGTTGGCCGAATGCGCGCCGCGCTGCAGCTTGCGCTTGTGACGGCCGGTCTTGAGGATCTTCAGGGTGTCGTTTTCAGCCGCGCTCAGGTCCGGGTCCGCCTTGCCCGGCAACTGCACGCTGAACCACTGGCGTGTCAGCGCCTGGCGGTCCTTGAGCCCGGCGTAGCTGACGGTACGCAACGGCACGCCCGCCGCCTTGGCAATCCGCCGCGCCGCCTCTTCGGTATTCAGGCCGCGCTTTTCCACCCACAACCACAGGTGTTCACCCTCGCCGGTCAGCGGGATATCCAGCACTTCATCCACCTGGAAGTCTTCAGCGGTGGCCTTTAGAACAGCGCTGCCCAAGGCCTCGCCATAGGCACGCGGGCCCAGCAGTTGCAGATCATTCATGCGCGCAGCAACAAGGCAACGGAGTGCACGGCAATGCCCTCTTCGCGACCGGTAAACCCGAGCTTTTCGGTGGTGGTGGCTTTTACGTTCACTTGATCCAACTCAACTTGAAGATCCGCGGCAATCAGCGCGCGCATCGTTTCGATATGCGGGGCCATCTTGGGCGCCTGGGCGACGATGGTGTTGTCGACGTTGCCGACCTTCCAGCCCTTGGCATGGATCAAGCCGACCACGTGACGCAACAGCACACGGCTGTCCGCGCCCTTGAAGGTCGGGTCGGTGTCCGGAAAGTGCTTGCCGATGTCGCCCAACGCAGCTGCGCCGAGCAAGGCATCGCTCAAGGCATGCAGCACCACGTCGCCGTCGGAATGAGCCAGCAACCCGTGGTGGTGCGCGATCCGCACGCCGCCCAGGGTGATGAAATCGCCTTCGGCGAAACGGTGCACATCATAGCCGTGGCCAATACGCATAAAAAAACGCCCCGATTTAATTCAGGGCGTGATTCTACCTACTTTTGCCTCACATTAACCGAGCAAAGCGCGCGCGTGATGGCGTAAATGGTCTTCGATGAAGCTGGCGATAAAGAAGTAGCTGTGGTCATAGCCCGGTTGCAGGCGCAGCTCCAGCGGATGGTTCGCCGCCCTGGCCGCTTGTTGCAACGCTTCAGGCTTGAGCTGCACCGCGAGGAAATCGTCGCGGTCGCCCTGGTCCACCAGCAATGGCAGCTTTTCCGAGGCTTCGCTGATCAACACGCAGGCATCCCATTCGCGCCATTTCGAGCGCTCTTCGCCGAGGTAGCGGGAGAATGCCTTCTGGCCCCACGGGCAATCCATCGGGTTGTTGATCGGCGAGAACGCCGACACCGACTGATAACGCCCCGGGTTGCGCAAGGCACACACCAGCGCGCCGTGGCCGCCCATGGAGTGGCCGCTGATCCCGCGTTTGGCCGACGCCGGGAAATGCGCCTCGACCAATGCAGGCAACTCCTGCACCACGTAGTCATGCATCCGATAGTGCTGGGCCCAAGGCTCCTGGGTGGCGTTCAGGTAGAAACCGGCGCCCAGGCCAAAGTCCCAGGCGTTGTCCGGATCACCCGGCACACCGGGGCCGCGCGGGCTGGTGTCCGGCGCAACAATGATCAACCCCAGCTCGGCTGCCATGCGTTGCGCGCCGGCCTTCTGCATGAAGTTCTCATCGGTGCAGGTTAGGCCCGATAGCCAGTACAGCACCGGCAATTTGCCGCCCTGCTCCGCTTGCGGCGGCAGGTACACGGCGAAGGTCATGTCGCAACCCAGCACGTCGGAATGATGCTTGTAGCGTTTATGCCAGCCGCCGAAGCTTTTCTGGCACGACAGGTTTTCCAGACTCATGGCCGACCTCAGAAGTGAATGACGGTGCGGATGCTCTTGCCTTCATGCATCAGGTCAAACGCCTTGTTGATATCTTCCAGGCCCATGGTGTGGGTGATGAACGTATCCAGCGGGATTTCACCGGCCTGGGCCATTTCCACATAGCTTGGCAACTCGCTGCGACCGCGCACGCCGCCGAACGCCGAACCGCGCCAGACGCGGCCGGTGACCAGTTGGAACGGACGGGTCGCGATTTCCTGGCCGGCACCGGCCACACCGATGATCACCGACTCGCCCCAACCTTTGTGGCAGCACTCAAGGGCCGCACGCATCAGTTGGACATTGCCGATGCACTCGAAGGAAAAGTCGACGCCGCCGTCGGTCAAATCGACGATCACGTCCTGGATCGGGCGGTCGTAGTCTTTCGGGTTGATGCAGTCGGTGGCACCCAGCTGCCTGGCGATTTCAAACTTGGCCGGGTTGATGTCGATGGCAATGATGCGGCCGGCCTTGGCTTTCACCGCGCCGATCACCGCCGACAGGCCGATGCCGCCCAGGCCGAAGATGGCCACGGTGTCGCCTGGCTTGACCTTGGCGGTGTTGATCACTGCACCGATACCGGTGGTGACGCCACAGCCCAGCAGGCAGACTTTTTCCAGCGGCGCTTCTTTGGGAATCTTCGCTACGGAGATTTCCGGCAGCACGGTGTATTCGGAGAAGGTCGAAGTGCCCATGTAGTGGAAAATCGGCTGGCCCTTGTAGGAAAAGCGCGAGGTGCCATCTGGCATCAGGCCTTTGCCCTGGGTGGCGCGAATCGCCTGGCAGAGGTTGGTCTTGCCCGACAGGCAGAATTTGCACTTGCCGCATTCCGGGGTGTACAGCGGGATCACGTGGTCGCCCACCGCCACCGAGGTCACGCCTTCGCCGATGGCTTCAACCACGGCGCCGCCTTCGTGGCCGAGGATCGACGGGAAAATGCCTTCCGGGTCCGCGCCCGACAGGGTGTAGGCATCGGTATGGCACACACCGGACGCCACCACCCGCAACAGCACCTCGCCCGCCTTGGGCATGGCCACATCCACTTCAACGATCTCGAGGGGTTTCTTGGCTTCGAAGGCTACGGCCGCGCGGGACTTGATCATCCGGTTTCTCCATCGGGTTAAAAACGTAAGGCCGGCAGTGTAAAACATGCTCATCTGATTAATAATCCAGACAAAAGCAAAACATTATTGCCGTACAGGGACAATCAGCATGCTGGAAAACCGCTGGGAGGGCATCGACGAGTTCGTCGCCGTGGCCGAATGCAGCCAATTCACCGCGGCCGCCGAGCGCCTGGGCGTGTCGTCGTCCCATATCAGCCGCCAGGTCGCGCGACTGGAAGAGCGCCTGCAAACACGCTTGCTGTATCGCAGCACGCGCAAGGTGACACTGACCGAAGCCGGCCAGACCTTCCTGCAACATTGCCAGCGATTGCAGGACGGTCGCGAAGAAGCCTTGCGCGCCGTGGGCGACCTGGCCAGCGAGCCCAAGGGAATGTTGCGCATGACCTGCGCAGTGGCTTACGGCGAGCGTTTTATCGTGCCGCTGGTGACGCGGTTCATGGCGCTTTATCCGCAATTGCGCGTGGACGTGGAATTGACCAACCGCCAGCTGGACCTGGTGCACGAAGGCCTGGACCTGGCGATTCGCCTCGGGCGCCTGGCGGATTCGCGCATGGTTGCCAGCCGCCTCGCGCCGCGGCGTATGTACCTGTGCGCGTCACCGTCCTACCTGGCCAGGTACGGGCGGCCACATAGCTTGTCGGAGTTAAGCCGGCATAACTGCCTGATCGGCAGCTCGGATATTTGGCAACTGGCCCAAGACGGGCGCGAATTTTCCCAGCGGGTACAGGGAAACTGGCGCTGCAATAGCGGGCAAGCGGTGCTGGATGCGGCCCTGCAAGGTGTCGGTCTTTGCCAGTTGCCGGACTATTACGTGCTGGAGCATTTGCACAGCGGCGCACTGGTGTCGTTACTCGAAGCCCATCAACCGCCCAACACCGCGGTTTGGGCGCTGTACCCGCAACAACGCCACCTTTCGCCCAAGGTGCGAAAACTGGTGGACTTTCTCAAGGAGGGCCTGGGCAACCATCCCGTCTACCTGCGATAGACAGCTACCGCCCATGCAGCGCCTGAGTGCCGGTAAATAGCCTTTTTTACTGCGTAACCAGGCACTTCCATGATAACCAACGGCCCGCAACTCCAGCGCATCAGTCATTTCGTTCGCAAGGTCCTGGCGGATTTCCCCGTACCTTCGCAAATCGCCGCCCAGTTGATCCGCGAGCGGGTACAGCCCCTCAGCCAGGTCGAGTTCGACCCGGATACCACCCTCCTCGCCACCCTCGAATACAACACCGACAATCCCAATGCGGCCTTCACCGCCGTGGTGATCCAGTCGATGTCGCTGACCGAGGCCATGATCTGCAATGCGCCCCAGCCCCCGGGCGGCATGCTCAATACCACCGGGTTTTCCACCACTGCACCTTATTTCAATATTGTCAGCGAGCTGCCGCGCTTGATGGATAACCGGATTCCGGCAATGTTCAACGAAGAGTTCATCGTCTCGGGCTGGATCCCGCCAAGGCGTTATGAGGCGCTGTATCTGCAAAGCCAGCCCCAGGTTTACGACCCGAGCACGCAGCTGCAGATTTCACCAAAAACCTTCAGGCTCATCGTTAACTCAAGCCATTTCGAACAAACCTACGACGAGGCGATCGGCAAGTTCTGGAACAACCACCGGGAAAACTACAACACCCTGATGCGCATCGCGTTCACCAAAGCCTATCTGGAACAGTTCCATGAGTTCACCCTGACCGTGGCAGAGAGACAGCTGGCGGCACGGGCGGCGGGAATCGGCATGGACAAGAACCACGACAACCTCACCCTGGAGGATTTCCAGGAGCCCTATCGCCTCGACCCAAACCTGTCCCTGCGGCTATTGCGCGTTCACAACAGCGAATCCACCGACATCCTGACCATCACCGATAACCAAAGCCAGGTGACCCTGCTCTATATCCCGGGCAACTCCTCGCCCTTCCATGGGTTCAATAACCCGGCAGACATGCGCAGTTGGCTGGTGGAAACGGCAAGGGACGCCACTCAACGCAAGGCGCTGACCCAACACTTCGACGAGGACGCCATCGACTCCGGCCTGATCTACAGCGGCGTGGAGGAGGCACTGGTGGGGATGGCGGTGTTTCCGAAGCCGGCAACCTCCCCGGGTTTGTTCAACAGCCTGCGGGCCGATAACTACTGGGATCCCGAGCAGTACATCAATAACCCGATGTATCCGGCACTGGGCAGTAACCCGTTTGAGTTCATCGCCCGGCAGATCAGGGTACGCCTTGCAAAAGTAGCGGCGCGAAGCTTTATTTCGCCCCTGGATACGCTCAAGGCCGACACCCTGGATGCCCTGGAAAAAGCCTGCATCCTGGCGGTTCCCGTAGCACTGGCCATGGGCAACGCACTACTGGCGGAATTTTGCTTCCTGACCTCCGGCGCGACTGAAATGGTGGTGGGTGCCGACGACATGCTGCGCGGCAAACCCCACGCGAAGGAGCGCATTGTATTCGGCGCCCTTAACGCGCTGCCGGTGGTCGCCCATGGCGTGTCCAAGGGGCTCAAGGGCCTCGAAAGCCTGCGCCCCACCCTGGGCCCGGCAGTACGCCAGGATGCGGGCCGGATCAGCGTCAGCGCCATCAACGAAACCTCCATGGCGGCCAACACCGAGACGCGCACCCTGAGCCCACGGATGACTCCCGGCGGCCTGCAGACCATCCGGATTCACGGCGACCTGTACCTGACCTACAAGACCCCCAATGAATCAGGCTTCTTCGAACTGTTCGTAATGGCTCCCAACGCGCCAAACACGCTGCAATCCACCGGCCTGTATGCCATCCAGAGCGCCGACCTGAAGTGGCGCACGGCCGGGCTGGCCGGCGGAGGCGCATTTCGCAATGCCTGGCAAAGGGTCTACACGCTGTTCGGCGGCCCGCAACACTCGACGTTCTACAGTGCCTACGAGATGCCACCCCCCGCACGCGAGACCGTTTCGGAGATGCTCACCGACACCAGTTCGTTTTCGGAAAACCTTGAACCCGTGGGCAGCGGTGCCCAGCCGGTGAAAGACACCCGCAAGTTGTTTTTCGAGAAAAGAACCAAGCTGTCTGAAGATGCCACGATATTCTTTGCCAATTTGTCGTTTTCACCGATGCGGCCCGTGCTTCCAAGGCTCAGCCTGAATGAATCGCAGCCGACCATCATTCAAAAACTGCTGCACGCCAGCGACGGCCTGGTGATCGGCGAAAGCCATGGAGCCCTGTCGAGCAAGGCGTTCCTGATCAACAACATGCCGCTGTTGGCCAGCGAGGGGGTCAAACGCCTCTATTTCGAGCATCTGCTGACGGATGTACACATGCCCTTGCTCAAGGCGTTCTACCGTACCCGAAGCGCGGTGATGCCCGAGGAACTCAAGGGCTTCCTCAACAACATCTACCCGCCGTTGCGCGACCGGCACTACTCGTTCGTCAACATCGTCACCGCAGCCCGTGACGCCGGGATCAAAATCCAGCCGATCGACTGCACTGTCAGCTACATGCTGCGCGACCTGCCCGACACCGCCGACAACTTGCGCCAGCGCATGATGAACTTCTACGCCACCGAGGTGATTCAATGGATCCAGACCACCAAGCTGCGCCCGGGCAAATGGGTCGCACTGGTGGGCGACAGCCATACCAATACCTACAAAGGGATTCCGGGAATCGCCGAACTCACCGGCAGCATCGGCCTGCGGATCGAGGATGCAGCGGCTGGCGGGCACCTCGGCGTCGAAGTGGACACGGGACGCACCGCCAGCCTGGGCATCGGCAAGGGTGAGGGAACGGTCAAGGCCAACCTGGTCCTGCGGGTGGACCGCGCCAGCTTGCAACGCCCGGCGCAACCGGCGCCCGCCCCCTCCCAGCCCCAAGCGAGGACGCCACAGACGCTGCTGACCAAGCCAGGCCAGTTCATGCTGACCCCGGCCACCGTCACGACACCGGCACACCTTCACTACCGTTCACGGCGAGGCGACGTACGCCATTTCAGGATCGATCAACAGGGCAGCCGATACGCCATCAGCGCGCCCGGTTGGGCCGTGGACGGCAAACCGTTCGACAGCATTCAGGCGCTGGTGGATGAGTTCAAGACCCCGGCCGGGGTTGAACAGATGACGGTGTGAGCGTCAGGAAGACTGGAAAGTCCGACGCTGGCGCAGCCATTCAAGGTCTTCCGGGCGCGTGACCTTGAGGTTGTCGGAACGGCCTTCGATCAGGCGAGGCGCATGCCCGGCCCATTCCATGGCCGAGGCTTCGTCGGTGATGACCACGTCCGAGACCAGGCTGTCGGCCAAGGCCCGGTGCAGCGCGCCAAGGTGGAACATCTGCGGGGTGTAGGCCTGCCAGATCGGCGTGCGATCAACCGTTTCCAACACACGCCCGTGCTTGTCGGCGCGCTTGAGGGTGTCCCGCGCCGGCACGGCCAGCAGCCCACCCACGCTGTCGTCGGCCAGTTCAAAGAGCAACTTGTCCAGGTCATCGCGGCTGAGGTTCGGCCGGGCGGCGTCATGCACCAGCACCCAATCGTCATCGCTGGCGCCCTGGCCGTGCAGGTAAAGCAAGGCATTGAGCACCGAACCCGAGCGCTCTTCGCCGCCGTCAACGCGCACAATGCGTGGGTCGGCGGCGCAAGCCAGGGTCGGCCAGTAAGGGTCATCCATCGCAACGCTGACCACCAGCCCCTTGAGGCCCGGATGATCGAGGAAACAGCCAAGGCTGTGTTCGAGAATAGTGCGCCCACCCAATTGCAAGTACTGCTTGGGACGGTCCGCGGCCATACGGGCACCCACGCCCGCGGCAGGAATCACGGCCCAGAAGGCCGGTGACGAAATGCTCATTGGGCCAACTGGTAGAGGGTTTCGCCCTCCTTGACCATGCCCAACTCATGGCGAGCCCGCTCTTCAACGGTCTCCATGCCTTTTTTCAATTCAAGTACTTCGGCATCGAGCACGCGATTGCGCTCCAGCAACACCTCGTTTTCGGCGTGCTGTGCGGCAATTTGCTGAGTCAGTTCGGTGACCTGCGCCAAGCTGCCATTCCCCACCCAAAGGCGGTACTGCAGGCCAGCCAGCAGCAAGAGCAAGACGAGGAACAACCAATTGGGACTGCGCATCGAATATCGGGTATCCAGTGAAAAAAGACAGCCATGCAAAACTTTTGCAGCAACTGATAGCACGAAGCCTGGAAAAACCAGGCTTGTGCTTGTTAGTCATGAGATTAGCGCCGAAATTCACGCTGCCGTGATTTTTCCGACGTAATCCGCTGACCTTTTACCATTTAACAATCAGCCGCGAAACTCGCTGCGACCGTTGTACTTGGCTTTGCCGCCCAGTTGCTCTTCGATACGCAGCAATTGGTTGTACTTGGAAACGCGATCGGAACGGCACAGGGAACCGGTCTTGATCTGCCCAGCCGAAGTGCCCACGGCCAGGTCGGCAATGGTCGAGTCTTCGGTTTCGCCGGAGCGGTGGGAGATCACGGCGGTGTAGCCCGCAGCCTTGGCCATCTGGATGGCTTCCAGGGTTTCTGTCAGGGTGCCGATCTGGTTGAACTTGATCAGGATCGAGTTGGCGATCTTTTTGTCGATGCCTTCTTTCAGGATCTTGGTGTTGGTCACGAACAGGTCGTCGCCCACCAGCTGGATCTTCTCGCCGATCTTGTCGGTCAACACTTTCCAGCCAGCCCAGTCGGACTCGTCCAGGCCGTCTTCGATCGAGATGATCGGGTAGCGCTCGGTCAGGCCCTTGAGGTAGTCAGCAAAACCTTCCGAGGTGAAGACGTGGCCTTCGCCGGACAGGTTGTACTTGCCGTCTTCGTAGAATTCGCTGGCCGCGCAGTCCAGGGCCAGGGTCACGTCGGTGCCCAGCTTGTAGCCAGCGTTGGCCACGGCTTCGGAGATCACTTTCAGTGCATCTTCGTTGGACGCCAGGTTCGGCGCGAAACCACCTTCGTCACCCACTGCAGTGCTCAGGCCACGGGCCTTCAGCACAGCCTTGAGGTGATGGAAAATCTCGGTGCCCATGCGCAGGCCTTCGGAGAAGGTCTTGGCGCCAACCGGCTGCACCATGAATTCCTGGATGTCGACGTTGTTATCAGCGTGCTCGCCACCGTTGATGATGTTCATCATCGGAACCGGCATCGAGTAGACACCCGGAGTGCCGTTCAGGTTGGCGATGTGGGCGTACAGCGGCAGGTCCTGGTCCTGTGCAGCGGCCTTGGCAGCGGCCAGGGACACGGCGAGGATGGCGTTGGCGCCCAGGCTGCCTTTGTTTTCGGTACCGTCGAGCTTGATCATCGCGTGATCGAGGGCTTTCTGGTCAAGTGGATCCTTGCCCAGCAGCAGGTCGCGGATCGGGCCATTGATGTTGGCCACCGCCTTGAGTACACCCTTGCCCAGGTAACGGCTCTTGTCGCCATCACGCAGTTCCAGTGCTTCGCGGGAACCTGTGGAAGCACCGGACGGCGCGCAGGCGCTGCCGATGATGCCGTTATCGAGAAGCACGTCGGCTTCGACGGTAGGGTTGCCACGGGAGTCGAGAACTTCACGACCTTTGATGTCGACGATTTTTGCCATTGTTGTAAACACTCCAAAGTTGACGAAAACGACGCAGCTGAAGGAAATCTTTTGACCGACCGCAAGGGTGGAACAACGGGCAGGCTTGCAGGCGACAAGGCTCAGGCCTGCGGGCCTGAGCGTAAAGCGAGGGAAAGTCTACCGGAGAAATGGCGCTTACGCGGTCTCTACCGTCGGAAAACTCTTGACCAGGTCGTCCAACTGCTTCAACTGGGCCAGGAATGGCTCCAGCTTGTCCAGGCGCAGGGCGCATGGGCCGTCGCACTTGGCGTTGTCCGGGTCCGGGTGGGCTTCCAGGAACAAACCTGCCAGGGACTGGCTGATGCCGGCCTTGGCCAGGTCCAGTACCTGGGCACGGCGCCCGCCAGCGGAATCGGCGCGACCACCGGGCATTTGCAGCGCGTGGGTCACGTCGAAGAACACTGGGTATTCGAACTGTTTCATGATGCCGAAACCGAGCATGTCCACCACGAGGTTGTTGTAGCCGAAGCTCGAACCACGCTCGCAGAGGATCAACTGGTCGTTACCCGCTTCCACGCACTTGTTCAGGATATGTTTCATTTCCTGAGGCGCGAGGAACTGGGCTTTCTTGATATTGATCACAGCGCCGGTCTTGGCCATCGCGACCACGAGGTCGGTCTGGCGCGACAGGAAGGCCGGCAACTGGATGATGTCGCACACCTCGGCAACCACGGCAGCCTGCTCAGGCTCGTGGACGTCGGTGATGATCGGCACGCCGAAGGCTTGCTTGATGTCCTGGAAGATCCGCATGCCTTCTTCAAGGCCCGGGCCGCGGTAGGAGGTCACGGACGAACGGTTGGCCTTGTCGAAGCTGGCCTTGAATACGTAGGGGATACCGAGTTTCTCGGTCACCTTCACGTACTCTTCACAGACCTGCATCGCCATGTCGCGGCTTTCCAGCACGTTCATGCCGCCGAACAGCACCATGGGCTTGTCGTTGGCAATCTCGATGTCGCCTACGCGAATGATCTTCTGGGCCATCAGGTTTACGCCTTCTTCTGATGTTGCGTCAGTGCTGCTTTAACGAAGCCGCTGAACAACGGGTGACCGTCGCGCGGGGTCGAGGTGAACTCCGGGTGGAACTGGCAAGCCACGAACCATGGATGATCCGGTGCTTCAACCACTTCAACCAGCGCGCCATCACCGGAACGACCGGAGATTTTCAGGCCGGCTTCCATGATTTTCGGCAGCAGGTTGTTGTTCACTTCGTAGCGGTGACGGTGACGCTCGACAATCACGTCCTTGCCGTAGCAATCGTGAACCAGGGACCCCGGCTCCAGCAGGCAATCCTGCGCGCCGAGGCGCATGGTGCCGCCCAGGTCGGAGGCTTCGGTACGGGTTTCGACGGCGCCGGTGGCATCTTCCCACTCGGTGATCAGGCCCACGACCGGATGGCCGCTGGTGCGATCGAACTCGGTGGAGTTGGCGTCTTTCCAGCCCATTACGTTACGGGCGAACTCGATGACCGCCACTTGCATGCCCAGGCAGATACCCAGGTACGGCACCTTGTTCTCACGAGCGTACTGGACGGCAGTGATCTTGCCTTCCACGCCACGCAGACCGAAGCCGCCCGGAACCAGGATGGCATCAACGCCTTCCAGCAGCGCGGTGCCCTGGTTCTCGATGTCTTCGGAGTCGATGTAGCGCAGGTTGACCTTGGTACGGTTGCTGATGCCCGCGTGGCTCATCGCCTCGATCAGCGACTTGTAGGCGTCCAGCAGCTCCATGTACTTGCCGACCATGGCGATGGTGACTTCATGCTCAGGGTTGAGCTTGGCGTCGACCACGGCTTCCCACTCGGACAGATCGGCGCCGCCACATTGCAGGCCGAAGCGCTCGACGACAAAATCATCCAGGCCCTGGGAATGCAGGATGCCCGGGATCTTGTAGATGGTGTCGGCGTCTTCCAGGGCGATTACCGCACGTTCTTCAACGTTGGTGAACTGGGCGATCTTGCGACGGGACGCGATGTCGATCGCGTGGTCGGAGCGGCACACCAGCACGTCCGGCTGCAGGCCGATGGAACGCAGTTCCTTGACCGAGTGCTGGGTAGGCTTGGTTTTGGTTTCGCCGGCGGTGGCGATGTACGGCACCAGCGTCAGGTGCATCAGCATCGCGCGCTTGGCGCCGACTTCGAAACGCAACTGGCGGATGGCTTCGAGGAACGGTTGGGATTCGATGTCACCGACGGTGCCACCGATCTCGACCATTGCCACGTCGGCATCGCCTGCACCCTTGATGATGCGGCGCTTGATTTCGTCGGTGATGTGCGGGATCACCTGGATGGTTGCACCCAGGTAGTCACCACGGCGCTCCTTGCGCAGCACGTGCTCGTAGACACGGCCGGTGGTGAAGTTGTTGTTCTGGGTCATGGTCGTGCGGATGAACCGCTCGTAGTGGCCCAGGTCCAGGTCGGTCTCGGCGCCGTCGTGGGTGACGAACACTTCACCGTGCTGGAACGGGCTCATGGTGCCCGGGTCAACGTTGATGTACGGGTCCAGCTTGAGCATGGTGACCTTAAGTCCCCGCGCCTCCAGGATGGCCGCCAATGAAGCGGAGGCAATGCCTTTCCCCAATGAAGAAACAACACCGCCCGTGACGAATATGTAGCGCGTCATGAAAAACCCTAGAAGTCTGCGTTAAAGCGGTCCGAGCCGCCGGGGAAAGCGAAGGAAGGCCGAAGCCCCCGATCACCTGCATTAATCACAGTGCACCTTTCAAAAAAACCGCCGCGTTGTGACAGACCAGCAATGAAACACCGGTACGTTGATCGCTACACATTTTTTGGAATCGCCCAGCAAAGACTGCTTGGTAATCGGCAACTGCTGCGATTCAGGCGAATCCACAGAAGTTGTATCAAGAAGGGAGCGTAGTCTACCGGAAAGGCTCTATCAGCTCAAACCTTGATCGCAGGTTGGTGGCATCCAATGTAATTGCCAGCCGGTACCGCCACCCGCCGCAAGCCCCGGCAGGTTGGCCACAGCCAGCAATTGCTGGCCCTGATACAGCAGCGGCAATCTGCCACGGATGAAGCCTGGCACCGCACTTTCGTTAAGCAAGCGCTTCAGGTCGCGCCGGCCCCGGCCTGGCAATTCCATGATTTCACCGCCCTGGCGATAACGGATGCTCAGGGGGCCTTCGGGTGCACTGCCGCTGAAGCGCACTTGGCCGTTACCGGGTAACTGTAGTGGGTTTTGCGGGTGCGGCCAGCTCACCGATGCGTCAGAAAATTCCGACCAACTGGCAGGTAACCACCAGATAAGCCCACCACAACGGTGCAATTGACCGTCGGCCAGGCGCCACAGTGGCTGTGCATCGTGTTTGGCGTCGCGCAAGGTCGCCCAGCCGGTCCAGTGGTCACTGTCGGGCAAGCGTGTCAGCGGTGTCAGCCAGTGCCTAAGTGCGTTGCGCTGGCGGGCCTCGGAGAGCGCGGCAAGCGGTTCAAGGGTCAGCGAAGGCAATGCCAGCCAGGGAAACACCGGGTGCTGGCTGGCGGCCAGCAGGTCCATCTGCGCCAGTTCGTCGAGCAAGCCGTGGGCTTCGCTCAGATGTTCGGCGCTGCGGGCCATGGTGCTGACGGCTTGGGGCCAACGTTCGGTCAGGCGTGGGAAAACATGGTGGCGCAGGTAATTGCGGGAGAAACGCGGATCAGCGTTCGACGGGTCTTCGATCCAGGTCAATTGATGTTCACGGGCGTAGGCTTCAAGCTCGGCGCGAGACACATCCAGCAAGGGTCGCACCAGATAGCCATCTGCCAAAGGGCGCTGCGCGGGCATTGCCGCCAGGCCACGCACGCCAGCCCCACGCAACAGCCGAAACAGTAAGGTTTCTGCCTGATCGTCACGGTGCTGGCCCGTGACCAGCAACTCCCCTGCTCCGGTGACCTCGGCAAACGCCTGATACCGCGCGTCACGGGCCGCGCGCTCCAGGCTTGCACCTTGTTGCACTTGCACGCGGATCACCCGCAGAGGCACGCACAAGGCGTCGCACACGGACTGGCAATGGGCCGGCCACGCGTCAGCCGCAGCCTGCAGCCCATGATGAACATGAAGCGCACTGAGTGGCGGAAGCTTGTCGGTTTTGGCCAGAGTGGCCAGGAGGTGCAGCAGGACGGTGGAGTCGAGGCCGCCGGAGAAGGCGATGTGCCAGGCCGGGGCGTTGCGCCAGGGCGCGACGGCTTGCAGGAGCTTGGCGGTTAACGTGGGCTTCATAGCAAAGTACGCCATCAATCTGGAATGCGATAACCCAGCATACACAAAGCAAATGTGGGAGCGGGCTTGCTCGCGAATGCAGTGTGTCAGTCGCCAACTATATTGACTGAATCACCGCCTTCGCGAGCAAGCCCGCTCCCACACAAGCCAGCTCCCACATTTAGTAACGCGTCGGCTTAGAGACCGTAGCTCATCAGGCGCTCGTAACGACGGGCCAGCAGCGCCTCGTTGTCGAACTTCTTGAGCATCGCCAGCTGCGAGCTGAGTTCGGCACGAATGGTCGCGGCAGCGGCAGCCGGGTCACGGTGGGCGCCGCCCAATGGCTCGGCGATCACTTTATCCACGATACCCAGGCCTTTCAGGCGATCGGCAGTGATGCCCATGGCTTCCGCGGCATCCGGTGCCTTCTCGGCGGTTTTCCACAGGATCGAGGCGCAACCTTCCGGCGAGATCACCGCGTAGGTGGAATATTGCAGCATGTTCAGCTGGTCGCAGACGCCAATCGCCAATGCGCCGCCGGAACCGCCTTCGCCGATCACGGTAGCGATGATTGGCGTCTTCAGGCGAGCCATCACCCGCAGGTTCCAGGCAATCGCTTCGCTCTGGTTGCGCTCTTCAGCGTCGATACCCGGGTAGGCGCCCGGGGTGTCGATGAAGGTCAGGATCGGCATCTTGAAGCGCTCGGCCATTTCCATCAGGCGACAGGCCTTGCGGTAGCCTTCAGGGCGCGGCATGCCGAAGTTGCGGCGGACTTTCTCGCGCACTTCACGGCCTTTCTGGTGACCGATGACCATCACTGGCTGGTCGTCCAGGCGAGCGATACCGCCCACGATGGCGGCATCGTCGGAGAAGTGACGATCGCCGTGCAGCTCATCGAACTCGGTAAAGATATGGTCGATGTAGTCCAGGGTGTACGGACGGCGCGGGTGGCGGGCCAGGCGCGCGATCTGCCAGCTGGTCAGCTTGCCGAAGATGTCTTCGGTAAGCGTGCTGCTCTTGTCTTGCAGGCGAGCGATTTCATCGCCGATATTCAGCGAATTGTCATTGCCGACCAGGCGCAGCTCTTCGATCTTGGCTTGCAGGTCAGCGATCGGCTGTTCGAAATCAAGAAAATTCGGGTTCATAAGCGTCCGTCTTGGGTCGACGGCCAAGGAGTGCCTGGCCAGCCGGTTGTCTATTCGCGCCCTACCTTAAGGGAGAGGCGCGGTTAGGTCGAGATTAAATGTTCGGTCGAGATCAGGCGATCTTCGTACTGCCTGACCGTCAACGGTATTGGAGGAAGACGTTGTCACGCCCGAACTGGTCACGCAATGCTTGAATCAAGCCATCGGCGGGGTCAATTCGCCACGTCTCGCCAAACTGCAACATCGCCTTGGCGTCGTTGCCGGTGTACTCCATGGTCACCGGGCAGGCGCCACGGTGGCGTTTAAGCAAGTCACCCAACCAGCGTAGCTGATCACCTTTGAGCGCATCGGTCTTGACCTTCAGGCGCAGGCTTTCGGCCAGGTTGGTGCGAGCATCTTCCATGCTCATCACGCGCTTGATCCGCAGGCGCAGGCCGCCGGAGAAGTCGTCGTTGCTGACCTCCCCTTCCACCACCACCATCGCGTCGGTCTGCAACAGCGACTGGGCGGAATGGAAGGCATCGGCAAACAGCGAGGCTTCGATCCGGCCCGAGCGGTCGTCGAGGGTGATGAAACCCATCTTGTCGCCCTTTTTATTCTTCATCACCCGCAGCGCGATGATCATGCCTGCGACGGTCTGGGTATCCCGCGCCGGCTTCAGGTCGATGATGCGCTGGCGGGCGAAACGCCGGATTTCACCTTCATATTCGTCAATCGGGTGACCGGTGAGGTACAGGCCCAGGGTGTCTTTCTCACCCTTGAGGCGCTCCTTGAGGGTCAGGTCCTTGGCCTTGCGATGGTTGGCGTAGACGTCGGCATCTTCTTCGACGAACAGCCCCCCAAACAGGTCGGCGTGGCCGCTGTCGTGGGTGCGTGCGGTCTGCTCGGCGGCCTTGATCGCTTCTTCCATGGCGGTCAGCAATACCGCGCGGTTGCGGTCGATATTGGCCTGGTACGCCTTCGGCTCATCGTGGAAGTACGGGCCCAGGCGATCCAGGGCGCCGCTGCGGATCAAGCCATCCAGAGTACGTTTGTTGATGCGCTTGAGGTCGACCCGGGCGCAGAAATCGAACAGGTCCTTGAACGGCCCGTCCTGACGCGCTTCGGTAATCGCCTCCACCGGGCCTTCGCCCACGCCCTTGATCGCGCCGAGGCCATAGATGATGCGGCCTTCGTCGTTCACCGTGAACTTGAACTCGGAAGTGTTCACGTCCGGCGCGTCGAGGCGCAGCTTCATGGTGCGCACTTCCTCGATCAAGGTCACGACCTTGTCGGTGTTGTGCATATCCGCAGACAGTACCGCCGCCATGAACGGCGCCGGGTAGTGAGCCTTCAGCCACGCAGTCTGGTAAGACACCAGGCCATAGGCGGCAGAGTGGGATTTGTTGAAGCCGTAACCGGCGAACTTTTCCACCAGGTCGAAGATGTTACCGGCCAGGTCGGCATCGATGTTGTTGGTGGCGCAACCTTCAATGAAGCCACCGCGCTGCTTGGCCATTTCCTCGGGCTTTTTCTTACCCATGGCTCGACGCAGCATGTCCGCACCGCCAAGGGTGTAGCCGGCCATGACCTGGGCAATCTGCATCACCTGTTCTTGATACAGGATGATGCCGTAGGTCGGTGCCAGTACCGGCTTGAGACCTTCGTACTGGTAGTCGGAGTGCGGGTAAGCCAGCTCGGCACGCCCGTGCTTACGGTTGATGAAGTCATCCACCATGCCCGATTGCAGCGGGCCCGGACGGAACAGGGCCACCAGTGCGATCAAGTCTTCCAGGCAGTCGGGCTTGAGCTTTTTGATCAGCTCTTTCATGCCGCGGGATTCAAGCTGGAACACGGCCGTGGTTTCGGCTTTTTGCAGCAGGCTGTAGGTCGGCTTGTCATCCAGCGGGATAAACGCGATATCCAGCGGTGGCTCATTGACCTTGGCGCGGTCGCGGTTGATGGTCTTCAGCGCCCAGTCGATGATCGTCAGGGTACGCAGGCCGAGGAAGTCGAACTTCACCAGGCCGGCCGCCTCCACGTCGTCCTTGTCGAACTGGGTTACCAGGCCGTCGCCTTCTTCGTCGCAATAGATCGGCGAAAAGTCGGTCAGCTTGGTAGGCGCGATTACTACACCACCGGCGTGTTTACCGACGTTACGCACCACGCCTTCGAGCTTGCGCGCCATGTCCCAGATTTCAGCCGCTTCTTCATCGACCTTGATGAAGTCCCGCAGGATTTCTTCCTGCTCGTAGGCTTTTTCCAGGGTCATGCCGACTTCAAACGGAATCATCTTCGACAGGCGGTCAGCCAGGCCGTAGGACTTGCCCTGCACCCGGGCCACGTCGCGGATTACCGCTTTCGCCGCCATGGAACCGAAGGTGATGATCTGGCTTACCGCGTTGCGCCCGTATTTCTCGGCCACGTATTCAATAACCCGGTCGCGACCATCCATGCAGAAGTCAACGTCGAAGTCGGGCATCGATACCCGTTCCGGGTTAAGGAAACGTTCGAACAGCAGGTCATATTCCAGCGGGTCGAGGTCGGTGATCTTCTGCACATAGGCCACCAGCGACCCGGCACCCGATCCACGGCCTGGGCCCACTGGCACGCCGTTGCTTTTGGCCCACTGGATAAAGTCCATTACGATCAGGAAGTAACCGGGGAACCCCATCTGGATAATGATATCCAGCTCGAAATTCAGCCGGTCGACGTAGACCTGGCGCTTGGCCTCGTAATCTTGCGTGGTGTCCTTGGGCAACAGGACGCTCAGGCGTTCTTCGAGGCCGTCGAAGGACACCTTGCGGAAATACTCGTCGATGGTCATGCCATCGGGAATCGGGAAGTTGGGCAGGAAGTGCTTGCCCAGCTTCACTTCAATATTGCAGCGCTTGGCGATTTCGACGGAGTTTTCCAGGGCCTCGGGCAGGTCACTGAACAGCTCGGCCATTTCATCGGCGCTTTTGAGGTACTGCTCTTCGCTGTAGTTCTTCGAGCGGCGCGGATCGTCCAGCGCCCGGCCTTCGCCGATGCATACGCGGGTTTCGTGGGCCTCGAAGTCTTCCTTCTTGATAAAGCGCACATCGTTGGTCGCCACCAGCGGCGCGCCAAGCTTTTCAGCCAGGGCCACAGCGGCGTGCAACTGCTCTTCATCGTTGGGGCGGTTGGTGCGCTGGATTTCCAGGTAGAAACGGTTGGGGAACACCTCCATCCACTCACGGGCGAGCACTTCAGCCTCATGAGGATTACCGCCCAACAGCGCGATACCGATTTCACCCTCTTTGGCCGCCGAGAGCATGATCAGCCCTTCGCTGGCTTCGGCCACCCACTCGCGCTCGATGATGATCGAGCCATTGCGCTGGCCATCGATAAAGCCACGGGAAATCAGTTCGGTGAGGTTGCGATAACCCACGCCGTTCATCGCCAACAGGCTGATGCGGCTCAGTGGGTTATCCGGGTCCTTGTTCGACAGCCACAGGTCGGCACCGCAGATCGGCTTGATGCCGGCGCCCATGGCGGCCTTGTAGAACTTGACCAGGGAACACATGTTGTTCTGGTCGGTCACCGCCACGGCAGGCATGTTCATGCCCACCAGCGTTTTGACCAGGGGTTTGATCCGTACCAGGCCGTCGACCAGGGAGTATTCAGTGTGCAGGCGCAGGTGAACGAATGAAGCCGGCATAGTGATCCTGTACAAAACGTGGAGACAACAAGGCCCGGATTGTACCGGGCCTTGGCAAAAACATCAGCCTTGCTGCTAAACCTCGATCAGGCTTTCCCGAGCCTCGAAAGCCTGGCGAACCGGGGCAAACGAGCGGCGGTGGATCGGGGTCGGGCCCAGGCGAGCCAAAGCTTCCAGATGAACGGGCGTTGGATAGCCTTTGTGCCCGCCGATGCCGTAGCCGGGATAGATCAATTCGAAAGCCGCCATTTCACGGTCACGGCTGACCTTGGCCAGGATCGATGCAGCGGCAATCGCCGGCACTTTGCTATCACCCTTGACCACCGCTTCTGCGGGCATCGTCAGCTTCGGGCAGCGGTTGCCGTCGATCATCGCCATTTTGGGCGTGATGTGCAGGCCTTCAATAGCGCGCTGCATGGCCAGCATGGTGGCGTGCAGGATGTTCAGTTCGTCGATTTCTTCGACCTCAGCCCGGGCGATGTGCCAGCTCAGGGCTTTCTCACAGATCTCGTCATAGAGCTTTTCACGACGGGCCTCGGTAAGTTTCTTCGAATCGTTCAGGCCGAGGATCGGGCGGTTCGGGTCGAGAATCACTGCGGCGGTGACGACTGCGCCGCACAGCGGGCCGCGACCGACTTCGTCAACACCGGCAACCAGATCAAGGGCATCGGCGACCAGGCTGAAATCCAGGCCCATTTGCGTCTTCATAGGGTTTCCTGTTTATGGCCGATCAAGGTCAGCACAGCGTCCGCCGCCTGGTTCGACGCATCACGGCGCAAGGTGCGGTGGATCTCGTCGAAACCACGGGTCTGCTCTTCGCCGCCATCGATCAACGGAAGCATGGTTTGCGCCAACGCCTCAGGCGTCGCATCGTCCTGCAACAACTCGGGCACCAACAGACGCTGGGCCAGCAAATTCGGCAGGGAGATGTAGGGGCTTTTGACCATACGCTTGAGAATCCAGTAGGTCAGCGGCGCCAGGCGATAGGCCACAACCATCGGGCGCTTGTAGAGCAAGGCCTCCAGGGTCGCAGTGCCGGAGGCGATCAGCACCGCATCGCACGCCGCCAGTGCCAGGTGCGAGCCGCCGTCGAGCAGGGTCAACGGCAAGTTGCGCCCTACCAGCAATTCTTCAATTTGTGCACGGCGCTGAGGACTGGCGCATGGCAATACGAAGCGCACACCCGGCTTCAGCGCCTGCAGGCGTTCGGCTGCATCAAAAAACAGCGCGCCGAGACGACCGACTTCGCCGCCACGGCTCCCCGGCATCAAGGCCACCAGCGGACCTTCGGGCAAACCCAGTTCGGCACGCGCGGCAGCACGGTCGGCCTGCAGAGGAATGGTATCGGCCAGGGTGTGCCCGACAAACCGCACCGGCACGCCCTTCTCTTCGTAGAACCTGGCCTCGAAGGGCAGCAGGGTCAGCATCAGGTCGCAGCCTTCGCGAATCTTGAGCACGCGCTTTTGCCGCCACGCCCATACGGACGGGCTGACGTAATGCACGGTCTTGATCCCGGCCTGACGCAATTTGAGTTCGATATTGAGGGTGAAGTCCGGCGCGTCGATTCCGATAAAGACGTCGGGCTTTTCTTCGATCAGGGTCTGGATCAGCTTTTTGCGACGGGCCAGCAGCTCGCGCAAACGGCCCAGCACCTCCACCAGCCCCATGACCGACAAGCGTTCCATAGGGAAGTAGGACGTCAGGCCTTCAGCCTGCATCAACGGACCGCCGACACCGATGAATTCAACCGCCGGATGCTGGAGCTTGAGGGCCCGCATCAGGCCTGCACCGAGAATATCGCCGGAAGCTTCTCCGGCCACCAACGCTATACGCAGCCTGGCCATGATCAGCGGGTGATGCCGCGAGTCGACGACTGGATAGAGTCACGGAATATCGCGACTTCCGGAAACAATGCGGCTGGCTCCGTCAGCTCGATCAAGGCCTGGTCGACCGTCAGCCCCTGGCGGTAAACCACCTTGTAGGCGCGGCGCAGGGCGTGGATCGCGTCTTCGCTGAAGCCCCGACGGCGCATGCCTTCGAAGTTCATGCTGCGGGCCTCGGCCGGGTTGCCGAACACGGTGACGAACGCCGGAACGTCCTTGCCGATGGCGGTACCCATGCCGGAAAAGCTGTGGGCGCCGATATGGCAGTACTGATGCACCAGGGTAAAACCGGACAGGATCGCCCAATCGTCAACGTGCACATGGCCGGCCAACGCAGTGTTGTTGACCAGGATGCAATGGTTGCCGATTACGCTGTCATGACCGATATGGGCATAAGCCATCACCAGGTTGTGGTCACCGAGGGTAGTCTCGGCACGGTCCTGGACAGTACCGCGGTGAATGGTCACGCCTTCACGGATGATGTTGTGATCACCGATTACCAGACGTGTTTCTTCACCCTTGTACTTCATGTCCGGGGTGTCTTCGCCTATCGATGAGAACTGATAGATACGATTGTGTTTGCCAATCCTCGTCGGGCCTTTGAGGATCACATGCGGCCCGATGACTGTCCCCTCGCCGATTTCCACACCTGCGCCGACGATCGACCAAGGGCCGACCTCAACGTCGGCGGCCAGTACGGCCGTCGGATCGATGATTGCGCGAGGGTCAATCAAACTCATAGTTTGCGTTCCGCACAGATGATTTCAGCCGAGCACACCGGCTTGCCGTCGACCGAGGCCTGGCATTCGAACTTCCAGATCTGGCGCTTGCAGCTGATGAACTTGGCTTCAAGGATCAACTGGTCACCCGGAGTTACCGGGTTGCGGAAGCGCAGTTTGTCAGAGCCCACGAAATAGTAGAGCGTGCCATCGGCAGGCTTCAGGTCGAGCATTTTGAAACCAAGGATACCGGCAGCCTGGGCCATCGCTTCGATGATCAATACGCCTGGCATGATGGGATGCGCAGGGAAGTGACCGTTGAAGAACGGTTCGTTGATGCTGACATTCTTGTAGGCACGAATGCGCTTTTCCTCAACATTGAGGTCCGTGACCCGGTCCACCAGCAGGAATGGGTAACGGTGAGGCAGGTATTCGCGAATCTCGTTGATGTCCATCATTTCGGGGGGAAGCCTGTAATAAAGATTGGGAGCGTGCGGACTAAGGCACGCCCCTCTAGCAAATCAAGGAGGCAGTCTAGCGGCTGTGCACACTTGATATGGAAATGGTATCAGCCATCTGATGAAGCATTACCGCCAGGGGTCACGTCCCCAACACGCTTTTCCAGATGTTTCAGGCGCCGAGCGATATCGTCGAGCTGCCTCAGACGCGCCGCGCTCTTGCGCCATTCGGCCGCAGGCTGCATGGCCGTACCGGATGAATAGGACCCAGGCTCGGTAATCGAATGGGTCACCATGGTCATGCCGGTGATGAATACGTTGTCGCACACTTCGATATGGCCCACCAGGCCAACACCCCCGGCGAGCATGCAATGCTTGCCGATCCTGGTGCTGCCGGAGATCCCCACGCAGGCGGCCATGGCGGTGTGATCGCCAATCTGCACGTTGTGGGCGATCTGAATCTGGTTATCCAGTTTCACGCCGTTACCAATGACGGTATCGGCCAGGGCCCCGCGGTCAACGGCAGTGTTGACGCCAATTTCAACGTCATCGCCAATCAACACGCCGCCCACTTGGGCAATCTTGTGCCAGACACCCTTCGAGTTGGCGAAGCCGAAGCCCTCGCCGCCAATCACGGCACCGGACTGAATCACCACACGCTCACCGATACGCACGTCGTGGTACAGGGTTACACGCGGAGCCAGCCAGCCACCGGCACCAATCTCGCTGCGCGCGCCGATAAAACACTGGGCACCCAGCGTTACACCCGCCCCGATGCGTGCACCGCTTTCAATCACCACAAAAGCACCGATGCTCGCGGCAGGGTCAACCTGAGCGTCATCGGCGATCACCGCCGTCGGATGGATACCGGCGGGGGCCTTGGGTTTCGGATCGAACAGGTGCGACACCCGGGCATACGCCAGGTACGGATCGGCAACAACCAGCGCGTCCCCGGCAAAACCTTCGGCGTCAGCGGCCTTCAGCAGCACGGCTGCGGCGCGGCTTTCGCCCAGGTATTTACGGTATTGGGGGTTTGCCAGGAAGCTCAACTGAGCTGGGCCAGCCTCCTGCAAGGTGGCTAGCCCAGTGATTTCCTTCTCCGCGGAGCCACGCAAGGTGGCTCCCAGGAACTCGGCCAATTGGCCGAGCTTGATAGTCGCAGTCATGGCTTACTTCAGCTGATTCATGCGCTCGATCACCTGACGGGTGATGTCGTACTGAGGTTTAACGTCGATGACTGCACCGCGTTCGAATACCAGGTCAAAGGCACCTTTCTTGATGACTTCTTCCACAGCGCTGTCGAGTTTCGGCTTCAGCTGCTTGAGCATTTCGCGGTCGGCAACAGCCTTGGCTTCGTTCAGCTCCTTGGACTGGAACTGGTAGTCACGGGCCTTTTGCTTGAATTCAAGCTCCAGACGCTCTCGCTCGCCTTGCTGCATCTTGTCGCCACCGGCTACCAGACGATCCTGGATGCCCTTGGCGCTGCTTTCCAGCGTCTTGAGCTTGGTCAGTTGAGGACCGAATTTCTTCTCGGCATCTACGGCATATTTCTTGGCCGCATCGGATTCCAGCAGCGCCATCTGATAGTTCAGAACGGCAATTTTCATTTCGGCAAAGGCCGGGGTCGCTACCAGGACAGTCGCCAGGAGAACCAATTGAGTCAACTTACGCACGATGCACTCCTACAGAATCCGTTGTCGTTATCTTGGGTCAGACGCTTAGAACGTCTGGCCGAGGGAGAATTGGAAAATCTGGGTTTCAGCGTTATCCGGTTTCTTGACCGGCATGGCCAGAGCAAAGCTCAATGGGCCAAGCGCGGTAACCCAGGTCACACCGACACCGACAGAGCTTGCCAGGTTGCTGAAGCTCACGTCGTTGCACTGCGTGTTGGACTTCGAGCCATTCGGGTTGGTGACCTGTTCGCACTTGGAGTCGAACACGTTACCCACATCCCAGAAGACCGAAGTACGCAGGGAACGTTGATCTTTAACGAATGGCAGCGGGAACAGAATCTCAGCACCACCCTGGATCAGCACGTTACCACCGAATGGCAGCGGGTCGTTGTCCGAGTCAGCCACAGTCCCCTGGTTACCGGTCACACCCACGCCACGGCTTGGGGTACCACGAGGACCCAAGGTGCTGTCTTTGAAACCACGTACCGAGTTGAAACCACCCGCATAGTAGTTCTCATAGAACGGCAAGCCGCTGGTCGAACCGTAACCGTCGCCATAACCCAGCTCGGTGTGCAGGCGCATGGTGTAGTTTTCGCTCAATGGCTGGAACAACTGGCCACGGTAGTCGAGTTTGAAGAACGACAGGTCGCTGCCCGGCGTGGTGGCTTCCAGGGTCAGGCTCTGGGAATGGCCGCGGGTCGCGAGTACGCCTTTGTTCAGGGTCGATTCCGACCAACCGGCCGAAGCCTTGAAGTTCAGGAACTGGTCGCCTTCTTTACGCACGAAGTTGAAGATCTCATCCACGGTGTACACACCGGTCTTGATCTTGTCCTGCTGCGCGGTCAGGCCAAAGGTCAGACGCGAGGTCTCACTGATCGGGTAACCAATGTTGGCACCAACACCGAAGCTGTCGATTGCATAGCTTGCAACGTCAACGTCGAGGTCTTTGTAGTCGGTTGTGCGATAGAAGGCGTTGTAGCCCAGGCTCACGCCGTCAGCAGTCCAGTAGGGGTCGACATAACCGAAGTTATAGCGGCTCTGGTATTCGCTTCGGGTCAGGCCGATGGAAACCTTGTTACCGGTACCGAGGAAGTTGTTCTGGGTGATCGAACCACCGAGGATCAGGCCGGCACTCTGGGCGAAACCGACACTGGCGGTAATCGAACCGGAGGCTTGCTCTTCTACGGCGTAGTTCACGTCAACCTGGTCATCCACACCCGGTACAGCCGGGGTTTCAACGTTGACTTCCTTAAAGAAGCCCAGGCGCTCGAGGCGAACCTTGGACTGGTCGATCAGGTAAGTCGACGCCCAGCCACCTTCCATCTGACGCATTTCGCGGCGCAGCACTTCGTCGGCAGACTTGGTGTTGCCACGGAAGTTGATGCGGTTCACGTAGGCACGCTTGCCCGGGTCTACAACGAAGGTGATGTCCACGGTGTGGTCTTCGTCGTGCGGGGTCGGTACGCCGTTGACGTTGGCGAAGGTATAGCCTTCGTTACCCAGGCGACGGGTGATCAGCTCGGAGGTGGTGGTCATCAGCTTGCGCGAGAACACCTGGTCCTTCTGCACCAGCAACAGGGACTTGACCTGGTCTTCAGGCACTTTCAAGTCGCCGCTGAGCTTGACGTCACGAACCTTGTACTTCTCGCCTTCGTTGACGTTGACAGTGATATAGACGTGCTTCTTGTCCGGGGTGATGGACACCTGGGTCGAAGCGATATCCATGTTGATATAGCCGCGGTCCAGGTAGTAGGAACGCAGGCGCTCCAGGTCACCGGAGAGTTTTTCACGGGCATACTTGTCATCGTTCTTGAAGAACGACAGCCAGTTGGTGGTCTTGAGTTCGAACAGGTCGATCAGGTCGTCATCAGCAAACTTGGTGTTACCCACCACGTTGATGTGCTGGATGGCCGCCACGGTGCCTTCGTTGATGTTGACCTTCAGGCCGACGCGGTTACGCGGTTGCGGCACCACTTCGGTCTCGACGGTAGCCGAGTAACGACCCTGGGCAACGTACTGGCGTTGCAGTTCGTTACGCACGCCTTCGAGGGTGGCACGCTGGAAGATCTCGCCTTCGGCAAGGCCGGATTGCTTGAGGCCTTTCATCAAGTCTTCAGTGGAGATCGCCTTGTTGCCTTCGATCTCGATACTGGCGACAGAAGGTCGCTCGACGACAGTAATGACGAGGACGTTACCTTCGCGACCCAGTTGGATATCTTGAAAGAACCCGGTTTTGAACAGCGCACGAGTGGATTCCACCAGGCGACGGTCATCAGCCTGTTCCCCGACGTTCAACGGCAAGGCACCAAAGACGCTACCCGCGGAAACCCGCTGGAGGCCGTTGACGCGAATATCGGAGATGGTGAAGGACTCGGCGTGAACTTCGGCGATCATCAATACGGTGAGAACCGCAGTTAGCAGCAGACGTTTCATGAAGTCCTTTCTTATTCCAACTGGCAATAAACAAACTGCCGCAAAATGCGGCAGATTCGCAATTCAGCGAAGCGTTACAGTCGTCCCAGATCGTTGACCAGGGCTAATAACATCACCCCGACCACCAAACTGATACCGATCTGTATCCCCCAACCCTGCACCCGATCCGACAAGGGGCGACCACGCGCCCACTCGACCAGATAAAACAACAGATGCCCCCCATCCAATACTGGAATGGGCAACAAATTCAGAACCCCAAGGCTAATACTCAGATAAGCCAGGAAATTCAGGAAATCTACAACGCCCGACTGGGCAGAAGCGCCCGCCACTTTAGCAATGGTTATCGGTCCACTCAAGTTTTTTACCGAGAGCTCGCCGAACAACATTTTCTTGAGGGAATCGAGGGTCAGCACACTCATGGTCCAGGTGCGTCTCGCACCCTCGCCAATCGCCGCCAACGGCCCGAAGCTGACCTCTCGAACCATCGAAGGTGGCCAATCGACACCTTTGACGCCGGCCCCCAGGTAACCCCCGGCTGCCTTGGCTTCCCCACGAACCGCCAGGGTCACAGGGACGTCGATTTGAGCACCATCACGCTCAACTTTCAGCACAATTTTGGTATCAGGGCGTACACGCACCAGGTCGACCACCTGCTGCCAGTCACCCAGCACCTGGCCATCGAGGGCCAGCAGGCGATCGCCGGTTTTCAGACCCGCGGCCTGGGCTGGCCCCTTCGGATCCAGCTCCGCCAGCACCGGCGGCAAGGCCGGACGCCATGGGCGAATGCCCAGGGATTTGATCGGGTCAGGCTCATCGGAGCCTTTCAGCCAGTGATCCAGGGCCAGCTCGCGCGAGGTTTCGGTGGTGGAATCCTGATCGCGCACCACCAGTTTCACGATGCCGCTTTCACCCAGGCGACGCACCAACTGCAAATTGACGGCACCCCAGCCGGTGGTTGGCTCGCCATCAACTGCAACAATTTCTTGCCCGGCAGTCAGGCCGGCCTTCGCCGCCATGCTGTCGGCCTCGACGGCACCGATCACCGGACGCACCTGCTGGCTGCCCAACATGGCCAGGACCCAGAAGAACACCATCGCCAACAGGAAATTCGCGATCGGGCCTGCCGCGACGATGGCGATGCGCTGACGAACGGTCTTGCGGTTGAAGGATTGATCCAACTGATCAGCCGGCACTTCGCCTTCGCGCTCGTCGAGCATCTTGACGTAGCCGCCCAATGGAATGGCCGCAATTACGAACTCGGTGCCACGACGGTCGTGCCAGCGCAGCAACGGCATGCCGAAGCCTACGGAAAAGCGCAGTACCTTGACGCCGCAACGACGCGCGACCCAGAAATGGCCGAACTCGTGGAAGGTAACCAGCACACCCAGAGCAACCAGGGTGCCGACAATCATGTAGAGCGCACTCATCTAATTTCTCCGCATTTCAATCCAGTGCCTGAAGGCTTGAACACACCCAGAGGCTAACGCGTATTGCGGCTCAACCACTGCTCGGTCAAGGCCCGGGCCTTTGCATCCGCTTCGAACACCGCGCCCAGATCATTCACCGGGACGACGGGCTCAAGGCTCAAAACGTCCTCGATGATACCCGCGATCTGCGGAAAGCGGATGCGCCGGTCCAGAAACGCCGCCACAGCCACTTCATTGGCCGCATTCAGCATCGCCGGGGCACTGTTACCCGCCTCCGCAGCTTGCCGCGCAAGACGCAGGCAAGGGAAGCGTTGCTCGTCGGGCGCTTCGAAGTCCAGACGGGCAATGGCAAACAGATCCAACGGCGCAACACCCGAGTCAATCCGCTCAGGCCATGCCAGGGCATTGGCGATCGGCGTACGCATGTCCGGATTGCCCAGTTGGGCCAATACCGAGCCATCCACATAGTCCACCAGGGAATGAATCACACTTTGCGGGTGGATCACCACCTCGACCTGGTCCGGCCGGGCATCGAACAACCAGCAGGCCTCAATCAGCTCCAGGCCCTTGTTCATCATGCTCGCTGAATCCACCGAGATCTTGCGCCCCATGGACCAGTTCGGGTGAGCGCACGCCTGATCGGGAGAAACATGTTCCAGATCGGCCAGCGGCGTCTGCCGGAACGGGCCACCGGAGGCTGTCAGCAGAATCCGGCGCACGCCGACCTGGCTCAACCCGCGGGCGAAATCACCAGGCATGCATTGGAAAATCGCGTTGTGCTCGCTGTCGAGCGGCAACAGCACGGCGCCGCTCTTGCGCACCGCCTGCATGAAGAGTGCCCCGGACATCACCAGGGCTTCTTTGTTGGCCAGCAGAATCTTCTTGCCCGCATCAACGGCCGCCAGGGTCGGGCGCAAGCCGGCAGCGCCGACAATCGCCGCAACCACGGTGTCGACCTCAGGGTCTGCCGAAACCTGGCACAACCCCTCCTCCCCCACCAATACCTGAGTCGCCAGGCCCGCAGCGCGCAAGTCATCCTGCAAACCACGTGCAACTGCCGCTTCGGGCACTACTGCGTATTGCGGCGCGTGCCGCACACACAGTGCCAGCAGTTCACTCAGGCGACTGAAACCGGTCAAGGCGAATACTTGATAACGCTCGGGATGACGGGCAATCACATCCAGGGTGCTTAGCCCCACCGAGCCGGTAGCGCCCAGCACGGTTACCTGTTGCAGGCGGCTCACGAGGCAGCCATCCACAGCAGTACGGCAAAGATCGGGATCGCGGCAGTCAGGCTGTCGATACGGTCCAGCACGCCACCGTGACCCGGCAGCAGGTTACTGCTGTCCTTGATCCCGGCCTGGCGCTTGAACATGCTTTCGGTCAGGTCACCGACCACCGAGATGAACACCACCACGGCTGCGCCCACCAGGCCCAGTAGCATTTCCTTGACGGTCCAGCCACGCACCACACCGACCACCACGGTAATCACCAGGGTCAACGCCAGGCCGCCATACACGCCTTCCCAGCTTTTGCCCGGACTGACCGCCGGCGCCAGCTTGCGCTTGCCGAAGGCACGCCCGGAGAAATAGGCGCCGATATCGGCACCCCACACCAGGACCATCACCGCCATGATCAGCCAGTTACCCAGTTGCATGTGCTTGATGTAGACCAGGCCTTGCCAGGCAGGCAACAGAATCAAAAGGCCAATCACCAGCTTGCAGGCGACACTGGACCAATGACTGCTGGTGCCCGGATAGGTCAGCACCAGATAGGTCGCCAACGCCCACCACAACACCGCCGCACCCAGCACCCAGGGCGCCACGTCCGGCAGGATGTACATCAGGAACATCAACAACGCCACGACAGCGGCATACACCACACGAGGCAACTGCGCGGCGAAACCCGCCAGGCGCGCCCATTCCCAGGCACCCAGGGTCACAACCAGGCCGATGAACAGCGCGAAGTTCGCACCTTCAAGCAGGAAAAACCCGCACAGGGCAATAGGCAGCAGGATCAGCGCCGTGATGATTCGTTGTTTAAGCATTAAACCCGGGCTCCAGCTTCGATCTGCTCGCTCGTTTTACCGAAGCGACGCTGACGGGAAGCGAAATCGGCCAGCGCATTGCGCATGGCATCGTGTTTGAAGTCCGGCCAGAACAGGTCGGAGAAGTACAGCTCGGTATAGGCCAACTGCCACAACAGGAAGTTGCTGATGCGATGGTCGCCACCGGTACGAATGCACAGGTCCGGCAACGGCAGGTCGCCGGTCACCAGGCAGGTTTGCAAGAGTTCGGGGGTGATGTCTTCCGGGCGCAGATGGCCGGCCTGCACTTCCCGCGCCAGACGCTGCGCGGCCTGGGCAATATCCCACTGGCCGCCGTAGTTGGCTGCGATCTGCAGCACAAAACGGTTGCTGCCGGCAGTGATCGCCTCGGCTTCGCGCATGGCCGCCTGCAGCTCCGGATGAAACCGCGAACGGTCACCGATGATACGCAGGCTGATGTTGTTCTCGTTCAGGCGCTTGGCCTCGCGGCGCAGGGCCTTGAAGAACAGGTCCATCAAGGCACTGACCTCCTCGGCCGGGCGCTGCCAGTTTTCACTGGAGAACGCGAACAGGGTCAATACTTCGACCTTGGCCTCGGCGCACACCTCGATCACGGCTCGTACAGCGTCGACACCCGCCTTATGCCCGGCAACGCCCGGCATAAAGCGCTTCTTCGCCCAGCGATTATTCCCGTCCATGATGATCGCGACATGGCGCGGCACCACGGAGGGCACAGTCTGCTTGGTCTTTTCCATGAAGGCGTCCTGACCCCTTATACGGCCATCAGGTCCTTTTCTTTATCTTCCGTGGCCTTGGTGATCTGGGCCTCGGCATCTTTAGTCAGCTTGTCGATATCAGCAACGGCACGGCGCTCTTCGTCTTCGCTGATTTCCTTGTCCTTGACCAGCTTCTTCAGGTCACCCAAGGCATCACGACGGATGTTGCGCACGGCAACACGTGCGTCTTCTGCTGCACTGCGCGCCTGCTTGGTGAAGCCCTTGCGGGTTTCTTCGGTCAGGGCAGGCATGGAGATCAGCAGCAACTCGCCCAGGTTGGTCGGATTGAGGTTCAAACCGGCGCTCTGGATGGCCTTGTCGACGGCGCCGAGCATGTTGCGCTCGAAAGCAACGACTTGCAGGGTGCGCGAATCTTTTACAGTGATGTTGGCCACTTGGGTGATCGAGGTATCAGCGCCGTAGTAAGGCACCATCACGCTGCCCAGGATGCTTGGGTGGGCCTTGCCGGTACGAATCTGGCCAAACGCATGGTTCAGGGATTCCAGGGATTTTTGCATGCGCTCTTGAGCGTCTTTTTTGATTTCGTTGATCATTGTTCGATTTCCTCGATCAGAGTCCCTTCCGCGCCGCCGTGTACGATGTTCAGCAGGGCGCCGGGCTTGTTCATGTTAAATACGCGCAGCGGCATCTTGTGGTCGCGGCACAAGCAAATTGCCGTCAGGTCCATCACGCCCAGCTTGCGATCCAGTACTTCATCATAAGTCAGATGATCGAACTTCTCGGCATGCGGGTCTTTGAATGGGTCTGCAGTGTAGACACCGTCAACCTTGGTGGCCTTGAGCACCACGTCCGCGTTGATCTCGATACCACGCAGGCAAGCTGCCGAATCGGTGGTAAAGAATGGGTTGCCGGTACCGGCCGCAAAAATCACGACTTCCTTGGCATCCAGGTGACGCATGGCCTTGCGACGATCATAGTGATCCGTTACGCCAACCATGGAAATAGCCGACATCACGATCGCGGTGATATTGGCGCGTTCCAGCGCATCACGCATGGCCAGGGCGTTCATCACAGTGGCCAGCATGCCCATGTGGTCGCCTGTCACCCGATCCATGCCGGCAGCGCTGAGTGCCGCGCCACGGAACAGGTTGCCGCCGCCGATCACCAGACCGACCTGGACACCGATACCGACCAGTTGGCCGACTTCCAGCGCCATGCGATCGAGTACTTTGGGATCGATCCCAAACTCTTCCGAGCCCATCAGGGCCTCGCCGCTAAGCTTGAGTAGAATGCGTTTATAGCGAGCCTGATGACCACTGCCCTGCTGAGCCATTGCGAATCTCTCCTGCGGCGTATTTTTTGAAAATTCTTGGCAAGCCGTTTACGGCCTGCGTTCACTCTAGCTTGACGCTGTCACAGCGCCATCGGAACACGGCTTTGTAAGCCAGTTCCAAAGGGAAACCAATAAAAATCGATCACCCCATTTGAAAAGAGGCTGCGCGCGTAAGCGGGCAGCCTCTTTTGGGCGACAGTTAAAAACTGTCTTACTTCTTGGTGGCAGCCAGCTGGGCAGCAACTTCTTCAGCGAAGTTGTCGACCGGCTTCTCGATGCCGTCGCCTACTTTGTAGTAGGTGAAGGAAACGATTTCAGCACCGGCTTTCTTGGCCAGTTCGCCAACCTTGATTTCAGGGTTCTTGACGAACGCCTGCTCAACCAGGGAAGCCTCAGCCAGGAACTTGCTGATACGGCCCTTGACCATGTTTTCAACGATGTTTTCAGGCTTGCCTTTGATTTTCTCTTCGTTCAGCTGCAGGAACACGGCTTTCTCGCGTTCGATGGCTTCAGCAGAAACTTCCGATGGCAGCAGGAATTCAGGGTTGCTGGCCGCTACGTGCATAGCGATGTCTTTGGCCAGTTCAACGTTGCCGCCTTTCAGGGCAACCACAACACCGATCTTGTTGCCGTGCAGGTAAGCACCCACAACGTCACCTTCAACGCGGGTCAGGCGACGAATGTTAACGTTCTCGCCCACTTTACCCACCAGAACCAGACGATCAGCTTCTTGAGCTTCGATCAGCGGAGCGGCGTCGGTCAGCTTGTCAGCGAATGCTTTTTCAACGCTGGCAGCGACGAAGTTCTTGAAGTCGTCTTGCAGGGCCAGGAAGTCGGTCTGCGAGTTAACTTCCAGGATAACGGCCGATTTGCCGTCTTCCTTGATTGCGATGGCGCCTTCAGCAGCGACGTTGCCTGCTTTCTTGGCAGCCTTGATGGCGCCCGAAGCACGCATGTCATCAATGGCTTTTTCGATGTCGCCGCCGGCCTTGGTCAAGGCCTTTTTGCAATCCATCATGCCTTCGCCGGTACGCTCACGCAGTTCTTTAACCAACGCTGCAGTAATCTCTGCCATTTTCAAAATCCTCTTGGATAGGTTTTCAACCATTCCACCCGATTGAACGGGCGATCAATTCTTCCCGAACCACCCTTGTAGGCCGCTGCACGTTACAAATGTTGTAGCTGCGCTGCCGACAAATGGTTTTCGAGGTGGCAAAAAGGGGGCCAAGCCCCCTTTTTGCTTACTGAGTCAACGCCAAGGCGTCAGTTACTCAGCTGCAGCTACCGGAGCTTCTTCAACGAACTGCTCGGTACCGCCAGCAACGTGGTTGCGACCACGGATTACAGCGTCAGCCATCGAACCCATGTACAGCTGGATAGCGCGGATTGCGTCATCGTTGCCTGGGATGATGTAGTCAACGCCTTCCGGGCTGCTGTTGGTATCGACTACGCCGATAACCGGGATGCCCAGCTTGTTGGCTTCGGTGATCGCGATGCGCTCGTGATCAACGTCGATAACGAACAGTGCGTCAGGCAGACCGCCCATGTCCTTGATACCACCCAGGGAACGATCGAGCTTTTCCAGGTCGCGAGTGCGCATCAGCGCCTCTTTCTTGGTCAGCTTGGCGAAAGTACCGTCTTCGGCTTGCACTTCAAGGTCACGCAGACGCTTGATGGAAGCACGGATGGTTTTGAAGTTGGTCAGCATGCCGCCCAACCAGCGGTGATCGACGTACGGCGAACCGCAACGTGCTGCTTCTTCAGCAACGATCTTGCCAGCGGAACGCTTGGTGCCGACGAACAGAATCTTGTTTTTGCCCTGGGCCAGGCGCTCTACGAAAGTCAGAGCTTCGTTGAACATTGGCAGGGTTTTTTCAAGGTTGATGATGTGGATCTTGTTACGCGCGCCGAAAATGTATTTACCCATTTTCGGGTTCCAGTAACGGGTCTGGTGACCGAAGTGCACACCGGCCTTCAGCATATCGCGCATGTTGACTTGGGACATGATAGTTCCTTAATAAGTCGGGTTTGGCCTCCACGTATCCCAATGACCAACCAGCGGCATTCGCCTCCGGCACCCAGGTCATCGTGTCGACACGTGTGTGGATTTAAGCTTTGCGGGGTATCCCCGGAAAGCGGCGCATTTTATACCACAGAGCTTGCAAAAACGAAACCCGCAATCACATTTGCCGTCAGTCGCTTTTGCCTAAGCCTTTGAATAGAGCCAGAATGCCCCCATCCTTATAGACAGAAGCGATCGCCAGACGCTCATGGTTTCACCCTTGCGTCTGCTAGAATCGCGTTTTTTGGGCTTGTGCGAATTCTGCAACCTTTTGTCGCACACCCGTAAACCGTATTGATTTCAGCGCGTCGCGCTAGAGAGAGCCTGTATGACCGTCACCCTCAAAACCGCCGAAGATATCGCTGGCATGCGTGTTGCCGGCAAACTGGCTGCCGACGTCCTGGAAATGATTGCCGAACACGTCAAGCCCGGCGTCACCACCGAAGCGCTGGACCGCATTTGCCACGACTATATCGTCGACGTGCAAAAGGCCATCCCTGCGCCGCTGAACTACAAGGGTTTCCCCAAGTCGATCTGCACCTCGATCAACCACGTGGTGTGCCACGGGATTCCCGGCGACAAGCCGCTGAAGGACGGCGACACCCTGAACATCGACGTCACCGTCATCAAGGACGGCTACCACGGCGACACCAGCCGCATGTTCCACGTCGGCACCGTGCCGGTCTGGGCCGAGCGCCTGTCGCAAGTCACCCAGGAATGCATGTACAAGGCCATCGAGATCGTCAAGCCTGGCTGCCGCCTGGGCGACATCGGTGAAATCATCCAGAAGCACGCTGAAAAGAACGGCTTCTCGGTGGTGCGCGAGTTCTGCGGCCACGGCATCGGCAAGGTGTTCCACGAAGAGCCACAGATCCTGCACTACGGCCGCGCCGGCACCGGCATGGAGCTCAAGGCAGGCATGACCTTCACCATCGAGCCGATGATCAACCAGGGCAAGGCCGATACCAAGGTGCTGGGCGACGGCTGGACCGCCATCACCAAGGACCGCAAGCTCTCGGCGCAGTGGGAACACACCCTGCTGGTGACCGACACCGGCTACGAGATCTTCACCCTGCGTGCCGACGACACGATTCCCCGCGTTTCGGCGTAATGTTTGCACCGGTTTTCTAATAGCGACGCTGTGACCCATAGATAGAAAGGAAAACCGATCGATGCCCCAGGTGGATCCCGAACTCTTCGACCGTGGCCAGTTCCAGGCGGAACTGGCACTGAAGGCCAGCCCCATCGCCGCCTTCAAGAAGGCCATTCGTCAGGCCCGCGAGGTGCTCGACGGGCGCTTTCGTACCGGCCGCGATATCCGCCGGCTGATCGAGGACCGCGCCTGGTTCGTCGACAACATCCTGCAAAAGGCCTGGGAACAGTTCAGCTGGAGTGAAGACGCCGATATCGCCCTGGTGGCGGTCGGCGGCTACGGCCGTGGCGAACTGCACCCCTACTCCGACATCGACCTGCTGATCTTGCTGGACAGCGCCGATCACGAGATCTTTCGCGACTCCATCGAGCGTTTTCTGACGCTGTTGTGGGACATCGGCCTGGAAGTCGGCCAAAGCGTACGCTCGGTGGACGAGTGTGCCCAGGAAGCCCGCGCCGACCTGACGGTGATCACCAACCTGATGGAAAGCCGCACCATCGCCGGCCCCGAGCGCCTGCGCCAGCGCATGCTGGAAGTCACCAGCACCGCGCACATGTGGCCAAGCAAGGACTTCTTCCTGGCCAAGCGTGCCGAGCAGAAAGCCCGGCACCACAAGTACAACGACACCGAATACAACCTGGAACCCAACGTCAAAGGCTCCCCGGGCGGGCTGCGGGACATCCAGACGATTTTGTGGGTCGCCCGTCGCCAGTACGGCACCCTGAACCTGCGCGCCCTGGCCGGGGAAGGCTTCCTGGTGGAGAGCGAAAACGCCCTGCTGGCCTCCTCCCAGGAATTCCTCTGGAAAGTGCGCTACGCGCTGCACATGCTGGCCGGGCGCTCCGAAGACCGCCTGCTGTTCGACCACCAGCGCTCCATCGCCACCCTGCTGGGGTTTGAAGGCGAAGACGCGAAGACCAGCATCGAAAGCTTCATGCAGCAGTACTACCGCGTGGTGATGAGCATTGCCCAGCTCAGCGACCTGATCATCCAGCACTTCGAAGAAGTGATCCTGGCCCCGGAAGACGAAGCACCGCCGCAGCCGATCAACGCGCGCTTCCAGCTCCACGATGGCTACATCGAGGCACGCAACGACAACGTATTCAAACGCACGCCGTTCGCCATGCTGGAAATCTTCGTGTTGATGGCCCAGCAGCCGGAAATCAAGGGCGTACGCGCCGACACCATTCGCCTGCTGCGGGAAAACCGTCACCTGATCGACGACGATTTCCGCCACGACATCCGCAATACCAGCCTGTTTATCGAGCTGTTCAAGTGCAAGATCGGCATCCACCGCAACCTGCGGCGCATGAACCGCTACGGGATCCTGGGGCGCTACCTGCCGGAGTTCGGTTTTATCGTCGGGCAGATGCAGCACGACCTGTTCCACATCTACACGGTGGACGCCCACACCCTGAACCTGATCAAGCACCTGCGTAAGTTGCAGTACACCCAGGTGTCAGAGAAATTCCCGCTGGCCAGCAAGCTCATGGCGCGTCTGCCCAAGCCGGAATTGATCTACCTCGCCGGCCTGTACCACGACATCGGCAAGGGCCGGCATGGCGATCACTCGGAAATTGGCGCAGTGGACGCCGAAGCGTTCTGCCAGCGTCACCAGTTGCCGCTGTGGGACAGCCGCCTGATCGTGTGGCTGGTGCAGAACCACCTGGTGATGTCCACCACCGCCCAGCGCAAGGACTTGTCCGACCCGCAGGTGATCCACGATTTTGCCCAGGCCGTCGGCGATGAAACCCGCCTCGACTACCTGTACGTGCTCACCGTGTCCGACATCAACGCCACCAACCCGACGCTGTGGAACTCCTGGCGCGCCAGCCTGTTGCGCCAGCTCTACACCGAGACCAAGCGCGCGCTGCGTCGCGGCCTCGAGAACCCGGTGGACCGCGAAGAACAGATCCGCCGCACCCAAAGCGCGGCCCTGGATATTCTGGTGCGTGGCGGCAATGACCCGGACGACGTCGAGCAACTCTGGTCGCAACTGGGAGACGACTACTTCCTGCGCCACACCGCCGGCGACGTGGCCTGGCACAGCGACGCGATTCTGCAGCAGCCGGCCGATGGCGGGCCGCTGGTGCTGATCAAGGAAACCACCCAGCGCGAGTTCGAGGGTGGCACGCAGATCTTCATCTACGCACCCGACCAGCACGACTTCTTCGCCGTGACCGTGGCGGCGATGGACCAGCTCAACCTGAACATTCACGACGCCCGGGTCATCACCTCCAGCAGCCAGTTCACCCTCGACACCTACATCGTGCTCGACACAGAAGGCGAGTCCATCGGCGACAACCCGGAGCGGGTGAAAAAGATCCGCAAAGGCCTGACCGACGCGCTGCGCAATCCTGACGACTACCCGACCATCATCCAGCGCCGGGTGCCGCGCCAGCTCAAGCACTTTGCTTTTGCCCCCGAGGTGACCATCCACAACGACGCCCAGCGCCCGGTGACGGTGCTGGAACTCAGCGCGCCGGACCGCCCGGGCCTGCTGGCACGGATCGGCACGATATTCCTGGAGTTCGACCTGTCGTTGCAGAACGCCAAGATTGCGACCCTGGGCGAGCGGGTGGAAGACGTGTTCTTCATTACCGATGCCGACAACCAGCCGCTTTCCGACCCTGAACTGTGCCGACGCTTGCAGGAAGCCATCGTCCAGCAGTTGAGCGTCAATCAGGAGACCGGCGTCGAGATGTCACGCTTGAGCATCTGACCGACCGCCCATTTTCAGCTTCCAATGAATTGAACGAGATTTATCGATGAACAACGCCCTGAACCAGCTGCAGCCCTACCCGTTCGAGAAATTGCGCGTCCTGCTGGGCAGCGTCACGCCGAACCCGGACAAACGCCCCATCGCCCTGTCCATCGGTGAGCCGAAGCACAAATCCCCGCAGTTTGTCGCCGAGGCGCTGGCCAACAACCTGGACCAGATGGCGGTGTACCCCACCACCCTGGGCATTCCCGCCCTGCGCGAAGCCATTGGCGCCTGGTGTGAACGCCGTTTCAGCGTGCCCAAGGGCTGGCTTGACCCGGCGCGCAACATCCTGCCGGTGAACGGCACCCGTGAAGCGCTGTTCGCCTTCACCCAGACCGTGGTCAACCGCGGCGACGACGCGCTGGTGGTCAGCCCGAACCCGTTCTACCAGATCTACGAAGGGGCGGCGTTCCTCGCCGGGGCCAAGCCGCATTACCTGCCGTGCCTGGATGAAAACGGCTTCAACCCGGATTTCGACGCGGTATCGCCGGACATCTGGAAACGCTGCCAGATCCTGTTCCTGTGCTCGCCAGGCAACCCCACCGGTGCACTGATTCCCGTCGACACCCTGAAAAAGCTGATCGCCCTGGCCGACGAATACGACTTCGTGATCGCCGCCGACGAGTGCTACAGCGAGCTGTACTTCGACGAACAAACCCCGCCGCCAGGCCTGCTCAGCGCCTGCGTGGAACTGGGCCGCCAGGACTTCAAGCGTTGCGTGGTGTTCCACAGCCTGTCCAAGCGCTCCAACCTGCCGGGCCTGCGTTCGGGCTTTGTAGCCGGCGACGCCGATATCCTCAAGGGCTTCCTGCTGTACCGCACCTACCACGGTTGCGCGATGCCGGTGCAAACCCAACTGGCGAGCATTGCTGCCTGGCAGGACGAAGCCCACGTGCAGGCCAACCGTGACCTGTACCGGGAGAAGTTCGATGCGGTGCTGGCGATCCTGAAGCCGGTGCTGGACGTGCAAAACCCGGACGGCGGCTTCTACCTGTGGCCGAATGTGAAGGGCGACGATGCGGCGTTCTGCCGGGACTTGTTCGTGGAAGAACACGTGACCGTGGTACCGGGCTCGTACCTGTCGCGGGAAGTGGACGGGGTCAACCCGGGCGCCGGGCGTGTGCGCCTGGCGCTGGTCGCGCCGTTGGCGGAGTGCGTGGAAGCGGCGACGCGGATTCGCGACTTTATTACCCGCAATAAATAACTGCGCTGAATGTGGCGAGGGGGCTTGCTGTGGCGAGGGAGCTTGCTCCCGCTGGAGTGCGCAGCGCTCCCGCTTTTTTGGGGCCGCTACGCAGCCCAGCGGGAGCAAGCTCCCTCGCCACAAGCAAGCACCGCGGTGTTATTTGATATGACCCAGATTCGCCTCGCTCATATCCAGATCCGCCAACACCTCCCGTAGCACATCATCACCAATCTGATGGTGACGGCTCAGGCTATACAGTTCCAGACGCTGCGCCCGCAGGGCCTTGAGCCGCAACTTGCGCTCCAGTTGATCCATCTGCAACGCCAGCGCCTGGGCTTCGGCCGAATCGTTGAACACTTCCAGTTGATGACGATACTCCGACATCAACCGCGCCTTGAGCTCGGTGGCCAAGGCTGCCTGGGCGGCATCCTGGGGTGCAGCTTCAGCGGGTTCTTCGGCTTCCAGGGCATGGATAGCAGCCACGGCGGTCTTCTTCCAGGCATCGCGCACTTCATTGTGGCGTTTCTCATCCGGGCTCTTCTCGATGCCGCGCAACAGCAGCGGCAAAGCGATGCAGGCCGCGACCAACGACAGCAGGATCACACCAGCGGCGATGAAGATCAGCAGGTCGCGCTCGGGAAAATCCTGCCCCGGCGCAAGCAGTAACGGTACCGACATCACACCCGCCAGGGTCACGGCACCGCGTACGCCACCGACGGTCAGCAACCAGCAGGACCGCGCGGTGGGCACCAGCGTCAGCTCACTTTTCCCACGAATCCGGCGCAATAAACCCGACAGTCGCCAGATGCTTTGCACCCAGATAAACCGCAACACCACCAGCACCAGGAAAATCGCGATCACGTCCAGGCAGCGATACAACAAGGTCGGCCACAGCGTCGGCTCATGGCTGACCACCGCCTTGATGATGTCCGGCAGTTGCAGGCCCAGCAGCAGGAAGATCAAGCCGTTGAACGCAAACTCCAGCAGCGACCAGACGCTGCGGTTGAGCAACCGGGTGCTGGTCTGGCGCGGCAGCAGGTCGAGCCAGCTTTGCATCATGCCCGCAGCCACCGCCGACAGGATGCCCGAGGCGCCAAGGCGTTCGGCCAGCACGTAGGCGGCGAATGGCAGCAACAACATGAACACCACGTGCGTCGCCGGGTCGTCCCAGCCCCGGGCGATCATCCAGGCACGCAGGCGGCCGACCAGCCAGCTCAACACCACACCGACCGCCAGCCCACCCACGGCCACCAGCACAAAGGTGAGGCTCGCATCCGCCAGCGAGAACACGCCGGTCAGCGCCGCCGCCAGGGCGAACTTGAAGGTCACCAGGCCCGAGGCATCATTCATCAACGCCTCGCCCTGGAGCATGTGCATCAGTGGCGTCGGCAAGCGGTTCTGGGAAATGGCCGACACCGCCACGGCATCCGTCGGCGACAACACGGCCGCCAGGGCGAAGGCCACCGGCAGGGGAATACTCGGCAACAACCAGTGAATGAAGTAACCGGCCCCCACCACCGTAAACAGCACCAACCCCACCGCCAGCGTCAGGATCGGCCCGCGCAGGCGCCACAATTCACGCTTGGGCATGCGCCAGCCATCGGAGAACAGCAGCGGCGGCAGAAACAGGAAAAGAAACAACTCAGGGTCCAGGGCGACATGCAGCCCCAGGGTCGGCCAGGCCAGCAACGCACCGGCGGCGATCTGCACCAGTGGCAACGGCAGTGGGATCACACGCCCGACAAGGCGCGAAACGCTGACCAGCATCAGCAGGATAAGTACGGTGTAGGCGGTTTGCATAACGCGGGATTCCCAGACAATCAACTTGCAACAACACACATCAGGCAACAACTCGCCGTTGAAGTGCCATATTAGCCGCCTATGCTGCGCGATGGCCTTTGCACAAAAGTCGCACACGAGCAAAACGTAAGTGTGACGAGCGGCGCCGAAAGCCGCTGGCCATGGCATAATCCGTGACCTTTAATCTGCGTGAGCCCAAAGGGGGGCAATTCCTTGACCGCTTCAAGCAAAACGTTGCACCTTTTCGGCATCAAAGCCTGCGACACCATGAAAAAGGCGCGCACCTGGCTCGATGAGCACGCTATCCAGTATGAGTTTCATGACTACAAGACGGCCGGTATCGACCGCGAACACTTGACCCAATGGTGCAATGAGCACGGTTGGCAGGTGGTTTTGAACCGTGCGGGCACCACCTTTCGCAAACTCGAAGACGAACGCAAAGCCGATCTCGACCAAGCGAAAGCCATTGAATTGATGCTCGCGCAACCCTCGATGATCAAGCGCCCGGTGCTTGATCTCGGTGACAAAACCCTGATTGGCTTCAAGCCAGATAGCTATTCGGCGGCCCTCAAGTAGGCCAGCCCACTCCATTTTTGTAGAGGTAACAGCATGTCCAATTCCCTGTTCAGCCTGGGCTTCGGCGTCGGCACTCAGAACCGCCAAGGTGCTTGGCTGGAAGTGTTTTACGCACAACCGCTGCTCAATCCATCGGCTGAAATCATCGCGGCCATCGCGCCGATCCTCGGTTACACCGAAGGCAACCAGGCGATCACTTTCACCGTCACCCAGGCCCTGCAACTGGCTGACGCGCTCAAGGGCGTCGACGCTGCCCAAGCCGCCCTGTTGAGCCGCCTGGCTGAAAGCCACACGCCGCTGGTCGCCACCCTGCTGGCCGAAGACGCCGCACTGACCTCCACGCCTGAGGCCTACCTCAAGCTGCACCTGCTGTCCCATCGCCTGGTCAAGCCTCACGGCCTGAGCCTGGCCGGTGTGTTCCCGCAGTTGCCGAACGTGGCCTGGACCAGCCAGGGCGCAATCGACATCAATGAGCTGGCCGAGCGTCAACTGGAAGCGCGCCTGCGTGGCGACCTGCTGGAAGTGTTCTCGGTGGACAAGTTCCCGAAGATGACCGACTACGTGGTGCCGAGCGGCGTGCGTATCGCTGATGCCGCGCGCATCCGCCTGGGCGCCTACGTAGGCGAAGGCACCACCGTGATGCACGAAGGTTTCGTCAACTTCAACGCCGGTACCGAAGGCCCGGGCATGATCGAAGGCCGCGTGTCGGCTGGCGTGTTCGTCGGCAAGGGTTCGGACCTGGGCGGCGGTTGCTCCACCATGGGCACCCTGTCGGGTGGCGGCAACATCGTGATCAAGGTCGGCGAAGGCTGCCTGATCGGCGCCAACGCCGGTATCGGTATCCCGTTGGGCGACCGCAACACCGTGGAGTCGGGCCTGTACGTGACCGCCGGCACCAAGGTTGCGCTGCTGGACGAGCAGAACCAGCTGGTCAAGGTGGTCAAGGCCCGCGAGCTGGCCGGCCAACCGGACCTGCTGTTCCGCCGCAACTCCGAGACCGGTGCCGTGGAGTGCAAAACCCACAAATCGGCCATCGAACTGAACGCAGCGCTGCACGCTCACAACTAAGCAGCGACTCGATGCCACTAACGGCCCGCGCCTGACCGGTGCGGGCCGTTTATACGAGTCTTGATCACCATGCTTGTGCCCTCTCCCTGGCGCGCCGATTTTCCGGCCATCGCCACCCTGCAACGGCAAGACCAGACCTATCTGGACAACGCCGCCACCACGCAAAAACCTCAAGCCCTGCTGGACGCCATCAGCCATTACTACGCCAATGGCGCAGCCAATGTGCACCGTGCCCAGCATTTGCCGGGCGCCCATGCGACCCAGGCTTTCGAGGACAGTCGCAGCAAGGTGGCACAGTGGCTGAACGTCGGTGACGAGGGGCAAATCATCTTCACCCACGGCGCGACATCGGCGCTGAACCTCCTGGCTTATGGCCTTGAGCACCTATTCAACCCGGGCGACGAGATTGTCATCAGCGCCCTGGAGCACCACGCCAACCTGCTGCCGTGGCAGCAACTGGCCAAGCGTCGCGAGCTGGCGCTGGTGGTACTGCCGCTTGACGCTGGCGGCTTGATCGACCTGCAAGCCGCCGCCCAACTGATCGGCCCGCGCACCCGCCTGTTGGCGGTGAGCCAACTGTCCAACGTACTTGGCGCCTGGCAGCCGTTGCCGCAACTGCTGGCGCTGGCCAAGGCCCACGATGCACTGACGGTGGTCGATGGCGCCCAGGGCATCGTGCATGGTCGCCATGATATGCAGGCCCTGGGCTGCGACTTCTACGTGTTTTCCAGCCATAAACTCTACGGGCCGGACGGCGTCGGCGTGCTGTATGGCCGCACCGAAGCCCTGCATCACCTGCGCCATTGGCAGTTTGGGGGCGAGATGGTGCAGCAGGCTGATTATCAAAGCGCCAGTTTCCGCCCGGCGCCCCTCGGCTTCGAAGCCGGGACTCCGCCGATCGCCAGCGTGATCGGCCTGGGGGCAACCCTGGATTACCTGAGTTCCCTGGACCAGCAGGCGGTGACGGCTCACGAAGCAGCCCTGCACGACTACCTGTTGCGTGGCTTGCAAGCGCGCAATGGCGTGCGCTTGCTGGGGTCGCCGCACGTCGCCCTGGCCAGCTTCGTGGTGGAAGGCGTGCACAACGCCGACCTCGCCCACTTGCTGACCGAACAAGGGATTGCGGTGCGCGCCGGCCATCATTGTGCGATGCCGCTGCTCAAGCAGATGGGATTGTCGGGGGCGATTCGGGTGTCATTGGCGCTGTACAACGACTCCGATGACCTGGAGCGCTTTTTTGAAGCGCTGGATCAAGCCCTGGATATGTTGCGATGAGCTTGCCGCCGGAGGCCGTTGTCGCGCTGGAAGCGTTCCAGGCAGTCGGCAGTTGGGAGCAACGGGCCCGCCTGCTGATGCAATGGGGCGAGCGGCTGCCCGCCTTGCCGGACGAAGACAAGGTAGACGTCAACCTGGTGCAGGGCTGTGAAAGCCTGGTGTGGCTGGTGGGGCGCTTGCAGGATGGGCATTGGCAGTTTGCCGCCAGCAGCGATGCACGGCTGATACGCGGGCTGGTGGCGTTGTTGCTGGCGCGGGTCAACGGTGTGTCTGCCGCCGAACTGCAAGCCGTCGACTTGCCCGGCTGGTTTGAGCAACTGGGCCTGTCGCGGCAGTTATCGCCGTCGCGCAGCAATGGGTTGAATGCGGTGCTGCAGCGCATGCGGCATCTGAGCCTCACACAAAACTAAATGTGGGAGCGGGCTTGCTCGCGAAGGCGGCGTGTCAGTCACCGGAGATGTCGACTGATACACCGCTTTCGCGAGCAAGCCCGCTCCCACATTTTGATCTTCATTCCAGACTGAGATCTAAGGGGCCTTGACCCTGTCAGCAGGCCGGCGCACCCCGGCCACTATCTTGTCCACCGCCTTGGTCGCGGCCACCATGCCGAAGGTCGCAGTCACCATCATCACCGCGCCAAACCCGCCGGCGCAGTCCAGCTTCACGCCATCCCCGACAAAACTCTTCTGCAAACAGATGCTGCCGTCCGGCTTCGGGTAACGCAGCTGTTCGGTGGAGAACACGCAGGGCACGCTGTAGTGGCGGGTCACAGTGCGGGAGAAGCCATAGTCGCGACGCAACGTGGAGCGCACCTTCGACGCCAGCGGGTCATTGAACGTACGGTTCAAGTCACACACCTGAATCAACGTCGGATCAATCTGCCCGCCCGCGCCGCCGGTGGTGATGATCTGGATCTTGCGCCGCTTGCACCAGGCAATCAGTGCGGCCTTGGCGTTCACACTGTCGATGCAGTCGATCACACAGTCGATGTTCGGCGTGATGTACTCGGCCATCGTCTCGCGGGTCACGAAATCCGCCACCGCGTGCACGGTGCAATCCGGGTTGATGCCTTTCAGGCGCTCGGCCATGACCTCGACCTTGGCCTTGCCCACCGTGCTGTCCAGCGCATGCAGCTGACGGTTGCTGTTGCTGACGCACACATCATCGAGGTCAAACAGCGAAATCTCGCCCACGCCGCAGCGAGCGATGGCTTCCGCCGCCCACGAACCCACCCCGCCCACGCCGACGATGGCCACATGGGCCGCCTTCAGGCGCTCCAGGCCTTCAATGCCATACAAGCGGGCGACGCCGGCAAACCGTGGATCTTCTGTACTCATGACCATTACCCCAAAAACCGGCGCGCATTATAGGGCTACACAGCGACAAGTTTTAAACTACAAGCTACAAGTAAGAGAACTTACGACGAGTTGCACTGCCCAATGTCCGGTTTTTCCCGGCTTGCTGTACGGTCGGTGAAAGGCCAGTGTAGGATGCGCGCCGTTCGGCGCAGGCCGACACCTCTTTTCGTTCCACACCCTTTGGAACCCGAAATAGCCATGTCATCGCGTAAATTTGGACTCAACCTGGTGGTGGTGCTGGCAATTGCCGCGCTGTTCACCGGCTTCTGGGCGCTGATCAACCGCCCGGTCAATGCCCCTAACTGGCCCGAGCAGATCTCCGGTTTTTCGTACTCGCCGTTCCAGCAAGGCCAGTACCCACAGAAAGACCAGTATCCGACCGACGATCAAATGCGTCAGGACCTTGCGATCATGAGCAAGCTGACGGACAACATCCGTACCTACTCGGTCGACGGCACCCTGGGGGATATCCCCAAGCTGGCGGAAGAATTCGGCCTGCGGGTGACCCTGGGGATCTGGATCAGTCCGGACCTTGAGCGCAACGAGCGCGAGATCCAGCGCGCCATCGAAATCGCCAACAGCTCCCGCAGCGTAGTGCGGGTAGTGGTGGGCAACGAGGCGCTGTTCCGCGAGGAAATCACCCCGGAAGCGCTGATCGTGCTGCTGGATCGGGTACGGGCCGCCGTCAAGGTGCCCGTAACCACCTCCGAGCAATGGCACATCTGGGAACACAACCCGCAACTGGCCAAGCACGTCGACCTGATCGCCGCGCACATCCTGCCGTACTGGGAACATATCCCGGTGGACAAGGCCGGCCAGTTCGTACTCGATCGCGCACGGGACCTGAAGAAGACCTTCCCGAAAAAGCCGCTGTTGCTGTCGGAGGTTGGCTGGCCGAGCAACGGCCGGATGCGTGGCGGTGCTGACGCCTCCCCCGCCGACCAGGCGATTTACCTGCGCACGCTGGTTAACACGCTGAACCGCCAGGGCTACAACTACTTCGTGATCGAAGCGTTTGACCAGCCATGGAAAGCCAGCGACGAAGGCTCTGTAGGGGCCTATTGGGGCGTGTTCAACGCCGCACGCCAGCAGAAATTCAACTTTGATGGCCCGGTGGTCGCGATTCCGCAATGGCGAGTGCTGGCGATCGGCTCGGTGGTGCTTGCGCTGCTGTCCCTGACCCTGCTGATGATCGACGGCTCGGCCCTGCGCCAGCGCGGCCGTACGTTCCTGACCTTTATCGCGTTCCTGTGCGGGTCGGTATTGGTGTGGATCGGTTATGACTACAGTCAGCAATACAGCACCTGGTTCAGCTTGACGGTGGGCTTCCTGCTGGCACTCGGCGCCCTGGGCGTATTTATCGTGTTGCTGACCGAAGCCCATGAGCTGGCCGAAGCAGTCTGGACCCACAAACGCCGGCGTGAATTCCTGCCGGTTGAAGGGGATTCGGACTACCGCCCGAAAGTCTCGATCCACGTGCCGTGCTACAACGAGCCGCCGGAGATGGTCAAACAGACCCTCGACGCCCTGGCCGCCCTCGATTATCCGGACTACGAAGTCCTGATCATCGACAACAACACCAAGGACCCGGCCGTGTGGGAGCCGGTGCGCGACTACTGCGAAACCCTCGGCCCGCGCTTCAAGTTCTTCCACGTCTCGCCCCTGGCCGGTTTCAAGGGCGGCGCACTGAACTACCTGATCCCGCACACCGCTAAGGATGCCGAAGTGATCGCGGTGATCGACTCCGATTACTGCGTGTCGCCAAACTGGCTCAAGCACATGGTGCCGCACTTCGCCGACCCGAAAATCGCCGTGGTGCAGTCGCCACAGGATTATCGCGACCAGAACGAAAGCACCTTCAAGAAGCTCTGCTACGCGGAATACAAAGGCTTCTTCCATATCGGCATGGTCACCCGCAACGACCGTGACGCGATCATCCAGCACGGCACCATGACCATGACCCGTCGCTCGGTGCTGGAAGAGCTGGGCTGGGCCGACTGGTGCATCTGTGAGGATGCCGAGCTGGGCCTGCGGGTCTTCGAGAAGGGCCTGTCGGCGGCGTACTACCACGACAGCTACGGCAAGGGCCTGATGCCCGATACCTTTATCGACTTCAAGAAACAGCGTTTCCGCTGGGCCTACGGCGCGATCCAGATCATCAAGCGCCACACTGCGAGCCTCTTGCGCGGCAAGGACACCGAGCTGACCCGTGGCCAGCGCTACCACTTCCTCGCGGGGTGGTTGCCGTGGGTGGCCGACGGCATGAACATCTTCTTCACCGTGGGCGCCTTGTTGTGGTCGGCGGCGATGATTATCGTGCCGACGCGGGTTGACCCGCCGCTGCTGATTTTCGCGATCCCGCCACTGGCGTTGTTCGTGTTCAAGGTCGGCAAGATCATCTTCCTCTACCGTCGTGCGGTGGGTGTGAACCTGAAAGATGCGTTCTGCGCGGCACTGGCCGGGCTGGCGTTGTCGCACACCATCGCCAAGGCGGTGCTGTACGGGTTCTTCACCACCAGCATTCCGTTCTTCCGTACACCGAAGAACGCCGATAACCACGGTTTCTGGGTGGCGATCTCCGAAGCCCGGGAAGAGATGTTCATCATGCTGCTGTTGTGGGGTGCGGCACTGGGGATTTACCTGGTGCAGGGCCTGCCGAGCAATGACATGCGCTTCTGGGTGGTGATGTTGCTGGTGCAGTCGCTGCCGTATGTGGCGGCGCTGATCATGGCGTTCCTGTCGTCGCTGCCGAAACCGGCACCGAAGCAAGAGCCTGTGGCCGCTGCTTAAAATCCTGCGCAATGCACTAAACGGCGGCCTCTGGCCGCCGTTTTGCTATAAGATAACGGCCATTTTGTGAGACTTGGCCCAGGCCATTGCTTTGTGTGGGAGCGGGCTTGCTCGCGAATGCGCCGGGTCAGTTCATACATTGTTGACTGACACTCCGTATTCGCGAGCAAGCCCGCTCCCACACAAGCCCCCCTCCCACATAAGCCTTGCGCCCTGACATGCTTCTGGAGTTTTTACATGACGGCCCACGCCGACCTTTCGCCGACCCTCCAACTCGCTATCGACCTGATCCGCCGCCCGTCGGTGACGCCGGTCGACGCCGATTGCCAGAAGCTGATGATGCAGCGCCTGGGCGACGCCGGTTTTGCGCTTGAGCCGATGCGCATCGAGGATGTGGATAACTTCTGGGCCACCCACGGCAAACACGAAGGCCCGGTATTGTGCTTCGCCGGCCACACCGACGTGGTGCCGACCGGCCCGGTCAAGGCCTGGCAGAACGACCCGTTCGACGCGCTGATCGATGAAAACGGCATGCTCTGCGGCCGTGGCGCAGCCGACATGAAAGGCAGCCTGGCGGCGATGCTGGTCGCTTCCGAGCGCTTTGTGACCGACTACCCGGACCACAAGGGTTCGGTCGCATTCCTGATCACCAGTGACGAAGAAGGCCCGGCGCACCACGGCACCAAGGCCGTGATCGAACGCCTGGCAGCCCGCAAGGAGCGCCTGGACTGGTGCATCGTCGGCGAACCGTCGAGCACCACCCTGGTGGGCGACGTGGTCAAGAACGGCCGTCGCGGCTCCCTCGGCGCCACCCTGACCGTGCGCGGCGTGCAAGGCCATGTGGCCTACCCGCACCTGGCGAAGAACCCAATCCACCTGGCGGCTCCGGCCCTGGCCGAACTGGCCGCCGAGCACTGGGACGATGGCAACACCTTCTTCCCGCCTACCAGCTTCCAGATTTCCAACCTCAACTCCGGCACCGGCGCCACCAACGTGATCCCGGGCGACCTGACGGCGGTGTTCAACTTCCGCTTCTCCACCGAGTCCACCGTCGAAGGCCTGCAGCAGCGGGTCGCGGCGATTCTCGACAAGCATGGCCTGGACTGGCATGTGGAGTGGGCGCTGTCGGGCCTGCCGTTCCTCACCGAACCGGGCGCGTTGCTCGATGCGGTCTCCGCCAGCATCAAGGCCGTCACCGGTCGCGAGACCCAGGCGTCCACCAGCGGCGGCACCTCCGATGGGCGCTTCATCGCGACCCTCGGCACTCAGGTGGTGGAACTGGGCCCGGTCAACGCGACGATCCATCAGGTCAACGAGCGCATCCTCGCCAGCGACCTCGATGTGCTGACCGAAATCTACTACCAGACCCTGATCAAGTTGCTCGCCTGATGCTCGCTTGCCCCATTTGCAGCGCACCGCTACAGGAAGTGGACAACGGTGTAGCCTGCCCGGCCGGGCACCGTTTCGACCGGGCGCGCCAGGGTTACCTGAACCTGTTGCCGGTGCAGCACAAGAACAGCCGTGACCCGGGCGACAACCTGGCGATGGTGGAAGCGCGCCGCGACTTTCTCAACGCCGGGCATTACGCCCCGGTGGCCAGGCGCCTGGCCGAACTGGCCGCTGAACGCAAACCCCAGCGCTGGCTCGACATCGGTTGTGGCGAGGGTTACTACACCGCGCAGATCGCCGACGCCCTGCTGCGCGCCGATGGTTATGCCCTGGATATTTCCAGGGAAGCGGTCAAGCGCGCCTGCAAGCGCAACCCCACGGTGACCTGGTTGATCGCCAGCATGGCCCGGGTGCCGTTGGCCGATGCCAGTTGCCAGTTCCTGGCCAGCGTGTTCAGCCCGCTGGACTGGCTGGAGGCCAAGCGCCTGCTCAGCCCGGGCGGCGGCTTGATGAAAGTCGGCCCGACCCGCGGCCACCTGATGGAGCTGCGTGAGCGTTTGTACGACGAAGTGCGCGAGTACACCGACGACAAGCACCTGGCGCTGGTGCCGCAGGGCATGAGCCTGCAACACAGCGAAACCCTGGAGTTCAAGCTCAGCCTGGCCGACCCCAAGGATCGCGCCAACCTGCTGGCGATGACGCCCCACGGCTGGCGCGCGAGTGCCGAACGCCGGGCCCGGGTGATCGAAGCCGCCGAACCGCTGCTGGTCACTGTGTCGATGCGCTACGACTATTTCGTGCTTCAATAACCCATTATTTTTGTGGGCCTCGGGGCCCACACCGAATCCGCGAATGGATTTTCAAAATCCCGCAACGAGGAACATCCATGCGCCAACCTGATATCGAGATTTACCTCAAGGACGCCGACGTCGACCACAAGGCCATCGCCGCCTGGTTGGGCGCCGCCCTGGGCCCGTGCACCGACTGGGTCCAGCGCGGCCAGACCTACAAGTGCAAAGCCGGCAGCGTACCGGTCACCTGGCTGCCGAAAGCCGTAGGCAAATGGAACAGCCTGTACCTGGAAAGCGACCAGACCCCGTGGGAAGACGACATCGCCTGCGCCCGCGCAGCCTTTGCCGCGCTGAACGTCGAAGTGCGTTGCGCGCCGGGCAGCTGGGTAGAAGAAGAAGGTGAAGAAAGCGCGGATACCTGGATTCGTATCAGCGCCGACGGTGAAGAGCAGATCACCTGGAAAACAACCTGAGGGATCGTTCCCACGCTCTGCGTGGGAATGCAACCTGTGACGCTCCGCGTCACGATTAAAAGCAGACGCGGAGCGTCCAAAGAAGCATTCCCACGCAGAGCGTGGGAACGATCACGCCAAGGTTACAGGCCCACCACATCCTCAGCCTGCAAGCCCTTCTCGCCCGTCACCACTGCGTATTCCACCTGCTGGCCTTCGGCCAATGAACGATGCCCTTCACCGCGAATGGCGCGGTAGTGCACAAACACATCCTTGCCATCTTCCCGCTGGATAAAGCCATAGCCCTTGGCGTCGTTGAACCACTTCACATTGCCGGTTTCGCGCGTTGCCATCTGTTTTGCTCCCACATGCTTTTTATAAGTACGTTTATTGTTGAGTCGTCGCAGTTGAACTGCCGAGTATAAGACAGGCTCAAAAAGCTTCAACTCAAGATTACTTCGCCGCTTTTTTGCCGATTTTCGGCTAATACTGCACACTAGCGCCCCGAGCACCTGCCCGGTTTTTTTCCCCACTCAAAGCAGAAGCCGTATGACCCGTTCTCCCTTTCGCCGTCTGGTATTTGGCACCTTGCGCCGGCTGTTGTACCTCTGGGTTCGCTCAGAGACGATCAACCAGTCGTCCCTTACCTTGAACCTCGACCGCAGTCGTCCGGTGTTTTACGTCCTGCAATCTCCATCCCTCACCGAATTGGCGGTGGTTGATACCGAATGTACCAAGGCCGGCCTGCCGCGCCCGGTGCTGCCGGTGTCGGTCGGCCCGCTGATGGAGCCGGCAGCCTTCTTCTACCTGACGCCCGACCCCGACTGGCTGGGGCGCCAGGACAAGCGTGGGGCCCCACCCACCCTGACCCGCCTGGTGGATGTGCTCACCGAACACGCCGAAGAGAATGCACAGATCATTCCAGTCAGCGTGTTCTGGGGCCAGTCGCCCGACAGCGAGTCCAGCCCCTGGAAACTGCTGTTCGCCGACAGCTGGGCCGTCACCGGCCGCCTGCGCCGGCTGCTGAGCATCCTGATCCTGGGCCGCAAGACCCGGGTGCAATTCTCCGCGCCCATCAACCTGCGTGAGTTGATCGAGCACAATAAAGGCCACGAACGCACCGTGCGCATGGCCCAGCGCATCCTGCGGGTGCACTTTCGCAACCTGAAAACCGCAGTGATCGGCCCCGACCTGTCCCACCGGCGCAACCTGGTGAAGGGCCTGGTGAACATGCCACTGGTACGCCAGGCGATCCTCGACGAGGCCGAACGCGAGAAAATCACCCCCGAGAAAGCCAAGGCCCAGGCTCTGCGCTATGGCAACGAGATCGCCTCGGACTACACCTACACCGCCATCCGTTTCCTCGAAGTGGTGCTGAGCTGGTTCTGGAACAAGATCTACGACGGCATCAAGGTCAACAACATCGAAGGTGTGCAAAAGGTCGCCCAGGGCTACGAGGTGATCTATGTACCGTGCCATCGCAGCCATATCGACTACCTGCTGCTCTCCTACCTCCTGTTCAAGAATGGCTTGACCCCGCCGCACATCGCCGCCGGGATCAACCTGAACATGCCGGTGATCGGCAGCCTGTTGCGCCGTGGCGGGGCGTTTTTCATGCGCCGCACCTTCAAGGGCAACCCGCTGTACACCTCGGTGTTCAACGAATACCTGCACACCTTGTTCACCAAGGGTTTCCCGGTGGAATACTTCGTCGAAGGCGGACGCTCGCGCACCGGGCGCATGCTGCAACCGAAGACCGGGATGCTGGCGATCACCCTGCGCAGCTTCCTGCGTTCCTCGCGCATGCCCATCGTGTTCGTGCCGGTGTACATCGGCTATGAACGGGTGCTGGAAGGCCGCACTTACCTGGGCGAACTGCGCGGTGCGAGCAAGAAGAAAGAGTCGATATTCGATATTTTCAAAGTGGTCGGCGCCCTCAAGCAGCGCTTTGGCCAGGTCGCCGTGAACTTCGGCGAACCGATCAAGCTGGCTGAATTCCTCGACAGCGAACAGCCCGACTGGCGCTCCCAGGAGCTGGGCCCGAACTACAAGCCGGCGTGGCTCAACGAAACCACCAACCGCCTCGGCGAACGGGCGGCGCAACACTTGAACGAAGCGGCGGCGATCAATCCGGTGAACCTGGTGGCCCTCGCGCTGCTGTCCACCACCCGCCTGGCCCTGGACGAACAGGCGATGGCGCGCCAGCTGGATCTGTACCTGGCACTGCTGCGCAAGGTGCCCTACTCGCCCCACACCACCCTGCCGGAAGGCGACGGCCTGGCGCTGATCAAGCACGTCAAGGACATGCACCTGCTGTCGGAACAGAGCGATGCACTGGGCAAGATCCTCTACCTGGACGAGCAGAACGCCGTCCTGATGACCTACTACCGCAACAACGTGCTGCACATTTTTGCCCTGCCGGCGCTGCTGGCGAGTTTCTTCCAGAGCAGCTCGCGGATGAGCCGCGAACAGATCCTGCGCTATACCCGTGCGCTCTACCCGTACCTGCAATCGGAGCTGTTTATCCGCTGGTCCCTGGACGAACTGGATGCTGTGGTCGACCAGTGGCTGGACGCCTTCGTCGAACAAGGCCTGCTGCGTTTTGAAAACGACGTGTACCTGCGCCCGGCGCCCAGCTCACGGCAGTTTGTGCTGTTGACCCTGCTGTCCAAGAGCATCGCCCAGACCCTGCAACGCTTCTACATGGCGATCTCGCTGCTGCTCAACAGCGGCCAGAACAGCATCAGCGCCGAAGAGCTGGAAGACCTGTGCACGGTCATGGCCCAGCGCCTGTCGATCCTGCACGGCCTGAATGCCCCGGAGTTCTTCGACAAGAGCCTTTTCCGACATTTTATCCAGACCCTGCTGGAGCAAGATGTGCTGCGTCGCGACGAGGCCGGCAAACTGAGCTATCACCCGCTGCTGGGTGAGCTGGCCGAAGGTGCAGCCAAACGCGTATTGCCCGCGGAGATTCGCCTGTCAATTCGCCAGGTCGCACTGCATCGCAGCGAAGAGGCGCCAGACCAGCCTGTGGTACCCGAAGAAACACACTAGAGTGACCGAGGCGCCAGGGTGTTTCTGGCGCCGTTGACAAGGAGCTGCACCATGAAAAAAATCATCCTCCTGGGCCTGACCGCCCTGCTGGGAGCCTGCCAGACCATGAGCCCCGCGCCCAAAGCCAGCCTCGATGGCGAAGTCTTCTACCTGCAACGCATCGCCCTGCCGCCCGCCGCCACCTTGAGTGTGACCCTGCAGGATGTGTCCTTGATGGACGCCCCGGCCGTGACCCTGGCCGAGCAGAAAGGCCCGGTGAAAGGCCAGGTGCCGCTGCCCTTTCACCTGAGCTACGACCCGACCCAGGTCAAGCCTGGCCACAGTTACTCGGTGAGCGCTCGCATCGAACTGGAGGGCAAGCTACTGTTTATCACCACCGAACGGCACTCCGTGCAGTTGAACGGCCAGGACCCACAACCGCTGCGCCTGCGCGTGGATGCGGTTGCACACTGATTAAAATATCGAACATAAGGAAGCGCCCATGCTCCGTAACTCCCTTCGCCTCACTGCCCTGTGCGCCGGCTTGCTGCTCGGTGCCAACGCCATGGGCTTGTCCCTCGGCAGCCTGTCCCAGGGCGACGCCACCGGCGGCCTCAAGGATGCACTGACCCAAGGCGCACAGATTGCCGTGAAACAACTGGGTGTGCCCGGTGGTTTCAGCAACAACCCCGAAGTGAAGATCGGCCTGCCGGGCAAGTTGGGCAAAGTCGCTGACAAGTTGAAAATGTTCGGCATGGGTGACCAGGTCACGCAACTTGAAACCAGCATGAACAAGGCGGCCGAGTCTGCTGTCACCCAGGCCCAGCCGATCCTGGTAAACGCGGTGAAAAACATGAGTGTGACCGATGCCAAGGGCATCCTCACCGGCGGCCAGGACTCGGCCACCCAGTACCTGAACAAAAGCAGCCGTGACGAGATCCGGGCCAAGTTCCTGCCGATCGTCAAGGCCGCTACCGACAAGGTCGGCGTGGCCCAGCAGTACAACGCGCTCGCCGGCAAGGCCGCCACCTTTGGCGCCATTGATGCCAAGAGCGCCAATGTCGAAAGCTACGTGACCGAACAGGCGCTGGACGGGCTGTTCAAGATGATCGCCCAGCAGGAAGAAACCATTCGCAAGAACCCGGCGGCGGCTGCCACCAGCTTGGCCAAGAAGGTGTTCGGCGCGCTGTAGACCATACCCGGCAACTAAAAACGCCCTGAACTATTCAGGGCGTTTTTTTTAATAGCGGCACTTGCAAGGCAAATCACTACCCACGGCATTGCCGTTGCTGCTGTTGGTGGTGTTGTTTTCGGTTTTGATATTAATGTTGATCTCGGGCTGGCCATTGCCATTGGACCGACCGAAATTCGGCCCTATTCCAAATACAGCCCCCAACAGGTGCAGTGGTGAAACCAGTACTGGAAAAATCATACACACTCCTCGATATCTATGGTCAAAAGCCCCCTCTGAGTGGCAAGGCAGCCCGAGTGGTTCCCGGGCTGCCTCGAGTCAGCGGCTATCGATGGATCGGAAAGAGTGCCGATGACCTCTGGTAGGGTTGGTGGGCCTCATGCACCGGCGCCTGGTGATACGGCTTGGGCCGCGCAGGCAGGACAGGCCCCGTTGGCCGGGAGTGATGGCCGTGGTTGAAACCGGGCCGTCCATGGCCGGGCTTGTGCGGTCGCGCTGTATCAGCTTCTTTATTGGAACCAGGCAACAGATTGCCCAGCAGTGACCCCAGGAAAGCACCTTTGAAAGCTGCCAGGGCAGACAAAATAAACATATGACACTCCATGAACTCATTGTTGTTCATCGGGACCGCAGGCTTGCGGCCCCGACAACGACGTCTGTCAATCAGACAATTCTGAGTGGAGCACCACGGGCAAACGTTCCGTCGCCCAGGGTCGCAGTTTGCGTCTATGTGTGAATGACCAGAGGCATTTCCTTACAGGACACCCCTGCCACTCGAAGCCTTACACCGCCTCCTTGCGGACCCGAAACCACGCCGCATACAGCGCGGGCAGGAACAACAGGGTCAATGCCGTCGCAACAATCAAGCCGCCCATGATCGCCACGGCCATCGGCCCGAAGAACACGCTGCGGGACAGCGGGATCATCGCCAGTACGGCCGCCAGCGCCGTCAGCACAATCGGCCGGAAGCGCCGCACGGTCGCCTCGATAATCGCCTGCCAGGGAGCCAGGCCGGCCTTGATGTCCTGCTCGATCTGGTCCACCAGGATCACCGAGTTACGCATGATCATCCCCGACAGCGCGATGGTCCCCAGCATCGCCACGAACCCAAAGGGCTGGCGGAATACCAGCAGGAACAGTGTCACCCCGATCAGGCCCAAGGGCGCCGTGAGAAACACCATCGCGGTGCGGGAGAAGCTGCGCAATTGCAGCATCAGCAAGGTCAGCACCACCACGATAAACAGCGGCACACCGGCCTTGACCGAGTTCTGCCCACGGGCGGAATCCTCGACCGTGCCGCCAACTTCCAGCAGGTAGCCGTCCGGCAGTTCAGCGCGCACGCCTTCGAGGGTCGGCAGGATCTGCTGCACCAGGGTGGCCGGTTGTTCCTTGCCGTAGATATCGGCGCGAACGGTCACGGTCGGCAGGCGATTACGGTGCCAGATGATGCCTTCCTCAAAGCCGTATTCCAGGGTCGCGATCTGCGACAGCGCCACGCTCTTGCCGTTGTCGGTCGGCACCGCCAGGCTTGGCAGCAGCGACAGCTCGGTGCGCTCATGCACCGTGCCGCGCAGCAGGATTTCGATCAACTCGTTGTCCTCGCGGTACTGGCTGACGCTGGAGCCCGTGAGGGAACTCTGGAGGAATTTCGACAGGTTGGCGGTGCTCACGCCGAGGGCACGGGCGCGGTCCTGGTCAACGTTGAGGTAGACGATCTTGCTCGGTTCTTCCCAGTCCAGGTGCACGTTGACCACGTGGGTATTTTCGCGAACCTTGGCCGCCACTTTCCGCGCCAGGGCCCGGACTTCTTCGATGTGCTCGCCCGTTACCCGGAACTGCACGGGGTAGCCAACCGGCGGGCCGTTTTCAAGCCGCGTAACCCGCGAACGCAGGTCCGGGAATTGTTCGTTGAGGGTTTCGATCAGCCAGGTGCGCAAGCTTTCGCGCTCCTCGATGGTCTTGGCCAACACCACAAACTGGGCAAAGCTGGCGGCCGGCAGTTGCTGGTCCAGCGGCAGGTAGAAACGTGGCGAACCGGTACCGACGTAGGCCACATAATTTTCAATACCTGCATGTTCCTTGAGCAAGGCTTCAAGGCGTTTGACCTGGTCAGCCGTATTGCTCAGGGACGCGCCTTCAGCCAGTTTCAGGTCGACCATCAGTTCCAGTCGCCCGGAAGCCGGGAAGAACTGCTGGGGCACAAAGCGGAACAGCGCCACCGAGCCGATAAACAGCAGCAAGGTCAGGACGATCACCGTCTTGCGCCGACGCACGCACCATTCCACCAGGCGTCTTACGCGCTGATAGAAGGGTGTGCCGTAGGGATCCGGCCCATCGGTGCCATGCTTGGCCGCATGAATCTTCGCCAGGTCCGGCAGGAGTTTTTCCCCCAGGTACGGCACGAACATCACGGCGGCGACCCACGAGGCCAGCAGCGCAATGGTCACCACCTGGAAGATCGAGCGGGTGTATTCACCGGTGCTCGATTGCGCCGTGGCAATCGGCAGGAAACCCGCGGCCGTGATCAGGGTGCCGGTGAGCATCGGGAAGGCTGTGCTGGTCCAGGCGAAACTGGCGGCCTTGAGCCGGTCGTACCCTTGCTCCATTTTGATCGCCATCATTTCCACGGCGATGATCGCATCGTCCACCAGCAAGCCCAGCGCCAGCACCAGCGCGCCGAGGGAGATTTTGTGCAGGCCGATGCCGAGGTAATACATGGTGGCAAACGTCATGGCCAACACCAGCGGAATCGCCAGGGCGACCACCATGCCGGTGCGCACGCCCAGAGAGAAAAAGCTCACCAGCAACACAATCGCCAGGGCCTCGGCGAGCACCTGGACGAATTCGCCGACACTGGTTTTTACCGCTGCCGGCTGGTCCGACACCTTGCGCAGTTCCATACCGGCAGGAAGGTTCTTCTGCAGGCGTGCGAATTCGCCTTCCAGGGCCTTGCCCAGCACCAGGATGTCGCCACCATCACGCATGGCCACGGCCAACCCGATGGCGTCGGCGCCCATGTAGCGCATGCGCGGTGCCGGTGGATCGTTGAAGCCACGATGAATCTCGGCCACGTCACCGATACGGAACGTACGATCACCGACGCGGATCGGGAAGTCGCGAATCTCCTTAACGGTCTTGAAGTTGCCGGACACCCTTAACTGCACGCGCTCGCTCGGGGTTTCAAAGAAGCCGGCGGTGGACACCGCATTCTGTTCCTGCAACGCCTGCTGCACGGCCGCCAGCGGCAGGCCGAGGGTGGCGAGCTTGAGGTTGGACAGCTCGATCCAGATCTTCTCGTCCTGCAAGCCCAGCAGTTCGACCTTGCCGACATCCGGCACCCGTTGCAGCTGAATCTGGATGCGGTCGGCGTAGTCCTTGAGCACGGCGTAGTCAAAGCCATCGCCGGTCAGGGCGTAGATATTGCCGAAGGTGGTGCCGAATTCATCGTTGAAAAACGGGCCCTGGATATCCGGTGGCAGGGTCTGGCGAATATCGCTGATTTTCTTGCGCACCTGGTACCAGAGGTCCGGGATCTCTGCGGAGTGCATCGAGTCCCGGGCCATGAAGGTGACCTGGGATTCACCGGGTCGCGAGAAGGAGACGATGCGCTCGTAGTCGCCGGTCTCCATCAATTTCTTTTCAATACGCTCGGTGACCTGGCGCGACACTTCCTGGGCCGTGGCGCCTGGCCAGTTGGTCTTGATCACCATGGCCTTGAAGGTAAACGGCGGGTCTTCGCTTTGTCCCAACTTGGTGTAGGACAAGGTGCCGACCACTGCCAGCAGGATCATCAGGAACAGTACGATCTGGCGATTACGCAACGCCCATTCGGAAAGATTGAAACCCATCGGGGACTACTCCTTGGCCGCCAGACTTACCACTCGATTGGCGCGATCCACCGGGCGCACTTGCTGGCCCTCATGGAGTACATGCACACCGGCGGCGATCACCCAATCAGTGGGGTTCAAGCCTTCCAGCACCGGCACGGTTTTCTCGCCAAAGGCGCCGATCCGCACCGGTGTGCGCTTGAGGGTATTGTCGGGCTGCACCACCCAGACGTAGGACGCGCCGTTCTCCGCGCTCAGGGCAGACAGCGGCACCGCCAGGGGAATCACCCCGTCAGCCTGGATGAAGACGCGAGCGCTCTGCCCCAGTTCCGCAGGCACTTTGCCGCCGGTAAACGCGACGCGGGCGGCGAAGGTTCGCGACTTTGGATCGGCAGCCGGCGACAGTTCGCGGATGCGGCCGTTGAAGCGTTGGTCGGGCTGGCTCCACAGTTCCACGGACACCGGCTGGCCAATCTTGAAACGCCCGAAGCTTTGCTCCGGCAGGCTGATCAACACCTCCCGCTCGCCATCGGTGGCCAGGGTGAATACGGTCTGGCCGGCCGACACCACCTGGCCGACTTCCACTGCACGCTTGGCGACCACGCCATCCTGGGGTGCGCGCAACACGGCGTAACCGGCCTGGTTATTGGCCACGTCGAATTCGGCCTTGATCTGCTTGAGGCGTGCTTCACCGGAGCGGTAGAGGTTTTCGGAGTTGTCGTACTGGGAGCGGCTGACCATCTGACGGTCCATCAGGGTCTTGTAGCGGTCACGCTCGGCGCGCACCAGGCTCAGGTTGGCGTCGGCAGCGGCGACCTGGGCGCGGGTGGCTTCCAGTTGCAGGCGTACGTCCTGAGGGTCGAGTTCGGCCAGGGGCTGGTTGGCCTTGACGCGCTCGCCCTCCTCCACCAGTCGTCGGCTGACTTTGCCGCCAATGCGAAAGGCCAGGTCGGGTTCATAGCGGGCACGCACCTCGCCCGGGTAGCTGTCGGAAGCCTGCGCCGAAGGCTCTGGCTGAACCACCATGGCCGGGCGGACGGTGGTTTGCGCCGCTTCTTCATGGCCACAGGCAGCCAACAGGAATAACAAGCTGGCAGGCAACGCGAGTGGCAGGAAATAGCTGCGCATGCTGAAGGACCTTTCGCTAATGGTGCTAGGAATAATTATACTGGCCAGTATGTTATTAATACCAAACTCACCAGTCCAGTAATAAAGTGAAAATGTCCGACAATCCTGTGAACACCAATAGCCCCGGGCGTCCCAAGGACATGGCAAAACGCCAGGCGATTCTTGATGCGGCGAAGATCCTGTTTTTGAGTAATGGATATGCCAGTACCAGCATGGATGCCGTGGCAGTGGAGGCCGGGGTGTCGAAGCTGACGGTGTACAGCCATTTCACCGACAAGGAGACGCTGTTCTCGGCGGCGGTGGTTGCCAAGTGCGAAGAGCAGTTACCGGTGATGTATTTCGAGCTGCCCGAGGGTATGCCGGTGGAGAAGGTGCTGCTCAATATCGCCCGCGGGTTTCATGTGCTGATCAATAGCGAGGAGTCGGTGAACCTGCATCGGTTGATGATGACTTCGGGGAGTCAGGATCCGAAGTTGTCGCAGATCTTTTTCGAGGCTGGGCCGATGCGTATGTTGCAGGGGATGGAGCGGCTGCTCGGTAAGATCGACCAGAGTGGCGCATTGCGTATTGCCAAGCCGTTCACCGCGGCGGAGCATTTTTTTTGCTTGCTCAAGGGGACGGCGAATTTTTGTTTGTTGTATGGGTGTGGGGGGCAACTGAGCGCTGAGGCGGCCGAGGAGCATGTGCAGGAAGTGGTTGGGTTGTTCATGCGGGCTTATCGGGCTTTTTGAACTGGGTACATATCCGTTTTTTGGGTCAGGGCCGCTTATGGTTCCGCTCTTACAG
>NZ_JACAOX010000036.1:0-27522 GCF_013386015.1 Pseudomonas sp. B6001
GGATGCCGATTTAGCCGCGCCGGGCCATGGATGGCCCGTCGCGGCGGCCCGCGGAGCCGTGCCGGAGTGCGGGCATGCCGAGCCTAAGCGAGGCACCGAGTGGTGGGGCAAAGCGTTTTTTGGTTACTTTTTTAGGCGTTTGTAAAAAAGTGACCCGCTGTAAGAGCGGAACCCTAAGTGGCCGTTACCTAAATAACGGATATGTACTCAACCCTCAGGACTTCAGCGCCTTCTTAGGATAAATGTCATACCGACTGGACTTCCCATCCAACGCATGACTCGGCTTCACCCCCTCAATACAAGGCGCCTTACGCGGCCGCTTGACCACCACCCGATGACTGGCCAAAGCCAACGCCGCCGCCAACAACGCCGGCGCATCCGGATCATCCCCCACCAGCGGCCGAAACAACCTCATCTCCTTCTTCACCAACGCCGTCTTCTCCCGATGCGGAAACATCGGATCCAGATAAATCACCTGAGGCGGCTCCCCCTCCCAATCGCGCATCACCTCAATGGAGTTGCCCTTGAGCAACCTCATCCGCGCCACAATCGGCGCCACCTCAAAATCCTCTGCACCTCGCGCCAAGCCATCTTCCAGCAACGCCCCAATCAACGGCTGGCGTTCAATCAGGCTCATCTCGCAACCCAGGCTGGCCAACACAAATGCATCCTTTCCCAACCCAGCGGTAGCATCCAGCACCCTGGGCCGCACGCCCTGCGCCACACCCACCGCCTTGGCAATCATTTGCCCGCTGCCGCCGCCATACAGACGCCGGTGCGCCGCCCCACCCTCCACAAAATCCACCCGCACCGGCCCCGGCGCCTCAGGCCCCAGCTGTTGCAACTGCAGCCCCTGCTCCCCCACCTGCAAGGCAAAGTCCGCCTCATCCAGTTGCAAAGGCAACCCCAGCTGCTCGGCCCAGTGCTGGGCACGTGCCTGAAAACCTTCGGCCAAGGCCTCGACCCGAATGCGGCTGGCCGCTGGTTGTTCGCTCATCGGTGACTACGCTCAAAAATATTAAGGATCGGCAAAAAGCGGCCGATAAAAAAAAGGATCCGGCATTTTGCCAGAGCTGAGCGACGATCGAGAGAAATGTCAGACATTCCTTCGCTATTCACCGGTGTACTGCCGACCCACAACCACTTCGGCCTGCGCAATACCCAAGCGCTGGCCGGCGTCAGTCATGTGTGGCAGGACTTCTTCGCCCAGGCGTTGGCCGAACAGCTCGGCGACACGCCGGGCGCGCTCGCCAAGTCGGTGGCGAAACCTGTGGACCCGGCGGTAGAACCCAGCGAAGGAAGTGACCTGCTGTCGCAGATCGTCACCCAGCGCGCCTGTGATGTGACAGACACCGAGATCGCCCCGCCCGAGCCGCTGTTCCTGCCTATCGCCGAATTCGAACTGGAACTGCTGCCACCGGCCCCGCCACCGTACCCGGCGGAAGAAGTGGTCGCCCAGCAAAAGCAGCAAAACTTCGAAAGCGCCTGGGTGCGCCCGATCGTCCTGGCCGCCGGCCAACCGCTGCCCGAACCGGGTCCGGCGCCGCAACCACGCCCGCTGCATTTGCCGATCGCCGAATTCGAACTGGACCTGCTGCCACCACCACCGCCACCGTTCCCGGCAGAAGAGCTGGTTGAGCAACAGAAAGCCCTGGATTTCGACAGCCGCTGGGCGCGTCCGCTGATCCTGCACAACCTGCGCCTGGCCGCCTGACCCTCAGCGACATACCCACCACCGACCCATGTCCAGATGAAAGTGATTACGGTGGGCGGCGTTGTAATCCGGGCTCAACACCACATTGAAATCCTTGCAGGCGCCGTCGCGCACTTGCCGCAGGAAGCGCGCACGCTCGCCGTCACCCGGCCAATCCTTGAGCACACTGATGGTGCGCCCGTCCGCCAGGCGAAACCCGGCGATATCCAAAGCATTGGCCGACGCATGCTGGCTGAGTCGCCCGTTGGCGCGGTTGTAGATGTTGCGACAGGCAAAGCTGCCCAGGTGATCGACCCGCGTCACTGCCTGGCCAAACACCGCCTGGGCCGCCGGTTGCAGGCTATGGCGCTCGAACAGGGCGAACGCCACGGCCAGCGGGCAACTGGCGAGAAAGCTGCTGCTCAAGCCGACATCAGCGCCTTGGACCCGCAATGTATTGCGCAGCGGGCAAGCCGCGTCGGCAGGGCTGTCCGCCTGATGGGCGACCCGCAGCCCGGAGGTCTTCAGCACTTGGTCACATAGGGCAGGATCATCCTGCAAACGCCCAAGCTTGAATCGGGTCAGCAGGTTCGGGCTTGCCCGCACGTCCAGCGGCGCCCACGGGTTCCACTCATCGGGCAGCGGCACCCAGCCCCGCCACATGCCAACCAACACACCACCTGCCAACACCAGCAGCACGCCCAGCACCTTGAAGAAACGCACGCCTCAGCCCTTGAACAGTTGATTGGCCTGGCTGAACGGCATCGAGCGTTCGGTAAAGGTAAACGTACCCAACTCATGAACCTCCTGGGCCGCCCTGAAGAACTCGCCATAAGCCGCCAGGGCCATCGCCGAACCGACGCTGATGCGCTTGACGCCCATCTCGCTCAACTGCGCCACGCTGAGTTTCAGGGCGCCTGACATCAAGATATTCACGGGCTTGGGTGCAACCGCCTTCACCACCGCCAATACTTCCTCGGCACTGCGCAGGGCCGGTGCATAGAGCACGTCGGCGCCAGCTTCGGCGTAGGCCTGCAGGCGGCGAATGGTGTCGGGCAAATCCAGCCGGCCATGCAGGAGGTTTTCCGCGCGGGCGGTCAGCGTGAAGGGGAATGGCAAACTGCGGGCAGCGGCGACTGCGGCTTCGACGCGCTCCACGGAAAGATCAAAGGGATAGATCGGGTCGACGGCAATTCCGGTGGCGTCTTCGATGGAGCCACCGACAATCCCAGTCGCTGCCGCCCGCAGGATAGTCTCGGCGCAGCCTTCAGGGGTGTCACTGAAGCAGTTTTCCAGGTCGGCGGCGACGGGCAGCGAGGTCGCCTGGACGATCGCCCCGGCATTGCCCAAGGTGTCTTCCAGGGACAACGCACCTTCGGCATCCGGGCGGCCGAGGCTGAAGGCAAAGCCGGCGCTGGTGGTGGCCAGGGCTTCAAACCCCAGGCTGGCGAGCATTTTTGCGGAGCCGGCATCCCATGGATTGGGCATCACGAACGCGCGGTCACGCTCATGCAGGGCCTTGAAGGTTTCGGCGCGAAGGGTTTGGGCATCCATGACTGACTCCTGTCGGGAAAAGGAGCCTTAGAGTAACCCCAGTTGCTCCGCTGCGGGTTCTCGATGCAGGGTGGGCAATGCCGGCAAGCCGGGCAAGCGCAGCATCAATTTCTCATGAAAGCGCAAGGCCAGTTGGGCGGCCAGGCGGTTGTCGGAAGTGTGAAGAAACACGTAGGGCGTACGCCCCCCTTCGATCCAGCCGGCGACCTTTTCAATCCAGGGCACCAGGAACGGATCATTGGCTTCCAACTCCGGATGGCCAATAAAGCGCACTTGCGGAAACTGCGTCAGCGCCGCCGGGCGAGGCGGCACCTTGGGCTTTTTCGATTGGGCGTGCAGCACGGCTGCCGAGGTGGAGGTGCAACTGAACAACGCACGCGGGTCCAGGCAGATGCGCTCGACACCGCGGTCGCGCAGCAAGCGGTTGAGACTGCGCTCGGCATCGCCCTTGGCGAAAAACTCCGAGTGACGCACCTCCACCGCCAACGGTCGCTCCAGCCCGTCGATAAACCCGGCCAACTCACCCAGGCGCTGCGGGGTAAAACTGGCCGGCAGCTGCAGCCACAACGGCGAAATACGTTCGCCCAACGGGCTCATCAACCCCAGGAAACTTTCCGCCGCCGGCAACTGCTCGATCAGGTTGCCGCTGTGGCTGATATCCCCCGGAAACTTGGCCGTGAAGCGAAAATGCTCGGGCATGATTTCAGCCCAGCGCTGCACGGTAGCGACGGAAGGACGGGCGTAGAACGTGGTGTTGCCCTCGACGGCGTTGAAGACCTGGGAATACAGGGCAAGGTAATCGCTGGAGCGGGCGTCGGCGGGATACAGGTATTCGCGCCAGGCGTTTTCACTCCAGGACGGACAACCGAGGTAGTAAGGCAACAGCATCAGATATGGATATCGAGGCCCAGCACTTCCATATCCCATTCGACAAAGCCGGCAGTGGTCAGGTAGCTGGCCAGGGCATTGGCGACGTTTTTGCTCATGGAGCGCGGGAAGATCATGTCTTGCTGGCGGGCAGGAACGCCGCTGGTACGTGCACCGCCGGAACCCTGGGAACGGGTTGAAACAGCAGTGTTGTCAGACTGGATTTCAACAAAGTCGGGCGAGTCTTCGACGGAGTCGTCTACCGTCACGTTCGCCTTGCGAGGCTTGCGCTTGAGGGGGTAGGACTGTGATGAAAAGCCGTCTATGCGCATACATGCGAACTCGGTATCGGTGATGGCATTTTAGTGGCGCTTTCCATGGCGCGCAAATGCTCTGGTGATAACTAGAACACATAATTGGTAAAAGGTTTAAAAGCACGGGCAAATTCTGACGATTGGCTATTTTTTCCTGAAATTGCCCGCACTTTTGACGTCAAATAATCCCGCGTTCAGCCTTGGTCTGCGCCACTTTATCCCGCAGGTACACGGGCGCCGCCTGGTCCGCCGGAATCGCCTCGCCTCGCTCCCAGGCAAAGCGTGCCAGGGCCAGCAGGTCTTCGGCGTGGGGCAGCATCCCGGCATCCTGGCCGGCAAGCGTCACGCCAATGCGCTCGCCGTAGCCCCAGCCGGTGCCGGCACCGAACCAGTCGCCGCTGGCATCGCCCGGCAACGCCGCCGCTTCAGGTGGCAGCACGGCCTCAGCGCCGATCAGGCGCATCTCGCCAGCGGTTTCGCGGTAGCAGCCCCAATACACTTCGTCCATGCGCGCATCGATGGCTGCTGCAACCTGGCTTGCACCGTGCTCGCGAAACGCGCGCTGCGCCAGCACCGCCAGGTTGGACACCGGCAATACCGGACGCTCCAGCGCAAACGCCAACCCCTGGACCACACCGATAGCGATGCGCACGCCGGTGAACGCGCCCGGGCCACGCCCGAATGCGATGGCGTCCACCGCCGACAAGGTGGTGCCCGCGTCCAGCAGCAATTGCTTGATCATCGGCAACAGCTTCTGCGCGTGCAGGCGCGGGATCACCTCGTAGTGGCTCGTAACCTTGCCATCGTGCAGCAGGGCAACGGAGCAAGCTTCAGTCGCGGTGTCCAGGGCCAGCAAGGTGCTCATCGGTGTATGCATCCACGTTGAAAAAAAGTGCGTCAGTATAAACAACAACGGCCCGCAAGCGGGCCGTTGTCAATCAAGCGGATGAACGATCAGATCAGCGCTTCCAGTACTTTGCCAGTGATGGCTTCAACCGAACCCACACCTTCGATGTGGCTGTACTTCGGCTTGCCCTGGGCGGCCGAGAGTTTCTGGTAGAAGTCCACCAGCGGCTTGGTCTGGGAATGGTAGACCGACAGGCGATGACGCACGGTCTCTTCGGTGTCGTCCTTACGCTGTACCAGGTCTTCGCCGGTAACATCGTCCTTGCCCGCGACTTTCGGCGGGTTGTAGACGATGTGGTAGACGCGGCCCGAGGCCTCGTGAACACGACGACCGGCAATACGCTGCACGATCTCTTCGTCTTCAACGGCGATTTCCACCACGTTGTCCAGCTCGACGCCGGCCTTCACCAGGGCTTCAGCCTGGGGAATGGTGCGCGGGAAGCCGTCGAACAGGAAACCGTTCTTGCAGTCTTCCTGGCTGATGCGTTCCTTGACCAGGTTGATGATCAGGTCATCGGAGACCAGGCCGCCGCTGTCCATCACGCTCTTGGCGATCAGGCCCAGCTCGGTGCCGGCCTTGACGGCCGCACGCAGCATGTCGCCGGTGGAGATTTGTGGAATGCCGAATTTTTCAGTGATGAACTTTGCCTGAGTACCTTTACCGGCCCCGGGAGCTCCCAGCAGAATGACGCGCATCGATGTGCTCCTCAATTTTTTATAGAGATGACGCTCGGATTCGCCGCGTGGGGCCAATCTCGGAAATTTTGGGTCCAGGCCGCACAAACGGCCAAAGGCTGATCAAGATACACAGCAGGCCCAAACCACACAAGCCGCCGAAAGTAGGAGAAACCCGCGCCGCGCTGGCTTTACAAGCAGGTACAACCCTGACAGCAAAACGCCGGTCGCCAATTTTACGGCGACCGGCGCGGGGTATCTGCAAGCTATTGAGAACACGCCATAAATGTCAGCCGGTGTTGCGCAAACCAGCGGCAATACCGGCCACAGACACCAGCAGCGCCTGTTCCAGAGGGCTGTCTTGTGCCGCTTCCTGTTGCCGCGATCGGGCCAGCAATTCGGCCTGCAGCAGGTGCAACGGGTCCAGGTAGGTGTTGCGCAGGCGGATGAACTCAAGCGTATCGGGGCTGTGGGCCAGCAGCTGAGACTGGCCAGTCAGGCCAAGCACCACACTGCACGCCTGCGACAATAGGTCGCGTAAGTGCGCGCCCAATGGCAGCAGATCGGGCTGCACCAATCGCTCGTCATACAGCCGGGCGATGTCGGCGTCGGCCTTGGCCAGCACCATTTCCAGCATATCGATGCGGGTACGAAAGAACGGCCACTGCTCGCGCATCTGCCCCAGCAACTCGCCTTCGCCACGCTCCAGGGCATTGTTCAACGCCGCTTCCCAGCCGAGCCAGGCCGGCAGCATCAGGCGGGTCTGGGTCCAGCCGAAGATCCACGGGATCGCCCGCAGGCTTTCAATGCCACCAGCCCGGCGCTTGGCCGGACGACTACCCAGGGGCAAGCGACCCAGTTCCTGCTCCGGCGTGGACTGGCGGAAATACTCGACGAACTGCGGATTTTCCCGCACCACGGCGCGGTAAGCGCTGACACCGTCGGCGGCCAATTCGTCCATCAAGTGGCGCCAGGCCGGCTCCGGTGGTGGCGGTGGCAGCAAGGTTGCCTCCAGCACCGCCGCCAGGTACAGGTTGAGATTCTGCTCGGCGATGTCCGGCAGGCCGAACTTGAAGCGGATCATCTCGCCCTGCTCAGTGGTGCGGAAACGCCCCGCCACCGACCCAGGAGGCTGCGACAGAATCGCCGCGTGAGCCGGGCCGCCGCCGCGGCCTACAGTGCCGCCACGACCGTGGAACAGCAGCAGTTCGACTTGTTGTTCGCGGCAGATTTCCACCAGCCGTTCCTGGGCCCGGTATTGCGCCCAGGCGGCGGCGGTAGTGCCGGCGTCCTTGGCCGAATCCGAGTAGCCGATCATCACTTCCTGCGGGCCCTGCAGGCGGGCGCGATAACCCGGCAACAGCAGCAGTTTCTCGATCACCGGGCCTGCGTTGTCCAGGTCAGCCAGGGTCTCGAACAACGGCACCACACGCATCGGCCGTTGTACGCCGGACTCCTTGAGCAGCAGTTGCACGGCCAACACGTCCGACGCGGCGCCGGCCATGGAGATGACGTAGGAACCCAGGGACGCAGCCGGTGCGGCAGCGATTTCCTTACAGGTGTTCAGCACTTCGGCGGTGTCTGCCGAAGGCTTGAAGTAGCCCGGCAACAAGGGTCGACGGTTGGCCAGTTCCTTCATCAGGAAGCTGATGCGCGCCTCTTCGTCCCAATCCTCGTACCGGCCAAGGCCCAGGTAGTCGGTGATTTCGGTCATGGCCGCGCAGTGGCGGGTGGAGTCCTGGCGTACGTCGAGGCGCACCAGGAACAGCCCGAACGTGACCGCCCGACGCAAGCAATCCAGCAGCGGGCCGTCGGCAATCACACCCATGCCGCAGGTGTGCAGCGACTCGTAGCACAGTTGCAAAGGCTCGAGCAGGTCGCGGTTGTTTTGCAGCACATCGGCGGGCGCCGGCGTGGTGCTGGTCAACGAGGTGTGGGCCCATTGGCGTGTGGCGCGCAGCCGCTCACGCAATTGCTTGAGCAACGCCCGGTAAGGTTCGACGCTGTCACCCACCTTGGCCTGCAATGCCGGGCTGGCCTGTTGCATCGACAGTTCGGAGGCGAGGTGGTCGATGTCGCGCAAGTACAGGTCAGCCGCCATCCAGCGCGCCAGCAACAGCACTTCGCGGGTGACCGGGGCGGTGACGTTGGGGTTGCCGTCGCGGTCGCCGCCCATCCAGGAAGCGAAGCGAATCGGCGCGGCCTCCAGAGGCAGGCGCAGGCCGGTCGCGGCATGCAAAGCGTGATCGGCCTTGCGCAAATAATTCGGGATGGCGTGCCACAACGAATGCTCGATCACCGCAAAGCCCCACTTGGCTTCGTCTACCGGCGTGGGCCGGGTGCGGCGGATTTCTTCGGTGTGCCAGGCTTCGGCGATCAGGCGTTGCAGGCGATTGCGGATCTGCTCGCGCTCGGCGGTGGTGAGGTCGCGGTGATCCTGCAGGGCCAGTTGTGCGGCGATGGCGTCGTATTTCTGGATCAGGGTGCGGCGGGCGACTTCGGTGGGGTGAGCGGTGAGCACCAGTTCGATTTCCAGCCGACCCAACTGGCGCGCCAGGGATTCGCTGCTGTGGCCTTCACTCTGCAGGCGCGCCAGCAGTTCCGGCAGCACCCGCGACTCGAACGGCGCCGGGGTTGATTCATCACGGCGGTGGATCAACTGATACTGTTCGGCGATATTGGCCAGGTTGAGAAACTGGTTGAAGGCCCGCGCCACCGGCAGCAGTTCGTCTTCCTTGAGTTGATTGAGGCTGGCGCTCAGCTCTTCGCCGGCCACCTGCTCCGAGGCTGCGCCACGGCGGTCGGCCTTGGCGCCTTTACGGATCTGCTCGATCTTGTCGAGGAATTCATCGCCGTACTGTTCTCGAATCGTGTTGCCCAACAGTTCACCCAGCAGGTGAACATCCTCACGCAAACGTGCATCGATATCGCTCATCAGCCAATCTCCAGCAGAAAATCCGGGACGCTTTGATCTTCAAGAGTGCCGCCCACGGCGACGTCTTACAAGGAACTTTAAACCTTGTGAGTTGCAGCTAGTCTCAACAGTAAGCCGCAGCGTTATCCGCGCTGGCCGGCTGGTCACTCATCATCGCCCGCGTACCGTGGGCTCCATTGAGGTTGCCATGAAAATCCGAGAACTGGCCCAGCATTGGGAAGAAAACGCCAAGGGTCGCCTGACCAAAACCGAATACGCCATCCATCTGGACGTGGAAGCCGCCGCCAGGCTGGCGGCGATCTCCGAGATGTACCCCAAACGCCATACCGAAGAACTGCTCGGCGAGTTGATTGGCGCAGCCCTCGAAGAGCTGGAAGCGAGCTTTCCCTACATCAAGGGCAAGCAGGTGATTGCCACCGATGAGGAAGGCGATCCGCTGTATGAGGATGTCGGCCCAACCCCACGTTTTCTCAGCCTGTCACGGCGTTACCTGCACGATTTGTCAGCTCAGTCCGACAAGCAGAAACACTAGTAAACCTGCGCCTCAAACCCCTTAACCTCCCGTATTCAGGGCCTCCCACAGGCCCTGGATACCGCTGCGCCATGCAAAAGTTCCAACTTTTAAACGCTGACCGTTCAGTCAAATATTTTTTTAGGCAAATCGCCATCTTCGCTGAACTATTCAAAAAAGCCTCCGGTCACAGCCAGTAAGCCATCACTTGGAACAGCCGTTTGAATAGGCGTCCTGAGCTAACCGCCGGGCCCCGCAGACACTGCAAGCCGGAGATGGATTTGATGTTTTTCAGGAGTTACCTAATGGAGTTGAAGACGATGAAGACCAGCACTGCCAAAACCTCGTTTAACCACCTGCGCGGGCTTAAATTGGCCGCGCTGGCAATCGGCACCAGCTTCGTACTGGCTGGCTGCGCCGGCAACCCGCCGACCGAGCAATACGCTGTGACCCAATCTGCGGTGAACAGCGCTGTCAGCGCCGGCGGTACCGAGTTCGCAGCCGTGGAGATGAAGTCTGCCCAGGACAAACTGAAGCAAGCTGAAATCGCCATGCACGACAAGAACTACGACGAAGCCCGTCGCCTGGCCGAACAGTCCGAGTGGGACGCTCGCGTAGCAGAGCGTAAAGCCCAGGCTGCCAAGGCCGAACAGGCTGTGAAGGATTCCCAGAAAGCTGTTCAGGAGCTGCGTCAGGAAGGCATGCGCCCGGCTGTGATCCAGCCGCAACAGTAAGCCGCCGCCCCTGATTGCATTGCACCCGAAACCGAATTGAAAGGACGACACGACTATGCGTAAACAATTGATGATCCCTGCCCTGCTGGCGATGAGCGTTGCTCTGGCGGCTTGCTCCACCCCGCCGAACCAGAACCTGGAAAATGCTCGGACCAACTTCTCGGCCCTGCAAGCCAACCCGCAAGCCACCAAGGTAGCGGCGCTGGAAACCAAAGACGCCAGCGACTGGCTGGACAAGGCTGACAAGGCCTACCGCGACAAGGAAGACCAGAAGAAGGTCGACCAACTGGCCTACCTGACCAACCAGCGCGTTGAAGTGGCCAAGGACACCATCGTCCTGCGTGAGTCCGAAGCCAAGCTGAAAAACGCCGGTGACGAACGTGCCCGCGCCCTGCTGCAGGCCCGTGACGCGCAGATCAAGCAACTGCAAGACAGCTTGAACGCCAAGCAGACTGATCGCGGCACGCTGGTGACCTTTGGTGACGTGCTGTTCGCCACCAACAAGTCGGACCTCAAGTCCAGCGGCCTGGTGAACATCACCAAGCTGGCGCAGTTCCTGCGCGATAACCCGGACCGTAAAGTGATCGTCGAAGGCTACACCGACAGCACCGGTTCCGACTCGTACAACCAGAGCCTGTCCGAGCGCCGCGCCGCTTCGGTACAGCGCGCACTGGCCAACCAGGGTGTGGATATCTCGCGCATCGTGACCCAGGGCTATGGCAAGGAATACCCGGTTGCCGATAACGGCAGCGTTTCGGGCCGCGCCATGAACCGCCGCGTTGAAGTGACCATCTCTAACGACAACCAGCCGGTCAAGCCACGTTCTTCAATGGCCAACTGATCGATTGATGCTGGAAAAAAAAACCCACGTTACTGTGGGTTTTTTTTCGGGTCGTCGAACCGGACAGGTCGGTTGGGATCCTCGGCTGGTAGCTCTATCTTCCCGCCGTAGCCATGTTCCGACAGCTTGTCGAGCAAGTGCTTGAGCTTATGATCCTCGGCGTCGAGCATTTCCAGCTTCTCGTGCCCCCTGAGCATGTTCACCATGTTGCTTATTGCAGCAATATCTATCGCCACCTTCTCGCCCCGACTCGTGTAAATCACATCGCTTCTGTGGTGCGTTACGCAATACGGTTCCAGATATTTCCATCATCAACTACGACTGCACCGGAGGGCCCAGCCCGCACACCACGCCGCCCGCTCCGTCGCTGAATGATCGTTTGAGGCCGCATGAAAAATCCCGCCAAATGGCGGGATTCTTTTATTTGCAGGCCAGGAATCAAGAGGTCCCAGTGCGCTTCAAGAGCATCGGGTCAGTAGCTTACTTGCGCCGAGTTATCCTGCTCCGGAGCCGCCTGCCCTTTGAGTTGGGCCAGCTCCGCCTCGAGCCTCTTGAGCCTTTCCTCAAGGCTTTCTTCGCCCTGCGCGCCCTGTGCACCACCGCCTCCTTGGGCGATCTGGTTCTTCAACTTCTGAATCTCTTGTTCCAATTGCTGAAGTCGCGAATCACCTCCCCCCGCACCGGCAGTGAATGGGGAAGACGAGTTGTTTACGCGAGGAATGTCCATTCAAGTGACTCCAAATTAAGTATCCGAGATAACCGATCCAGCGCTGCTGGCCAGTACGGAATCTGTGGCAATCCACTTAAAATGGTTCCAGACCTTTCCCACTTGACTCGCGCTACTGCTCCAATTGCGGCGTTTCCTGCCCCATGCAACGCACCGCCTGTTTCTTGCTGTTCACCAGTACGCCGGTCAGCCCTTTCTGTTCGGTATCAAACAGCACCAGCACGCCATCAACGCATTGCGCCACCTGGGCGGCCGGGGTCAGGGAGATTTTGTAGTCCTCGCCCGGCACGGTCTTGAGCATGGTGAAGTCGCTGAGCAGCAACGCATCCTCGGGCTTGGCGAAGTGCAAATAGCCGTAGTACCACAGGCAGCCAACGGTACCGATGATGGTGCCGATGCCGGTGAGGATCAGGGGGATCATGTTGCGTTCTTCGCTCATTGCGGGTTCTCTGCGTTGGAATTCGGGGCCGCCGGGTAATTGGGGATTTCCCCCAGGCGGCGCAGCCCGTTGAAATGCTGGGGGTCGTCCAGGTAGCGCAGCATCACGGTTTGCCAGGTCTTGTCGGCAAAGGTTTGCACGTGGCCACCCCGGGTCAGTTGCAGCACCCGCGGTGGCGGCGCAGCCTGATACAGACGAATGCCGTTGGAGAGCGGCACGATCGGGTCATCCAGGCTATGGAACAACAATTTCGGCACGCCGGTCAGCCGGGGCATGGCGTTGATCGCACTGTCGCCGTCCGGCACCAGCCACGACAACGGCACCTGGAACGGCCATGTTAGCCAGGAGGTGCTGAGGGCGAATTGTCCTACGTCACGATAACTGGCCGGCACACCATCCAGTACCAGCGCCTTGAGCTGCGGCTGACGTTCGGGATGTTCCGCCAGGTAGTGCACCACTAACGCGCCGCCCAGGCTTTGGCCCAGCACGATCAGTGGCTGGCCCTGGGTGTCGGGGGCGTTGTCGATCCACTTGAAAGCGGCGTCGATGTCCTGGTAAACCGCCGGCAGCGAAGGTTCGCCTTCGGACAACCCGTAGCCGCGATAGTCCACCAACAGCACTTGATAGCCCTGCTCCGGCAGCCACCAACTGCCGCCGAGGTGCCAGGCGAGATTGCCGCCATTGCCGTGCAGGTGCAGCACCGTGCCCTTGAGCGGCACGCCGGCCTTGGCCGGCAGCCACCAGGCGTGGAGCTTCAGGCCATCGGCGGTGGTCAATGTGACGTCACGGTATTGCAGGCGAGCCTTTTCCGGGGTGAACGGCATGCCGCGCTCCGGATAGAACAATAAGGAGCTGCAGCCGTTAAGGGTCAGTAGCAGGCAAAGAATGCCGAGGATTCTCATCCGTTGAAGCCTCGTGAATGGGTTGGGAACGATCCTGAAGACCTATGGAGATCAAAGGTGGGAGCGGGCTTGCTCGCGAATGCGGTGATTCAGTAACCACATCTGTTGCTGATACACCGCATTCGCGAGCAAGCCCGCTCCCACATTTTGACTGAGTTCCTTCAGAGATTTCGTTAAAGGATATTGGAGTAATCCGCCTCGATCCGGTCCAGGCTCAAATGGTTGAGGAAGTTGGAGAAACACATCCACGCCGCCAACGCATTCATGTCGCGGAACTGATCCGGCAGGTATTTGGGTGGCACCACCAGACCTTCGTCCACCAGTTGGCGCAGGGTACGCATGTCTTCCAGGGTGGTCTTGCCGCAGAACAGCAGCGGCACTTGCTCCAGCTTGCCTTTGCGCACGGCCAACTGAATGTAGTTGTAAACCATGATAAAGCCCTTGAGGTAGGACAAATCCTTGGTAAACGGCAGACCCGTAGGCGTCGACCCACGGAAAACCCGGCTCGCGTTGCCGTAGCTTTCCGCCATCTCAAAGCCCTGCTCACGGAAGAACTCGAACACCTGCAGGAAGTCGGCTCCCTGCTCCACCATATGAATGGCGCGAGTGCGGTTGGTCAGCTTGCGCAGGCGGCTGGGGTAGGAGGCGAAGGTGATAATTTCCATCAGGATCGCCAGGCCTTCCTGGGTCACGGTCGACGAGGGCGGGCCCTTGGACAGGAAGGTGCAGATCGGCTGGTTTTGCCCATTGAGGGTGGTGCCCACGTGCACCAGGCCTTCATGGACCTCCAGGGCGCGCACGTCGCGGTCGTTGAACATCGCGTCGGCGCGGATCTTGATGTAGTCGGCACCTGCCGCCGCGTCCGCCACGATACCGTCGGACTCGAACACCCGGATGGTTTCCTCGGCCTCGCCGAATACCTTGTTCAGGCGGCTCTGCAGCAGGTTGACGGCGTCCTTGGCGGTCAGGGTCTTGGCTTCGTCCTTGAGGTCGCCACGGCCATCGATATTGTTCAGGTAGTCCGACATCATCAGGCCGAGGTCGGCCAGGGTCGGGTCACCGGCATGGAACGCATCGGAAGCGGCGCCATACAGCTCCTGGGAGATCAGGCCGAAATCCTCGGTGCCCCGCGCTTCGAGCATGCGCACCACCATGCGGTATTCCTTGCACATGCGCCGCATGATCTGCCCAACCGGGTTGAACTGGCCAAGCTGGCGGGTGATGTCGCGCTCGATGTTCTGGAACTCCAGCTTCACCGCGCTGGAATCGAACGACAGCGGCCGGGTCAGGTAGTAGTCGCGGTCCACCGCCGGCATTTCCTTGCCCTTGGCCTTGAGGAATCCCTGGCGAATATTCTCGTCCCACTTCACGGCGTCGAGGACGCGAATCGGTGTTTGCGCCAGCACAATGCGATCGGACAAGGCGCGTATCGTCTGCTGGTAATCGTCCACCCGGTACTTCCTCTTTAAACGTTATTTGCCTGCACGCTGGTAGCGCACGGCTTCGACGAACACATCGGCATTGGCCGGATCATCCAGGTACGCAAATACCCGGGCCATGGAACTGTCGATCAACACACCGGCACCCTCGACGGTTTCGACGGTGCTGCCACTCAGGACCTTCTGGCCGACCGCCTGGTGGACCTGATCCAGGTCGAGGTTGTAGACCACCAGCTCGTGCTCATCATTCAATTCGAACCCGGCGAGGATGTAATGCCCGCCGAACCTGGCCGGCAATGGCGCCGACAGATACCAGCGGCTGCCATGCCGGGAAACCGTGAACAGGTATTCATCCCGCTGGCCCGGCTTGGCCTTAGGGTAGCTCACGGCTTTGTAGCGGTGCTTACCGACGCGGCTGATTTGCAGGTTGAGCGGCTCACCCCAGGCGTTTTTGCTGGCCCATTTGCCAAGCAGACCATCAGGCGCCGCCTCGCTGGCGGGCAACGGGTCCTTGAAGGTCACCAGGCAACCGCTGAGCAACAGGAACGACAAGGCGATCACGACGACGCGCCAGGCTTTCATTGGACAATCCCCTGTGTCAGACCGAAGCCAACACCAAATGCATGTAACGCTTGAGGATCTCAAGCATTTCTTCGCTGGTCAGAGGCTCTGCGCCGCCCAGCAGGCCCTGATATTCCATCCGACCGATAATCGCCGTCAACACTTTGGCATCCTGTTGCGGCTCGCGGGAACCCAATACCTGGAAAAACTGGCAAGTGCCCTGCAGCAGGATTTGCTGGTGGGAGCGCACCAGCTCGGCCAGGCGCGGGTTCAGCAGCGCTTCCTGGCGAAACGCCTGCTCGGCCATCAGGTGCTCACGGCGGTTGAGCAATTGGCGTTGCACGTAATCGGCGGTCAGGCGCGCGATGTCATCGGCCAGTTGCGAGCGCGACTGCGGGCTGCCGTCGCCATAAGCCACCATCTCGCGCAGCAGGCCTTCGTTACGCACCCACAACTTGCCCATGAACGCGGCGCTGCGCTCCACATATTGGGCGAAGGTGTCGGTGAGCAGGTCGTCGATGTCCTTGAAGTAATAGGTGGTGGCCGACAACGGCACACCGGCTTCCGCCGCCACCGCACGGTGACGCACGGCACGCACGCCTTCGCGTACCACGATGCGCATCGCTGCATCGAGAATGTCCTGCCTGCGCTGCTCACTGCCCCGGCGACTGGCCTTGCGGCCCTGGTACTGAACACTTTCAGCCACGGCAGCGGCAATGCCGGCGGCACCCTTTTGAGCCATTACGCGGTTCACGACGGATCTTCCTCCACAGTGTGACGCGGAGCGTCACGGGCTGCGTTCCCACGCAGAGCGTGGGAACGATCACCTGGCGCTGTTTACTTGACGCTTATAAACGCCACATAAAAAAGCCGCCTTATAAAAGGCGGCTTCGGATTTCGCTACGGTTACGCTTGTGGCCGCATGTGCGGGAACAAGATCACGTCACGGATCGACGGCGAGTTGGTCAACAACATCACCAACCGGTCGATGCCGATACCTTCACCGGCGGTAGGCGGCATGCCGTATTCCAGGGCGCGTACGAAGTCGGCGTCGTAGTGCATCGCCTCGTCGTCGCCAGCGTCCTTGTCAGCCACCTGGGCCATGAAGCGCTCGGCCTGGTCTTCGGCGTCGTTCAGCTCGGAGTAGGCGTTGGCGATTTCACGGCCGCCGATGAACAGCTCGAAACGGTCGGTGACGTTCGGGTTGTCATCGTTGCGACGGGCCAGCGGCGACACTTCGAACGGGTACTGGGTAATGAAGTGCGGCTGCTCCAGCTTGTGCTCCACCAGCTCTTCGAAAATCATCACCTGCAATTTGCCCAGGCCTTCGAAGCCCAGCACCTTGGCGCCGGCTTTCTTGGCGATGGCGCGGGCCTTGTCGATGTCGTTCAGGTCATCGGCGGTCAGCTCAGGGTTGTACTTGAGGATCGAATCGAACACCGACAGGCGCACGAACGGCTCGCCGAAGTGGAACACCTTGTCGCCGTACGGCACGTCGGTGGTGCCCAGGACCAGTTGCGCCAGTTCGCGGAACAGTTCCTCGGTCAGGTCCATGTTGTCTTCGTAGTCGGCGTAGGCCTGGTAGAACTCCAACATGGTGAATTCAGGGTTGTGACGGGTCGAAACGCCTTCGTTACGGAAGTTGCGGTTGATCTCGAACACTTTTTCGAAGCCGCCAACAACAAGCCGCTTGAGGTACAGCTCAGGCGCAATACGCAGGAACATTTCCATGTCCAGCGCGTTGTGGTGGGTTTCGAACGGCTTGGCTGCGGCACCACCCGGGATGGTTTGCAGCATCGGTGTTTCAACTTCGAGGAAGTCACGCTTCATCAGGAAGCTGCGGATGTGCGCAATAACCTGCGAACGCACGCGGAAGGTCTGGCGCACTTCTTCGTTGACGATCAGGTCAACGTAGCGCTGGCGATAGCGCTGCTCGGTGTCGGTCAGGCCGTGGTGCTTGTCCGGCAGCGGGCGCAGGGATTTGGTCAGCAGGCGCACGCTGGTCATTTCAACGTACAGGTCACCCTTGCCGGAACGGGCCAGGGTGCCTTCGGCGGCAATGATGTCGCCCATGTCCCAGGTTTTTACCGAGGCCAGGGTTTCTTCGGACAGGGTTTTACGGTTGACGTAGACCTGGATGCGACCGGTCATGTCCTGGATCACCATGAACGAGCCACGGTTGAGCATGATGCGACCGGCAACCTTGACCGGGATTGCAGCCTCTGCCAGCTCTTCCTTGGTCTTGTCCGCGTACTGTTTCTGCAAGGCATCGCAGTAGTTTTCGCGGCGGAAGTCGTTCGGGAAGGCATTGCCCTTGGCGCGCTCGGCAGCAAGCTTTTCCTTGCGCAGGGCGATCAGGGAGTTTTCTTCCTGTTGCAGGGCTTGCGGGTCGAGTTGTTGGTCGCTCATGTCTTTAAATTTTCCATCAGGTTCGTTGTCCCCGGCCTGCGGCCGGGGATCGCCGGCAAGCCGGCTCCTACAAAGGAGTTACAGGCCAGATTTCAGGCTGGCTTCCAGGTATTCGTCGATATCACCGTCGAGCACCTTGTCGCAGTCGCTGCGTTCGATGTTGGTACGCAGATCCTTGATCCGCGACGCGTCGAGCACATACGAGCGGATCTGGTGACCCCAGCCGATATCCGACTTGGTGTCTTCCAGCGCCTGGGACGCGGCGTTGCGTTTCTGCATTTCCTGCTCGTACAACTTGGCCCGCAGCATTTTCATGGCGGTGTCCTTGTTCGCGTGCTGGGAACGTTCGTTCTGGCAGCTCACCACGGTATTGGTCGGTACGTGGGTAATACGTACGGCCGAGTCGGTGGTGTTTACGTGCTGGCCACCGGCACCGGAGGAACGGTAGGTGTCGATCCGCAGGTCTGCCGGGTTGATCTCGATTTCCACCTTGTCGTCGATCTCTGGCGAGACGAAAACGGCGGAGAACGACGTGTGGCGACGGTTGCCGGAGTCGAACGGGCTCTTGCGCACCAGGCGGTGTACGCCGATCTCGGTCCGCAGCCAGCCAAAGGCGTATTCGCCCTTGATGTGCACGGTCGCGCCCTTGATGCCGGCGACTTCACCGGCCGACAGTTCCATGATGGTCGCGTCGAAACCGCGTTTGTCGGCCCAGCGCAGGTACATGCGCAACAGGATGTTGGCCCAGTCCTGGGCTTCGGTGCCGCCGGAACCGGCCTGGATGTCCAGGTAGGCGTTGTTCGGGTCCATTTCATGGCTGAACATGCGGCGAAATTCGAGTTTGGCGAGGTTTTCCTCGAGACGGGCCAGCTCGGCGACGACATCGCCCACTGCGCCTTCGTCGTTTTCTTCGACGGCCATGTCCAGCAGGTCGCGGCAATCGCCCAGACCGGTGTTCAATTCGTCGAGGGTGTCGACGATCTGCGCCAGCGCAGCGCGCTCGCGGCCCAGTTCCTGGGCGTATTCAGGTTTGTTCCAGACAGCCGGATCTTCAAGCTCGCGATTGACTTCGGTCAGACGCTCATGCTTTTGATCGTAGTCAAAGATACCCCCGAATAGTTTCGGAGCGCTCGGACAGGTCCTTGATGGTGTTAAGGATCGGGTTGATTTCCATGGCGGGCAGCACTCGTTGGCGAACTTTTGAAAGCCGACGAGTATAACGACAAACGGCTGATAACGGCAGTCCGCTTGGCCGAAAAGGCGGGGATATGCACCATCCAGACAGCGATGAAGATCAAATGTGGGAGCGGGCTTGCTCGCGAATGCGGTGGTTCAGTCGCCAGATGCATTGACTGACACACCGCATTCGCGAGCAAGCCCGCTCCCACATTAGGTCTGCGACATCCCGCAGACCGTATTCCCTACTCGATCCCCACCTGATTGCGCCCATTGTGCTTGGCCAGGTACAGGCCCTTGTCCGCCGCCGAGATCAATTGCCGGCAATCGGTGCCCTGCACCGGGGTCATGGTCGCCAAGCCAATACTGATGGTCAGGCTCGCCCCTTCTGCCGGGGCAATGTGCGGGATTTTCAGGCTCGCCACCGCCTGGCGCAGCTTCTCGGCCACCAGCCGCGCACCGCCCGGCGAGGTATTGGGCAGCACCAGGGCAAACTCTTCACCGCCATAACGCGCCGGCAAATCCGAAGGACGGCTGCTGGCATCACGAATGGTCGCCGCCACCTTGCGTAACGCCTCGTCGCCTTCCAGGTGGCCGAAACTGTCGTTGTAGGTCTTGAAGAAGTCCACGTCGATCATCAGCAGCGACAGTTGGGTCTGGTCACGCATGGCGCGGCGCCATTCCAGTTCCAGGTATTCGTCGAAATGCCGGCGATTGGACAGCCCGGTCAGGCCGTCGGAGTTCATCAGCCGTTGCAGCACCAGGTTGGTGTCCAGCAACTGCTGTTGGCTGACCCGCAGCGCCCGGTAGGCCGCGTCCCGTTGCAACAGGGTCATGTAGGAGCGCGAGTGATAGCGGATGCGCGCCACCAGTTCGATGTTATCCGGCAGCTTGACCAGGTAATCGTTGGCCCCGGCAGCAAACGCCGCGCTCTTGATCAGCGGGTCTTCCTTGGTGGAAAGCACGATGATCGGGATGTTCTGCGTCGCCGGGTGATTGCGGTATTCGCGCACCAGGGTCAGGCCATCGAGACCCGGCATCACCAGGTCCTGCAGGATCACCGTCGGCTTGATACGGATCGCCTGGGCAATGGCCTGGTGCGGGTCGGCGCAAAAGTGGAAGTCGATATTGTCTTCATGGGCCAGGCCCCGGCGTACGGCCTCGCCGATCATCGCCTGGTCGTCGACGAGCAGCACCATGGCGGCGTTTTCGTCGGTCTTGAAGTCGTCGAGCTGCAAATCATTCATTTACGGTCACCTGAATTACTACCTGCAGGCCAGGACAGCGTGTGATATCGGTCATTTTGCGAATACCTCCAGCAATCGTGGCGCAATTCTGTCCAATGGGCGAATTTCAACAGCCGCGTCAATCGCCGCTGCCGCTTTGGGCATGCCGTAAACAGCACAGCTTTGCTGGTCCTGCGCGATGGTCAGGTAGCCTTGCTGACGCATCAACTTAAGTCCCTGGGCGCCATCACGCCCCATCCCCGTCAGCAGCACGCCAACGGCATCGCCATTCCAGTAGCTGGCGACGCTCTCGAAAAACACGTCGATGGACGGCCGGTAAATCTCGTTCACAGGCTCTGCGGTGTAGGCCAGCGTGCCGTTCTTCAGCAGACGAATGTGATGATTGGTGCCCGCCAGCAACACGACACCGCTTTGGGGCGGCTCGCCTTCCCGGGCCAGGCGCACCGGCAGGCCCGAGGCACTGCTCAGCCATTCGGCCATGCCGGCGGCGAACACCTGGTCCACATGCTGCACCAGCACAATGGCCGGCGAGAAGTCCCGGGGCAAGCCCTTGAGCAGGGATTCCAGGGCAGCCGGGCCGCCTGCGGACGAACCGATGGCCACCAGGCTCTGGCGTTTGCCCGTGGCCCGCTGGGGCGCAGGCTCGGCCCGCACGCGGCTGCCACGCTGGCCAATCAGCCAGCCGATATTGAGGATCTTGCGCAACAGCGGTGCCGCGGCGTCCTTCGGATTGCCCACGCCCAGTGCAGGGGTGTCAACCACGTCCAGGGCGCCATGGCCCATGGCTTCGAATACACGGCTGACGTTGGCCTGGCGGTCGACGGTGACAATCAGGATCGCACAAGGCGTCTCGGCCATGATCTGCCGGGTGGCCTCCACACCGTCCATCACCGGCATGATCAGGTCCATCAGAATCAGGTCGGGCGTGAACTCGGCGCAACGCTGCACTGCTTCCAGGCCGTTGCCCGCAACCCACACCACTTCGTGGGCCGGCTCTAGGCTCAACGCCCGGCGCAAGGCCTCCACGGCCATGGGCATGTCATTGACGATCGCAATCCTCATGCCCGTGCTCCTCCAATCAGCTCCACCACCGCGTCCAACAGCGCGTCGTCATGGAAGCTGGCCTTGGCTAGATAATAGTCGGCGCCGGCGTCCAGTCCACGACGACGGTCTTCTTCCCGATCCTTGTAGGAAACAACCATCACCGGCAGGGATTGCAGGCGAGTATCACGGCGCAAGAGTGTGACCAATTCAATACCGTCCATGCGAGGCATATCAATGTCCGTGATCAGCAGGTCGAAGTCTTCGGAGCGCAGCGCGTTCCAGCCATCCATGCCATCGACCGCCACGGCCACTTCATAACCGCGATTAAGTAACAATTTGCGTTGCAGCTCACGCACGGTCAGCGAGTCATCCACCACCAGAATACGCTTGCGCGGTGCTTCGAGGGTTTGCTGGGTGCGTCGGGCGATGCGCTCCAGACGACCGGTATTCAGCAGTTTGTCCACCGATCGCAGCATGTCTTCGACGTCGACGATCAGCACCACCGAACCGTCATCGAGCAACGCTCCGGCGGAGATGTCCTGGACCTTGCCCAACCGGTCGTCCAGGGGTAATACCACCAGCGTGCGTTCGCCGATAAAACGCTCCACGGCAATCCCGTAGACCGCATCGCGCTCGCGGATCACCACGACCTTCAGGGTTTCCTGACTGCCCTGCCCCGGCGGGCGCTGCAGCAACTGGCTGGCGGCGACCAGGCCGACATGCCGGCCTTCGTGCCAGAAATGCTGGCGGCCTTCCAGTTGCACGATGTCGTCGGGCGCAAGATCGCACATGCGCTCGATGTGGGCCAGCGGGAAGGCGTAGGCCTCTTCGCCAACTTCCACCACCAGGCTGCGCACTACCGACAGGGTCAACGGCACCTCCAGGTGGAAGCGACTGCCCTGCCCCGCCGTCTGCTCCAGCACCACCGCGCCGCGCAACTGGCGCACCATATGCTGCACCGCATCCAGGCCGACCCCGCGCCCCGAGACCTCGGTGACCTTGTCCCGCAGGCTGAACCCCGGCAGGAACAGGAACGTGAGCAGTTCCTCTTCGCTCAGGCGCAGGGCGGTTTCCACCGGCGACAAATGCCGGTCGACGATGGTGCCGCGCAGGCGCTCCAGGTCGACACCGTTACCGTCGTCGCTCAACTCCAGCACCAGCAAGCCGGCCTGGTGAGACGCCCGCAGGCGGATCAGGCCTTCAGCCGGTTTGCCCGCCAGCAGGCGTTGCTCGGGCATTTCAATGCCGTGGTCCACAGCATTGCGCAGTAAATGGGTCAGCGGCGCTTCGAGCTTTTCCAGCACATCGCGGTCGACCTGGGTTTTCTCGCCTTCGATTTCCAGGCGCACCTGTTTACCGAGGCTGCGGCCCAGGTCACGCACCATGCGCACCTGCCCGGCCAGCACGTCGGCAAACGGCCGCATGCGGCACGCCAGCGCCGTGTCGTACAAGACTTGGGCGCGTTGCCCGGCCTGCCAGCCGAACTCGTCGATTTCGGCGGTTTTTTCCGCGAGCAGTGCCTGGGCTTCGCTCAACAGGCGGCGGGTATCAGCCAGCGCTTCCTGGGCTTCCAGGCTCAGGTCGACGGTCTTGAGGTGGCCGTCGAGGTTTTCCAGGGCGCGGGCACTGTTGCTCTGGATGCGCTTGAGGCGTTGCAAGCTGGCGAGGTAAGGCTTGAGCCGCTGGGTTTCCACCAGGGACTTGCTGGACAGGTCCAACAGGCTGTTCAAGCGTTCGGCGGTCACCCGCAACACCCGCTCGCCGCCTTCGGTCATGCGTTTGTTCTGGCGTGGCAGTTCGGCACTGACCGGCGGCGCGGGTTCGGGCTCCGGCGGCAGGGTCAGCAGCGCTTCCATCGACAATTCAGGTTCTGGCGCGGGTGTGGGCGGCGGCGCAGGCTTTGGCGCAGTGGGCGGCGCGACTTTCTGCGACGGATCGAGCAACCGCTCCATCAATGCCACATAGGACTCGATGTCCGCCGGGCCCACGGTGTTGCCCGGCGTGGCAATGCGCATCAGCAAATCGGTGCCTTGCAGCAGTGCGTCGATATGCTCCGGCAGCAGGTACAAGCGGCTTTCCTGGGCGCTGACCAGGCAATCTTCCATCACGTGGGCCACGCTGACCCCCGCGTCCACCCCGACAATCCGCGCCGCGCCCTTCAGGGAATGGGCGGCACGCATGCAGGCTTCGAGCTGGTCGGCCTGGGTCGGGTTGCGCTCCAGGGCCAGCAGGCCGGCGCTGAGCACCTGGGTCTGGGCGTCGGCTTCCAGGCTGAACAGCTCCAGCAGCGAGGCATCGCGCATCTGGTCGGGGGTCATGTGAGGCTCCGGGTCACGGCAGACAACAATTGCGCCTCGTCCAGCCAGCGCAGGCTGCGGCCTTTCCACTGCAACACCCCTTGGGTATAGCGGGCGCTGGCCTGGGTGCCCGACGCAGATGCCGCATTCAAGGTGCGTTCATCAATGGCATGGATACCGTCCACTTCGTCCACCGGCACCACCACGGGGCCGTCCTGCGCCGCGATGATCAGCATGCGCGGCATGATTCGTGCGCCACTGGGGCCGCTGCCGGTGCTGTCCAGCCCCAGCAATTCCACCAGGGACAGGCACGCCACCAGTGCGCCACGCACGTTGGCCACGCCCAGCAAGGCGCGGGAACGCTGATGGGGCAAGGAATGGATCGGCTGCAACGGTGCCACTTCCACCAGGCAGCGAGTGGCGATGCCCAGCCATTCTTCGCCGAGGCGGAACATCAGCAGCGAACGGGTGAGGACGTCACCCTCGACTTCCGGCGTCGCGACGGGGCGGTGATCGTCCTGCTGCAAGGCATAACGGTCGAGCAGGCGCGTGGCGGCGGCGGAATACACCGAGCAATTGCGACAGTGAATGTGCTCGGCCAGCAACGGGCAGGACTTGTCACCGTGGATGCCGATGCGGTTCCAGCAGTCATCGATGGCCTGGGTATCGGCCAGGGTCAGGTTCAGCTCGGGATCCAGGGTCATGATTTACGCTCACTGTCAGCTCGCTCGCTGCGCGCGGCACGAGCCTGCAAACGCCGGGCGCCGGCGACATCGCCCTGGGACTCGAGCAACGCGGCCAGGTGCATCAAGGCCTGCGGGTGCTGGGGTTCCAGGTACAAGGCTTTTCTGTAATAACCCTGGGCTTCCAGGGCGCTGCCGGCCACATCGCTGAGCAGGCCCAGCCAATAAAACACCTGGGCCGCCGGCGGATGGCTCTGCAAATAACGCTCGCAGGCAGCACGGGCTTCCAGGCTCTTGCCTTCATTGGCCAGGGTCGCAATCTGACTGAGCAGATCGGCGGCGTCCGACTGCGGGGGCGGCGGCTTGATCGGTACCACTTGGGCACTGACGGTGCTGAACGGCCGGGGCCTGGTCGGGATAGGCGCGGCACTGCGCTGAGGAATCGGCGCGGGCATCGGCACAAATACCGGTTCAGGCGCGGGCTCCGCATGCCGGCTGAAGGCAAACGACTGCGGCACGCCAATCGAACGCATGCCCAGGCGCCCCAGCAAGCTGCCTTCGGCAGGCCCGATAAACAGCACGCCGTCGAGGTGGGTCAGGCCCTTGAGCACTTCAAACACCTGCTTCTGGGTCGGCTGGTCGAAGTAGATCAGCAGGTTGCGGCAGAACACAAAATCGTAGGTGGGCTCGTTGGCCAGCAGCGTGGGGTCCAGCAGGTTGCCCACCTGCAGGCGCACTTGTTCGCGTACCCGGTCGGCAATTCGGTAGCCGTCGGTTTGCTCGGTGAAGTGGCGATCGCGGAACTCGAGGTCCTGGCCGCGAAACGAATTCTTGCCGTACACCCCACGGCGGGCGCGCTCCACCGACAGCGGGCTGACGTCCATGCCCTGCACCTTGAACTGATGCGGCGCCAGCCCGGCGTCGAGCAAGGCCATGGCAATCGAATAGGGTTCTTCGCCGGTGGAACACGGCAGGCTGAGGATCCGCAGGGCGCGCATCTGCTTGATTTCGGCCAGGCGGGCGACCGCCAGCCGGCCCAGGGTGGCGAAGGATTCGGGGTAACGGAAAAACCAGGTTTCGGGGACGATCACCGCTTCGATCAGCGCTTGCTGTTCGTCGGTGGAGGCCTGCAATTGCTGCCAGTATTGATCTGCGGTCTGCGCGCTGAGCGCCATGCTGCGCTGGCGTACGGCACGCTCGATGATCGCTTCGCCCACCGAGGCAACGTCCAGGCCAATGCGCTCCTTAAGGAAGTCGAAGAAGCGTTGATCACTGCTCATCAACCCTCCTCGCCCGCGGCAAACAGCAGCGCCTGCACGTCAGCCGTCAGCAGGTCCGCCACGCCGATCCACTGCATCAAGCCACGCTCGTCTTCGCGCACCGGGCCCAGGTAACGTGCCTGGCGGTTGTCCAGGCCGTAGGGCTGGAACTCCGCCGGGTCACAGCGCAGGGTATCGGTGGCCTGTTCGAGGATCAGCCCCAGCCAGCGTGCCGGAGTGAGTGCATCCGGCTGATAATTGACCAACACCAGGCGCGTGCTGGTGCGGGCCTGGGCCGGCGTACCGAAGGTCAAGGCACTGAGATCGATCACCGGCACCATCGCCCCGCGATGGGCAAAGATCCCGGCGACCCACGCAGGCGCATGGGCAATGGGCTTAAGCGGCAGGCGCGGCAGCACCTCGGCCACTTCCGTGGCCTTGAGGGCATACCGTTCATTACCGATGTGAAACACCAGGAACAGTGCTTTCTTCACTGCCGCAACGGCACCGCGTTTAGCCGCGAGGTCGTTCATCAGACTTTAAAACGCGACACGCCGCTGCGCAGGCCGACGGCGACCTGGCTCAGCTCGTCGATGGCAAAGCTGGCCTGACGCAGGGACTCCACGGTCTGGCTGCTGGCATCGCCCAACTGCACCAGCGCATGGTTGATCTGCTCGGCGCCGGTGGCCTGGGCCTGCATGCCTTCGTTGACCATCAACACCCGTGGCGCCAGGGCCTGCACCTGATGGATGATCTGCGACAACTGCTCGCCCACCTGCTGCACCTCGAACATGCCACGGCGCACTTCTTCAGAGAACTTGTCCATGCCCATCACCCCGGCCGACACCGCCGACTGGATCTCGCGCACCATCTGCTCGATGTCGTAGGTGGCCACGGCGGTCTGGTCGGCCAGGCGCCGCACTTCGGTGGCCACCACGGCAAACCCGCGACCGTACTCACCGGCCTTCTCGGCCTCGATGGCAGCGTTGAGGGACAACAGGTTGGTCTGGTCGGCGACCTTGACGATGGTCACCACCACCTGGTTGATGTTGCCGGCCTTCTCATTGAGGATCGCCAGCTTGGCGTTTACCAGGTCAGCTGCGCCCATCACCGAGTGCATGGTTTCTTCCATGCGCGCCAGGCCTTGCTGGCCGGAGCCGGCGGCCACCGAGGCCTGGTCGGCGGCGGTGGAGACTTCGGTCATGGTACGGACCAAGTCCTTGGAAGTAGCAGCGATCTCCCGCGAAGTAGCGCCGATCTCGGTGGTCGTCGCGGCGGTTTCAGTGGCCGTGGCCTGTTGTTGCTTGGAAGTCGCGGCAATCTCGGTGACCGAGGTAGTGACCTGTACCGAAGAGCGCTGTGCCTGGGACACCAGGGCGGTGAGCTCGGTCATCATGTCGTTGAAGCCGGTCTCTACTGCGCCGAATTCGTCCTTGCGTTCGAGGTTCAGGCGTTTGCTCAAGTCGCCGGTGCGCATGGTTTCGAGGATGTCGACGATGCGTTTCATCGGCGCCATGATCGCGCGCATCAGCAGCAGGCCGCAGAGGCCAGCGGCGAGGATCGCGAGGATCAGCGAGACGCCCATGCTGATTTTTGCAGCGGACACGGCGTCGTCGATAGCGTTGGTGGCGCGGTCCGCGACGTTTTTGTTTTCGGTGATGATGTCGTTGAGCTTCATGCGGCCTGCGGTCCAGGTCGGGGTCAGCTCTTCGTCGAACACTTTGCGGGCGGCGGCGACGTCATTGCGTTGCAGGTTTTCAGTGACTGCGGCCAAAGCCTTGTTGTAGGCCTGGTGCAGGGCTTCGAACTTATCGAACTCGGCCTGATCCTCAGCGCCGTTGATAGTTGCCTTGTAATTGGCCATTTGCGTGATGATGCGCGCTTCGAAGGACTTGTAGTCGGCCTTGTCGGCTTCGGTGAGTGTCTTGTCTTTGCGCAGGCCGATGATGTCGAGGGTGTCGAGGTAGCTGTCGACCCATGCGCTGCGGATCATGGAGCTTAGGTAGACCCCGGGGACTGCGTCATCGCGGACTGACTCTTCGCCAGCCTCGATCTTCAACAGGCGTGAATACGAGACCACTACCATCAGCAGCATGATCGCGATGATGACCGCAAAGCTCGCCAAAATCCGTTGGCGCAAGGTCCAGTTCTTCACAGTAATTCCTCGAGGGCCATTCAAATGGAGAGGAGTATAGCTGAGCGGATGCCATCATTAATCAACGGCTTGTGGGATCTGGGTCACGCTCGGGGGAGGAAAGTTTTCTTGGGGGGGCATATCCGTTGCTGCGGTAACGGCTGCTATTGGTTCC
>NZ_JACAOX010000037.1:0-17782 GCF_013386015.1 Pseudomonas sp. B6001
GATGCGGCGACCCGACAAGCCAGCTCCCACATTTGAACCGTGCCCGCTTTAGCTTTTGATTTTGATCTTAGGCACTCCGAGCCTAAGCGAGGAGCCGAGTGGTGGGGCAAGAGCGTTTTGCTTACTTTTGCGCTTTTCAAAAGTGAGCCGCTGTAAGAGCGGAACCAATATCAGCCATAACCGAAGAAACGGATATGCACACCCCCACCATTTACGACCCATCCAAACCAAAAGCGACCCCCTCCGTTGACGCCCCACCCCAAACCCCTATTAAGTACTATTAATCCGCATTAATAGGATCAATCAAACACCATGCTAAGCCGCCCGCTGCGCCGCAAACGCCAGAAGCTCTCCGACGTGATCGTCGAGTCGGTCAAACGCTCCATCGTCACCGACGCCCTGAAGCCCGGCGACCGCTTGCCCACCGAACGCGAACTGATGGAAAGCTTCCAGTGCTCCAAAGGCTCCGCCCGCGAAGCCCTCAAGGCGCTGGAAGTCGAAGGCCTGGTCAACACCCGCACCGGCCCCAGCGGCGGCGCCTATCTCAACCAGGCCGGCACCGAACCCGCCAGCCGCGCCCTGCGCAACTACCTGCACTTCCAGCACCTGGACGGCGAGCAGGTCTACCAGCTGCGCAAAGTCATCGAAGTCGAACTCGCCGTCTCGGTCCTGGGCCGCCTGAGCGAAGACGACTACCGCGCCCTCCAGGACAACGTCGATTTCTGCAGCGCCCCCGAAGACAGCGAAGCCGGCCAACGCGAACAACGCATCGCCGAACTGGAATTCCACAACCTGCTGGCCAAGGCCTGCCCCAACCCGCTGCTGAGCTTCATGGCGCAATTCCTCAACGACCTGCTGCGTGACCTGGTCGTGCTGAAAAAAGCCTACAAACCCAAGCGCAAGCAATTCGACGCCGCCAACCTCGACTACCACAAACAACTGCTGATCGCCTTCCGGGCCGAAGACGAAGCCACCGTACGCAGCCTGATGCACGAACACATGTGCGACGCCGAACACCACATGACCGCCCTTGAAGGTGAAGTCAGCCCGCACTTTCTGCTGGAGTTCGACCACAACCACTAAGCCGCACCCTCCACCAATAAAAGGCCTGCCCACAGGCCGTGCTCCACCGTATCGCCATTGCCACTCCTGCCAATAACTAATCCAGGGAGTCACCCCATGCAGCGTCGTACGTTGTTGAAAGCCAGTCTCACCGCAGCCGCCGCCCTCAGCCTCCCGCTGAGCGTGCGTTCTGCATTCGCCGCCGAGCCTTTTACCTTTTACGGCCTCAAGTCCATGTCTGGCGCCTTTGCCAGTTATGGCAAATTTGCCGACATGGGTTCACGCCTCGCGGTGGAACAGCATCCCGAGTTACTCGGCCGCCCGCTGGTCTACAAAGTGATCGACACCGAAGGCAACGCCGGCAAGGCCGTGCGTAAAGTCCAGGAAGCGATCCAGCAGGACGGCGCACGCTTTTTCCAGGGCTGTACCCTGTCGTCTTCGGCACTCGCGGTGGCCAAGGAAGTGAGCAAGGCCGGTGGCGTGTTCATGACCCCGGTGGGCGCCGATGAAGTCACCGGCAAGGACTGCAACAGCGCCACGTTCCGCTGGTCGGTGCCGACCTACGGCGCGATCCGCGAGACCCTCGTGCCGCTAATCAAGCTGCTGCCCGACGCCAAGCGCTGGTACACCATCACCCCGCAATACGTGTTCGGCGAAGCCCTGCTCGAAGGCGCCAAATCGGTGCTGGCCGAGCATGGCCTGGAACACGCCGGCAACAGCTACCACTCCCTGCAGGAGCAGGAGTTCTCCGGCTACCTGACCAATGCCATCGCCGCCAAACCCGACGTGCTGGTGCTGCTGAACTTCGGCAGCCAGTCGTCCAACACCCTGCGCCAGGCGGTGAACTTCGGTATCAAGGAGCGCATGAAAGTGCTGCTGGTGTGGTCCGCCGGCCTCGACCAGTTCCAGGAGCTGGGCAGTGACGTACTGGAAGGTGTGTACCTCGGCGCTCAGTACTGGCATCAGGTCGACACCCCGCTCAACCGTGACCTGGTGAAACTCACCAAGGCCAAATACGGCATCAACCCCACCTACCCGCTGGCCGCCGACTACATCAGCACCAAGGTCATGCTCGAAACCATCATCTCCACCGGCAGTTTCGACGGGCCGACCGTGGCCAAGGCCATGCAGGGCCTGAGCTACGAAGGCCCCACCGGCAAGGAGTCGATCCGCGCCGGCGACCATCAGGTGATCAAGGACTACTACCTGCTGGTGGGCAAGGCCGCAGGCGACATGGCCGACAAGGACGATCTGGCCAAGGTGCTCAGCTCCGGCCAGTCGTTCCCGCCGGTGGAAGCCACGGGCTGCGTGCTCGGCTGATCCGCTGAAAATCTACTGGTGACACAGCGCAGCGCCGCTCATGCGGCCGCCTGCCGAGGGTTCCTGCATGCTTAATCTTTACCTGTTCCAGATTCTCAACGGCCTGGGCCTTGGGATGATTTACTTCCTGATCGCGGTCGGCTTGACGATCATTTTCGGCCTGCTGAACTTCGTCAACTTCGCCCACGGTGCGTTCTTTTTGCTGGGTGCCTACATCTGCTACACCGCCGTCAGCCTCACCGGCAGCTTCTGGCTGGCGCTGCTGATTGCGCCGCTGGTGGTGGCCGCGCTGGCCTGGGTGATCGAGCGATTATTGATCCAGCGGATTTATCACTTGCCGCACATGTTCCAGATTCTGGTGACCCTGGGGATTGCCCTGATCATCCAGGAAGCCAGCGTGATGATCTGGGGCCCGGTGGGCAAGAGTGTCGCCGTACCGGAATTGCTGCGCGGGGTGCTGGTGGTGGGCGATTTTGTCTACCCCTACTACCGCCTGTTCCTGATCGTGTTCTCCGGCCTCGTCGGCCTGGGCCTGTGGCTGTTGCTGGAACGCACGCGCTTCGGCGCCCTGGTGCGGGCCGGCAGTGAAAGCACGGAAACCGTGTCCCTGCTGGGCACCAACATTTTCCGCCTGTTCTCCATGACCTTCGCCCTCGGCGTGGCCCTCGCCGGCGTCGCCGGTGTGCTGTTCGCCCCGTTGCGCGGCGCCCAGCCCTTTGTCGGCCCGGAAATCCTCGGCGTGGCGTTCGTGGTGGTGGTGATCGGCGGCATGGGTTCCTTCAGCGGTGCACTGGTGGGCGGCCTGCTGGTCGGCGTGGTGCAAAGCCTGATGACCACACTCTGGCCCCAGGGCGCGAGCCTGATGATCTACGGCGCAATGGCCGTGGTGATCCTGGTGCGTCCTTACGGCCTGTTCGGGAGAGCCTGACATGAGCGAAAAAAACCCCCTGCCATTCGCCAAGCCCCAGTCGCGCTACATGCTGCTGTTGGTGCTCGTGGTGTTGATCGGCCTGCCGTTGATTCTGCCCTCGGCGACCCTGGCCACCGAGATCCTGATCTTTGCCATGGCCGCCCTCGCCTGCAACCTGCTGCTGGGTTACACCGGGCTGCTGTCGTTCGGCCAAGGCATCTTCTTCGGGGCCGGCGCCTACTGCGCGGCGCTGTTGATGATTCACCTGCAACTGGGGCTGTTCAGCGCACTGCTGGGTGCCGCCGTCGCCGGTGGTTTCCTGGCTTTCCTGGTGGGCGCCCTGGCGATCCGCCGCACCGGCATTTACTTCGTGATGCTGACCCTGGCCTTCAGCCAGATGGCCTACTTCGTCGCCTACACCCTGAGCGACTGGACCGGCGGTGACAACGGCCTGCTCAGCGTGCCGCGCCCGGAAATCCGCATCGGTGACACCGTGCTGCTGTCGCTGACCGACGCCCGCGCGTTCTACGGGTTTGTCGCGGTGCTGTTCCTGCTGATCTTCATCGGCGCCCGCCGGGTGATCGCCTCGCCGTTCGGCAGCACGCTGATGGCGATTCGCGAAAACGAAACCCGCGCTTCGGCCATCGGCTATGACACCCGCCACTTCAAGATCCTGGTGTTCGTGTTGTCCGGCGCCGTCACCGGGATTGCCGGGGCGCTGTACGCGATGCTGCTGCACTTTGTGCCGCTGTCGAATATCGACCTGGCGATGTCCGAGAACATCCTGATCATGACCATCGTCGGCGGCACCGGCTCGCTGTTCGGCTCGTTGCTGGGCGCCGGTTCCATCGTGCTGCTGGGGGACTTCCTTTCCGATCTGTGGCCGCGCTGGCTGATGCTGCTGGGGGTGATCCTGATCCTGGTGGTGATCTTCATGCGCGGCGGTTTGTGGGGTGGTCTGTCGACCCTGTTCGACCGTGTGCGCGGCAGCCGCAAGGCCGACGTTGTGACCAAGGAGAAGCTGTCATGAGCATCCTGCTGGAAACCAAGAACCTGGAACTGGCCTACGGTGCGTTCCACGCGGTGAACGGTGTCAACCTCAAGGTCGAAGCCGGCACCATCCACACCATCATCGGCCCCAATGGCGCGGGCAAGACCAGCCTGTTCCACTGCCTGACCGGCGAACGCCAGGCCACCGCCGGAGCAATTCATTTCGATGGCAAGAACCTGATGCGCAAACCGGCCCACGGCCGCGTCGGCCTGGGCATGGCGCGCTCGTTCCAGCTCACCAGCCTGTTCCAGAACCTCAGCGTGCGCGAAAACCTGCGCCTGGCCGCCCAGGGCCGCGACGGAGCCCGCGCCCTGAACTTCTGGCGCCGGGTCGACAGCAAGCGCGAACACCTGGAAATGGCCGACCAGGTGCTGGAACGCCTGCAACTCACCGCCCGCGCCGACACCCTGGCCGGCGAGTTGTCCCACGGCCAGCAGCGGGTGCTGGAAGTCGGCATGTCGATCTGCTCCAGACCCAAGCTGCTGATGCTCGACGAACCCACCTCGGGCATGGGCATCGACGACATCCCGATCATGACCCAACTGATCAGCGACCTCGGCCGCGACCATACCGTGCTGCTGATCGAGCACAACATGAGCATCGTCATGTCCATCAGCCAACGCATCACCGTGATGAGCCACGGCCAGATCCTGGTGGAAGGCACACCGGAATTCGTGCGCGCCGACGAGCGCGTGCGCACCGCCTACCTGGGAGAAGCCGCCTGATGCTGACCGTCGACAATATCCACTCCTACTACGACAAGAGCCACGTCCTTGAAGGCGTGTCCCTGACCGTCAATCCCGGCGAACTGGTGACCCTGCTGGGGCGCAACGGCGCTGGCAAGACCACCACCCTGCGCAGCATCCTCGGGATCATCTGCCCGCGCCAGGGCCAGATTCACTTCAACGGCCAGCCGCTGGTGGGGCAGAAAATCTTCGAAATCGCCCGCCAGGGCCTGGCGCTGGTGCCGGAGAACCGCGGGATTTTCCGCCTGCTCACGGTGGAGGAAAACCTGCGCATTGCCGTGCGCAAGACCAGCCGCTGGCAGATGGAAGACGTGTACGGCATGTTCCCGCGCCTCAGGGAGCGCCGCAAGAACGCCGGCCACGCGCTGTCCGGCGGTGAGCAACAGATGCTCGCCATCGCCCGCGCGCTGCTCAACGATCCCAAGCTGCTGATCCTCGATGAGCCCACCGAAGGCCTCGCGCCGGTGATCGTCGACGAGCTGGTGAAGATCCTGCGCAAGGTCAAGGAAGACGGCCTGCCGGTGCTGCTGGTGGAACAGAACCTGATGGTCTGCGACAAGCTCGCCGACCGCCATTACGTCCTCGAACAGGGCCGTGTGGTGTACGAAGGCAGTGCCGAAGCCTTCCGCGCCGACCCGACGATCAAGAACCGTTACCTGGCCCTGAGTGCCTGACCGGAGACTGCTGATGAATAGTTTTGCGCAACCGCTCCAGAGCAACGCCCCGCTGATCAACCGCGAGCGCCTGTGGCAATCGCTGATGGACCTCGCCCGCCTCGGCGCCACCCCCAAGGGCGGCGTGTGCCGCCTGGCCCTTACCGACCTCGACCGCCAGGCCCGCGACCTGTTCGTGCAATGGTGCGAAGCCGCCGGATGCAGCGTCAGCGTCGACGCCATCGGCAATATCTTTGCCCGCCGTGCCGGGCGTAATCCGGCACTGGCGCCGGTGATGACCGGCAGCCATATCGACACCCAGCCTACCGGCGGCAAGTTCGACGGTTGCTACGGCGTGATGGCCGGCCTGGAAGTGATCCGCACCCTCAATGATTTGAACATCGAGACCGAATCACCGATTGAAGTGGTGGTGTGGACCAACGAAGAAGGCTCGCGATTCCCGCCGTGCATGATGGGTTCCGGGGTGTTCGCCGGTAAGTTCGACCTGCAGGAAACCCTCGACAAGCAGGACGAGCAAGGGCTGTCGGTGGGCGCCGAATTGCAGCGCATCGGCTACGCCGGCTCCCGCGCCGTGCTGGGCCATCCGGTGGGGGCCTATTTCGAGGCGCATATCGAACAGGGCCCGGTGCTGGAAGACCAGGCCACCACCATCGGCGTGGTCATGGGCTGCCTCGGCCAGAAGTGGTTTGACCTGACCCTCACCGGCGTCGAAGCCCATGCCGGCCCGACGCCGATGCACCTGCGCAAGGACGCACTGGTAGGCGCGGCGCAAGTGGTCAGCGCGGTGAATCGCATCGCCCACGAACAACAACCCCATGCCTGCGGCACCGTCGGTTGCCTGAGCCTGCGTCCCGGCTCACGCAACGTGATTCCCGGCCAGGTGCACATGACCATCGACCTGCGCCACCTGCACGCCGACAAGCTGCAAGCGATGGTCGACGAAGTGCGCCAGGTGATCGAAGCGACGGCCGAGCAACACGGCCTGAGCTTTGAACTGACGCCTACTGCCGACTTCCCGCCGCTGGATTTCAACCCTGCCTGTGTCAACGCCGTGCGTGATGGCGCGAGCAGCCTGGGCCTGAGCCATATGGACATCGTCAGCGGCGCCGGGCATGACGCGATCTTCGTCGCCGAACTGGGCCCGGCCGGAATGATCTTTGTGCCGTGCGAAGGCGGCATCAGCCATAACGAAATCGAGAACGCCGCGCCGGATGACCTGGCGGCGGGCTGCGCGGTGTTGCTGCGGGCCATGGTCAACGCGGCGCAAGGAGGTCAAGCGGCATGACGGATATCGCCAACCTGACCGCAGTTGAGCTGCTGGCCCGCTATCGGGATAAAAGCCTGTCGCCAGTGGAGGTCACCGAAGACGCATTGCTGCGGATCGAACGCTACAACCCGGCGGTCAACGCCTACTGCCACGTCGACCCTGAAGGCGCCTTGAAGGCGGCGCGGAATTCGGAACAGCGCTGGCTCAAGGGCCAGCCGTGCGGGGCCCTGGACGGTGTGCCCTCCTCCATCAAGGACCTGACGCAGACCATCGGCATGCCGACGCGCAAGGGTTCGCGTACCACATCCGCCGAGGGTCGATGGGATGTGGATGCGCCCTTCTCGGCCTTCATGCGCAAGGCCGGCGCGGTATTGCTGGGCAAGACCACCACACCGGAATTCGGCTGGAAAGGCGTCACCGATAACCCGCTGTATGGCATTACCCGCAACCCGTGGGACACGCGCATGACGGCGGGCGGTTCGTCCGGTGGTGCCGGTGCGGCGGCGGCCTTGAACCTCGGCGTGCTGCACCAGGGCAGCGATGCCGGCGGCTCGATCCGGATCCCCTGTGCCTTCACCGGCACCTTCGGCATCAAGCCGACTTTCGGTTACGTGCCGCAATGGCCGGCCAGTTCGATGACCATTTTGTCTCACCTGGGGCCGATGACCCGCACCGTGGAAGACTCGGTGCTGATGCTGCAAACCATCGCCCAGCCGGATGCGCGGGATGGCTGGATCGGCGCGCCCCGGACCACGCCATGGTTGCACGCCGGGGCTGATTTGAAGGGGCTGCGTATCGCCTATAGCCCGAACTTCGGTTATGTCGATGTGGACCCGCAAGTGGCCAGGGTGGTCGCCCAGGCGGTAGAAGGCCTGGTGCAGCTGGGCGCGCAGGTTGAACAGATTGATCCGGGGTTCAGTGATCCGCTGGAGGTGTTCAATACTTTATGGTTTGCCGGTGCAGCACGCCTGGCCGGGCCGTTGAGCGATGCCCAGCGGCAATTGATGGACCCGGGGTTGCTGCGCATTGCCCGACTGGGCGAGCAGATCAGCCTCAGCGATTACAGCGCTGCGCTGGAAGCACGGGCAGCGCTCGTGGCGCGCATGGCGGCATTCCATGAGCATTACGATGTGCTGGTTTCGCCGATGATGCCGATCACCGCGTTCGAGGCCGGGCACAATGTGCCGCCGGGTTCGGGACTAGGGGAATGGATGGAGTGGACGCCGTTTACCTATCCCTTCAACCTGACCCAGCAACCGGCGGCGTCGGTGCCGTGTGGGTTGGCGGCCAATGGGTTGCCGGTGGGGCTGCATGTGGTGGGGGCGCGGTTTGCGGATGAGCAGGTGCTGAAGGTTTGCCAGGTTTATGCCAGGGCTTTCCCGACCCAGCACCTGCAAACACCCAAAACCCCAACCTGAAATACAATCAAACTGTGGGAGCGGGCTTGCTCGCGAAGGCGGTGTATCAGTCACCGGGTATCTTGACTGATACACCGCCTTCGCGAGCAAGCCCGCTCCCACATTTTTTGCCCGCATTCCAGTCATCAGCCCCTACAATGACCCCTATTCTCCAAGGGGCCCTTATGGACATCGAACTGGCACGCACCTTCCTCGAAATCACCCGCTGCGGCAGCCTCGCCGCGGCGGCCGAGAAACTGCACGTCACCCAGACGGCAATCACCGCCCGGGTCAAAAACCTCGAAAGCCAGCTCAACAGTACCCTGTTCGTGCGCAACCGCGCCGGTGCCCGCCTGACCCCGGACGGCGAGGCGTTCGTGGTCTACGCCAACCAGCTTGTCCAGACCTGGGAAGCCGCACGCCGCGACCTGCCATTACCCGATGGCTACCGCAACGTGCTGCACATCGGTGGCGAAGTCAGCCTGTGCAACCCGCTGATGCTCGGCTGGGCCCAGGCCTTGCGTGAACACATCCCCGGCCATGCTTTGCGCACCGAGACTCGCGAAGGCGAGTACCTGTTGCGCCAGCTGGAACTGGGGGTGCTGGACGCCGCGCTGGTGTTCCAGCCGCAATACTGGCCGGGGTTGCAGGTAGAGCAGGTGCTGGAAGAAAAACTGATCCTGGTGCAACTGGCCGCCCGGCCCGAGCCCTACGTGTATATCGACTGGGGCCAGGGCTTTCGCCAGCAGCACGACGCCGCACTGCCGGACAAGGCCCGCGCAGCCCTGAGTTTCAATCTGGGGCCACTGGCGTTGCAGTACATCCTGGAAAACGGCGGTGCCGGGTATTTCCGCACGCGGGTGGTGCAGAGCTACCTGGACAGCGGCGTGATGGAGCGGGTTCCCAAGGCGCCGGAGTTCAGCTTCCCGACGTACCTGGTGTATTCCCGCGAGCGCGATTCGGCGGTTTTGCAGCAGGCGCTGGGGTTGCTGCGGGCGGTGGTGGAGGCCGAAAAGGATTGGTCGCAGCGCTGGGATCCGGTGATTTGAAGCCGTGCCCATGGTAGCCTCAGGTTGTTTTCTCCTGGTTCCCCCCTGCCGATGAACAAGAAAAAGTCCGTCACCATCAGCGACATCGCCAAACGGGTCAACATGACCACCATCACGGTGTCCCGGGCGCTGAGCAAACCCGACCTGGTCAAGCCCGCCACCCTGGCGCGGATTCTCGAAGTGGCGCGGGAGCTGGACTATGTGCCCAACGCCTTTGCCCGCGGGCTCAAGCGCAGTGAAAGCCTGATCATCGGCGTGATCACCGCTTCGGTCGACAACCCCTTCTACAGCGAGATGATCAAGGCGATTTCCCGCGAGGCGAAAAAGCACGGCTACACCATCATGCTGGTGGACACCGACGAACTGGAAGAACTGGAAAGCAAGGCAGTCGACACGCTGCTGGGCTACCGCGTGGCGGGGATCATCCTGTCGCCGGTCTCCGACGAGCCCAGCTACCAGCCGGACTATCTGGAGCGCCTGGGTAACGGCAAGACGCCGGTGGTGCTGCTCGATCGCACGATTCACGACAGCCCCTTCAGCCGCGTGGTGCTGGACAACTATCACAGCGGCATCGAGGCGGCGCACTACCTGGTGCGGCAAACCCCGAACCTCAAGCGCCTGCTGGTGCTGACCGGGCCCGAGCATTCGCGCATCACCATGGAACGCCTCAAGGGCCTGAAAGAAGTCCTGGCCGAGCACCCTCAGGTGCACGTTGAAGTGTGTGCCGGTGACTACACGCTGATGCCCTCCTACCTGCACACCCTCGACTACCTGGCCGAGCACTCGGCGCCGGACGCGATCATGGGCTTCAACCAGTTGATCACCCTCGGCGCGCTGCGTGCGCTGCGCATGCACAACATCCCCCACGACAGCCTGACCATCTGCGGCATCGACCGCCTGCCCTTCGCCGATATCTTCGGCGTGCCGATTGCCTGCGTGGCCCACGACGCGTCACTGGCCGGCAGCAGCGCGGTGCGGCTGCTGCTGGATCGTCTCGAAGACCCGCACAAACCGCGGGACAAGGTGGTGATCGCCGGCAAGCTGGAGAACGGCTAGCGGCTGGTGTAGCCGCCGTCGATCGGCAGGCTGACGCCGCTGATCATGCTGGCGGCATCGCTCAGCAGGAATAACACCGGCAGGGCCACTTCCGCCGTTTCGGCAAATCGCCCCAGGGGAATCGCCGCCAATGCCGGGTCGCGCTTGGCGGGCGCCGACCAGGCCATCTGTGCCATGGGCGTGAGGGTGACGGTGGGGTTGACGCTGTTGACGCGAATTCCGAAGCGGCCCCATTCGGCGCATTGCACGCGGGTGATGGCGTCCAGTGCGGCCTTGGAGGCGCAGTAGCCGAGGTGATCGTCCAGGGCTACCAGTGAGGCCTGGCTTGAGACGTTGACGATGCTGCCGGGAATCTTCGCTTCAATCATCGCCGCAGCGATACGGCTGGCGACCTGGGCCGCGGCGCGGGCGTTGACATTCATCACCTGGTCGAAGGCTTCGGCGCTGATGGCCGCGGCGGGTTCCAGGCGGGAAATGCCGGCGCAGTTGACCAGTCCATGCATCGGCGGCAGGCCTTGCAGGGCCAGGTCCAGGGCGGCGCTGTTGGCGATGTCCAGGCACAGGGTTTCGCAACCGAGCTGGGCCAGGGCCTGAGCGTCGCGGCCCAGGGCGAAAACCTGGGCGCCGCTGGCGATCAGTTGGAGGGCAATTTCCCGGCCGATGCCGCTGCTGGCGCCGGTGACGAGGATGCGCTGCTTGGTGAAGTCAAAAATAGCGTTCATGGTTCACGATCTCTAAAACGATGGAGATCCCATGTGGGAGCGGGCTTGCTCGCGAATGCGGTGGGTCAGGCAATAAATCCGGCACTGATACACCGTATTCGCGAGCAAGCCCGCTCCCACATTTGGATCAGTGTTCGCTTAATTCAATTGCAAGCTGTGCATCACCGGTTTCAAGGCCGGATACAGCTCCAGATAGCGGGCAAACGCCCGGTCATACACCCCGACATTCCCCGCCTCCGGCTCCGCCCGCAGCTCCAACTGCACCCAACCTTTCTCCATCTGCCGGTCATTCACCACCCCCACCGCATGGGCCGCCAACAACGCCGCGCCCAGTGCTGCCTCCACCTCTTGCACAATGGTGTAGACCGGGTAATGGGTAATGTCCGCAATAATCTGCATCCACAAATCCGAATGGCTCGCCCCACCCACCACAATCAGCCGTGGATCAAGGGAATGCGCCCCACGGGTGCCCGCTTCGATATTGTGCCGCAGGGCAAAACTCACCCCTTCGAGCACCGCGCGGTACAGGTGGATCCGGCTGTGATACAGGTTCAGCCCGACAAAGCTGCCGCTGGCTCGGTCATCCCACACCGGGCTGCGTTCGCCCATGAGATACGGCAGGAACAACAGCCCTTCACTGCCCGCCGGGATCTTCTCGGCGCTCTGCTCCAGCAGCCACAAACTGTCCTGGCCGGTCTCCCTGGCCTGCTGCTCTTCGGCCTGGCAGAACTGCTCGCGAAACCAGCTCACCGACGCCCCGGCGGTAATCGCACCGCCGAAGATGTACAGGTCCTGATGGCCGTTATAGACGTGGGGCATGCTCACCAGGCCATGACGCGCGTCCACCTGCTGATTGAGATAACCCCAACACATGCTGGTGCCAATCATCGCCACGTGATTGCCCGGTCGCGTCACTCCGGCCGCCAATGTGGCCATGGCCGCGTCCACCCCCCCGGCCAAAATCGGCGTGCCCGCCTGCAAGCCCAATCGCTGTGCCCATTCCTCGAGCAACCCGCCGACCACTTCACCGGAATACAGCAAGCGCTCCGGCATCATCGCCAACGGAATCCCAAGCGCCGCCAGCATCTCGGCCGACCAGCCGCGTTGCGCCACATCGTAGACGCCACCGATATTGCCGGCACTGCTGTGATCCACTGCCAACTCGCCGGTCAGGCACCAGTTGATGTAGCTGTTGGGCGGCAGCAGGTAACGGGTGTTGGCCCACACCTGCGGCTGGTGTTGCTTGAGCCAGAGCATCTTGGTGAAGCCGTAGTAGCTGTCCACCGAGTTACCGGTAATCGCGAACAGCCGCTCCAGGTCCACATGCTCGCGCACCCACTCCACCTGCTCGCCCGCGCGCCGGTCCATCCAGATCAGGCACGGGTGCAGCGGCGTGATCTGCGCGTCCACAGCAATTCCGGAGCCGCCATACAGGCTGCTGATGCACAGCGCCTTGACCTGCTCTTTCGCCACGCCGGCCTTCGCCATGCACTGGGCGACGCAGGCCTCCACCGCATCCAGCCAGACCTGCGGCCACTGCTCGGCCCAGCGCACTTTCGGGGTATCCACGCGATACCCCTGGCTGTGCTGGGCGATGATCAGGCCGTCCGCATCCACCAGCAGCGCCTTGGTGCTTTGCGTGCCGATGTCCACACCCATTACGTAGTTCATCTCAGAGCACCGGCTTCAGCAGCACCTTGATCGACTTGGTCGAGTTGGCCAGCTCAAACGCTTCGGCCCAGCTGTCCAGCCCGAAGTCATGGGTCACGATGCCCTTGGACGTCACCAGGCCACGCTCGAACAAGTCGATGGCCACCGGGTAGCAATACGGCCCCAGGTGCGCACCGCGTACGTCCAGCTCCTTGCGGTCGCCGATGATCGACCAGTCGGCGCTGGTCTCGGCGCCAAACACGCTGAACTCGACAAACCGCCCGAGCTTGCGGATCAAGTCCAGGCCCTGGGTAACGCCCGCCGGTACGCCGGTGGTTTCGATGTACACGTCGCAGCCGTAGTTGTCGGTCAGGCTATTGATGATCTCCCGGGCGTTATCCCGGGACGGGTTGATCACCACGTCGGCACCGTACTGCTTCGCCAGTTCCAGGCGCTCGTCGACCATGTCGATCACCACCAGTTTCTTCGGCGTTTTTAGCGCTGCCACCTGCACCATGCACAGGCCCAGGGTGCCGGCACCAGCAATAACCAGCACGTCATCCAGCTGGATCTCACCGCGGTTGACGGTGTGAATCGCGCAGGACATCGGCTCGATCAGCGCCGAATCTTCCAGGGACACCGACTCCGGAATCTTGTGCACGTTGGCAGTCTTGGGAATACGCATGTACTGGGCCATGCCACCCTCGGCGACTTCACGCTGGAAGCCGAAGATGTTGTGCACCTCGCACATCCAGTACTTGCCGGACTTGCAGAAGCGGCACTTGCCACATGGCACGATCTGCTCGGCGATCACCTTGTCGCCGACCTTCACCTCAAAGTGCTCCTCGGCGCCCTCGCCCGCTTCCACCACGTAGCCAAAGAACTCGTGCCCCGGCACCACCGGGGCCTTGACCCACGGGTTGTCGCCGCCCCAGAACATCGCGGCGCCCGAGTGGCATTTGCAGTCACTGGCGCAGATGCCGCAGGCGGCGATGCGAATCACCAGTTCATTGACCCGCGCCTGGGGTTTGCTGATGCGTTCCAGGCGGTAGTCTTTCGGGCCGTGGCAGACGACGGCTTGCATTTGGTTGTGCTTTTCCATGATGTGCGGACCTTTCTTGAGCATGAGAGAACCCATCGCGGCCACCATGGCCGCGTGGAGATAACCGGTTTACTTGTGGCGCTGACGGCTGATAAAGATCGCCAGCAAAATGATCCCGCCCTTGATCACGCTCTGGACATAGGGCGAGACCCCGAGCATGTTCAAGCCGTTGTTCAACACCCCCAGCAGCATGGCGCCGAGCAAGGTGCCGACGATTACCCCGCGCCCACCGGCAATCGAGGCGCCGCCCAGGACCACCGCGGCAATCGCATCGAGTTCGAACGACACCCCGGCATTCGGCTGGCCGCTCATCAAGCGTGAGGTCAGCACCAGCCCGGCAATCGCGGCGGTCAAACCGCTGATGCCATACACCAGCAATTTGAAGCGCGCCGCCCGCACGCCGGACAGGCGTACCGCTTCCTCGTTGCCGCCGATCGCGTAGATATAGCGGCCGATGCGGGTGTGCTGCAGCAGCACATAGGCCGCCAGGTACGTCACCAGCATGATCAGGATCGGCACCGAAATACCGAACAGGCTTTCGCGGCCAAAGAAGCCGAACCACTCCGGCAAACCGGAAATCGGATAGCCGTCGGTGTACATCAGGCCGAACCCGCGGGCGATGCCCATGGTCGCCAGGGTGACGATGATCGGCGGCATGTGCAGGTAGGCGACGAACAGGCCATTGCCGATGCCGAACGCCACGCCGACCAGCATCCCGGCGCCAATCGCCAGGCCCGGCGGCAAGCCGGCGACCATCAAGCCGGCGGTCAAGGTGCCGGACAACGCCATCACCGGCCCCACCGACAAATCGATGCCGCCGGTGAGAATCACGCAGGTCATGCCCACCGCGATAATCGCGTTGATCGACACCTGGCGCGCGATGTTCGACAGGTTGTTGGCCGTCAGGAAGTTATCGCTGGCGAAGATCATCACCAACGTCACCACCAGCAGCCCGACAAAGGGATAGAACGCCGGTGAGCGAATCAGCCGCGCCAGGTTCAGGCGCAGCCGGCCAGGCACCACGGCATTAATGGACGTATTCACTTGAGCCCCCTGTTGCATGGCGCATGACCTCTTGAGGATTGACGGCAGACGCTTCCAGTACTTTGACGATGGCGCCCTTGTGGAACACCGCGACGCGGTCGCACATGCCGATGACTTCCGGCAGTTCCGAGGAAATCATGATGATTGCGTAGCCCTGTTCGGTGAGGCTGCGCATCAGTGCGTAGATCTGCGCCTTGGCACCGACGTCGATGCCACGGGTGGGTTCGTCGAACACCAGCACGTCGCAGTGATGGTTGATCCAGCGGGCAATCACGACTTTCTGCTGGTTGCCGCCGCTGAGGTTGAACACCCGGCTCTCGCCGCTGGGGGCCTTGATCGACAGCTGGCGCATCAGCGCTTCAACGCTGGCGCATTCCTTGTCCTTGTCGATCAGGCCGCTGGCGTTCTGGTATTTGGGCAGGTTGTTGAGCGAGATGTTTTCGCGAATGCTGAAATCGGTGATCAGCCCTTCGGTCTTGCGGCTTTCCGGCAGCAGGCCGATGCCATGGGCCAAGGCCTGGGCCGGGTCGTCGAGGGTGATTTGTTCACCCCGCAGCCACACGTCTTTGCTCACCGACGGCAGCGCGCCCATCATGCCCAGCGCCAATTCGGTACGCCCGGAACCCACCAGGCCGGCAAAGCCGAGAATCTCTCCCTTGTGCAATTCAAAGTGGTTATGGGGGCCGTTGCGCACCAACTGGATGTCCTTGACCTCCAGCAGCAGCGGCCCGCGTGCGGCGGTGGGCTTGGGCGGAAAACTGCACTCCAGGCGCCGCCCGACCATCATTTCCACCAAGCGGTCGATATCGCTGTCGGCCACATCGGTGACGCCCACATTGCCGCCGTCGCGCAGCACGCTGATGCGGTCGCAGACCTGGAAAATCTCCTCCAGGTGGTGGGAAATAAAAATCACCGCCACCCCCTGGCGCTTGAGTTCACGCATGATTTCGAACAGCAGCTCGGCTTCGCTCGGCGTGAGGGTGGCGGTGGGTTCGTCGAGCACCAGCAGCCGAGCGTCCAGGGCCAGGGCCTTGGCGATCTCGACGAATTGCTGCTCGGCCACGCTCAGGTGCCTGACCGCGCATTGCAGGTCAATACTGACACCGAGGCGCTTGAACAACGCCTCGCTGGCCTCGACCATTTCGCGCTTGCGCAACAGGCCAAAACGGTTGCTCAGCTCATGGCCGAGGAAAATATTTTCCACCGCCGTGAGGTAGGGAATCAGGCTGAATTCCTGGAACACAATGCCGATGCCGGCGGCAATCGCATCACGATACGTCGCGAACTGCCGAGCCTCGCCGTCGATCAGGATCTGCCCTTCGTCCTGGTGCTCGACCCCGCCAAGGATCTTCATCAAGGTCGATTTGCCTGCACCGTTTTCCCCGAGCAAGGCATGAATCTCGCCGCGCTGCACTTCCAGGTTGATCGCCTTGAGGGCTTGCACCCCCGGGTAGCGCTTACAGATATTTTCCAGCTTCAGAAGACTGCTCATACCGCCGACCTCATATTCAGATGGATGACCTGTGCCCCACGCCTGGCGTGGGGCCTGGGTGTTTTACCAACTGAAATCCTTGGCCTTGGCCTGGTCAATCAGGGTGATGTCCACCGGGATTGTGGCCGGCACTTGCGAGCCCCACTTCTTGGCCAGGGCGATGCCCAGGGCCAGGCGGATCTGGTCACGGGGGTATTGCGCGGAGGTGGCGATGAATTTGCTGCCGGGTTTCTGGATGGCCTTGATCGCTTCCGGCGCGCCGTCGACGCTCACCAGCTTGACATCCAGGCCACTGGCTTCGATGGCCGAGAGTGCGCCGAGGGAGCCGTTGTCATTGACGCTGAAAATGCCCTTGAGGGTGGGCTGGGCCTGCAGCATGTTTTCGGTGACGGTCAGCGCCTGGTCACGTTCCTGCTTGCCGTTCTGGATGCTCACGATCTTGATGTCCGGGTGCTTGGCCACGGCCTCCTTGCAACCGCGCACGCGCTCCAGGATCGGTACCACGGCGATGCCGTCGAGGATGGCGATATTGCCCTTGTCCCCGATGTTCTTGGCCAGGTATTCGCAGGCCTGGAAGCCGGCGTCGAAGTTCTTCGAGCCGACGAAGGAGTCCAGTGGGCCTTCGGCCTGGGCGTCGACGGCGACCACGACTACGCCGGCGGCGTGGGCGGATTTGACGGCTGATTGCACGCCGACGGAATCGGTGGGGTTAATCAGCAGGATGTCGATGCCTTTTTGCAGCATGTCTTCGACGTCGCTGACCTGTTTGGACACGTCGTGGCGGGCGTCGGTGATGATCAACTGCGCACCGATGGTCGCCCCGGCTTCCTGCAGGGCGTCTTTCATGGTGACGAAGTAAGGGTTGTTGATTTCCTGGAAGGACGCGCCGATGCGGATGGGGGCGGGTTTGGTGTCGGCCAGTGCCAGGCCAGCGGTGCCAAGATTGATGCTCAGAGCCAACAAACACAGGGTTTTCGGAAGCATTTTCATGGTGGGGATCTCTGTTTTGTTTTTATTTTTAGAGCAAATGTTATCGTTAACATTTTGTAAGAAGCTAGCAAAGAAATTGGGGGGTCGCAAGGGGTGTTTGATCGGTGGTGGCGGGTGTGGTGGACATATCTGTTGCTGCGGTAACGGCCGCTTATGGTTCCGCTCTTACAGCGGCTCACTTTTGAAAAGCGCAAAAGTAAGCAAAACGCTCTTGCCCCAACCACTCGGCTCCTCGCTTAGGCTCGGAGTG
>NZ_JACAOX010000038.1:0-50621 GCF_013386015.1 Pseudomonas sp. B6001
GCTGTAAGAGCGGAACCATAGGTGGCCGTTACCTAAATAACGGATATGTACACATACCCAGAAACAATTCCCCCCGCACTCCGCCGCTACCAAAACTGTTCCCATGACGCGCACGTAACCCCCGCCTGTGACCTTTCTCTACGGCAAGGTGCCATCACCGCAAATGCAGTTACCCGCCTACACACTTAAACTCGGAAAAATCACGCACCTTTTTCGCGCATGCATTTCCTACACTGCCCTTTCCTGGATCAGAATCCACGGCGAAACCACCACCGCCCACAAACTCGGGTCCCGCTCAACCAGGTCCAATGCCCGCGTCGCAGACACCTCGCCAAGACTCCCCGCAGCCAGCCAGGCAGCGACTTTCTCACGGTTGTCCTCAGCCATGCCCTCGGCGGCCTCGATCAAATCCAGCCCGGCGTCGACCCACAATAGGGCACCCTTGGCAAAGAACGGCTCAAGCTCCTTCCAGGAAATTTCGGCAGTTTCACCAAGCAGCTTGGCATAGAGGGTGCTAGGTTCTTGCGTCATGGGAGTTCACCTGAAGAAAAAATCGGCGCAATCATACCGTCGAGCCCCAGGCAGAAAAACCCAGTTGCAAATGAGGCACCGAACGAAAGTGTCAGGAAAGCCAAGGATTGCCCGAAACTCTGGCATCACCCCGCCGCAATTCTGTCTTTTTCTTTCATTTAAGCGACATACCCGGGTTTTGCCCCCAGCAGCCAGCTTTTCAAGCGATCAACCGGCGCTCTACACTGTACCGGTACAGTTGCCAGGCCGCTGCCGGGGGATATCCGAGATATCTGATCCGGTTCTGCAGCTCACAAGGCCGCTAGAACTATAAAAAATACAACAGTAAGAGTGGAGCACTATGAATAAGGCTACTAAGCAGATTTCCAAACTGTTTGCCGCTATGGTCCTGGCCGGGGTTGCCAGCCATTCGTTCGCAGCTGACACCATCAAGATCGGTATTGCCGGCCCTAAAACCGGCCCTGTGACCCAGTACGGCGACATGCAGTTCATGGGTGCCAAGCAGGCCATCGCCGACATCAACGCCAAGGGCGGCGTAGATGGCAAAATGCTCGAAGCCAAGGAATACGACGACGCTTGCGATCCAAAACAAGCCGTGGCCGTAGCCAACAAAGTGGTCAACGACGGCGTCAAGTTCGTGGTCGGTCACCTTTGCTCCAGCTCCACTCAGCCAGCATCCGACATCTACGAAGACGAAGGCGTGATCATGATCACCCCGGCTGCCACCAGCCCGGAAATCACGTCCCGTGGCTACAAGCTGGTCTTCCGTACCATCGGCCTGGACAGCGCCCAGGGCCCAGCCGCCGGTAACTACATCGCCGACCACGTGAAGCCGAAAGTCGTAGCCGTTATCCACGACAAACAGCAATACGGTGAAGGCATCGCCACTGCCGTTAAACAAACCCTCGAGAAGAAAGGCGTGAAAGTTGCTCTCTTCGAAGGCATCAACGCTGGCGACAAAGACTTCGGTTCGCTGATCCAGAAGCTCAAGCAAGCCAACGTCGACTTCGTCTACTACGGCGGCTACCACCCTGAGCTGGGCCTGATCCTGCGCCAAGCCAAGGAAAAAGGCGTGAACGCCAAGTTCATGGGCCCTGAAGGCGTCGGCAACGACTCCATCTCGCAAATCGCCCAGAACGCTTCCGAAGGCCTGCTGGTTACCCTGCCGAAATCCTTCGACACCGATCCTGCCAACAAGGCAATCGTTGAAGAGTTCACCAAGAACAAGCAGGACCCAACCGGTCCGTTCGTGTTCCCGGCCTACTCGGCAGTTGAAGTGATCGCCGGCGGTATCGCTGCCGCGAAGAGCGAAGACACCGCCAAGGTGGCAGCGGCCATCCACGCCGGTACCTTCAAGACCCCGACCGGCGACCTGAGCTTCGACGCCAAGGGCGACCTGAAGGACTTCAAGTTCGTGGTCTACGAATGGCACTTCGGCAAACCAAAAACCGAAGTTTCCCCTCAGTAAGCCAGGCGTTACTGGTCAACAAGCCCACTGTGCAAGCAGTGGGCTTTGTTTTACGAGGTTTATGGGCCTGTCACCCGCGATCCGGGCGCTGGCTCACCTGAAAATCTTAAAACCGTCACCAGCGGTTCGCTGGCAAACGCTTTGTGCAACCTGATCACAGAACAGGGCACCGAGCCGGAAATTGACTCCACCAGTGAAATGCGTATCGGGTTTTTAGGAGCGCTGTAATGCCTGAGATCTATCATTTTTTCCAAACGCTGGTTAACGGCATGACCGTTGGCAGCACCTATGCCTTGATAGCCATTGGCTACACAATGGTTTACGGCATCATTGGAATGATTAACTTCGCCCATGGCGAGGTGTACATGATTGGTTCCTACGTGGCCTTCATCGCCCTTGCCGGGCTGGCCATGCTGGGTATCCATTCCCTGCCGCTGTTGATGACCGCTGCATTCCTGGCGTCCATCGTCGTAACCAGTGCCTATGGCTACAGTATCGAACGCGTTGCGTACCGCCCCTTGCGTGGCAGCAACCGCTTGATCCCGCTGATCTCCGCGATCGGCATGTCGATTTTCCTGCAGAACACCGTATTGCTGTCCCAGGACTCCAAGGACAAATCCATTCCCAACCTGATCCCGGGGAGCTTCTCCTTCGGCCCAGGTGGCGCACAAGAAGTGCTGATTTCCTACATGCAGGTCCTGGTCTTCGTCGTCACCCTGGTGGCAATGCTCGGCCTGACCCTGTTCATCTCTCGCTCCCGTCTGGGGCGCGCCTGCCGGGCCTGCGCCGAAGACATCAAGATGGCCAACCTGTTGGGCATCAACACCAACAACATCATCGCCCTGACCTTCGTCATCGGTGCCGCACTGGCGGCTATCGCTGCCGTGTTGCTGAGCATGCAGTACGGCGTGATCAACCCCAACGCCGGTTTCCTGGTGGGCCTCAAGGCCTTCACCGCGGCGGTATTGGGCGGCATCGGCAGCATTCCGGGCGCGATGCTCGGCGGGCTGGTGCTGGGGGTGGCTGAAGCCTTTGGCGCCGACGTATTCGGTGACCAGTACAAGGACGTGGTGGCATTCGGTCTATTGGTTCTGGTGCTGTTGTTCCGGCCGACCGGCATTCTGGGCCGTCCGGAGGTTGAGAAAGTATGAGCAGATATCTTAAATCGGCGTTTTTCAGCGCCTTGCTGGTCTGGGCCGTGGCCTTCCCGGTACTCGGGCTCAAGTTGAGCATTGTCGGGATCAACCTCGAAGTGCATGGCACCGGTCCCGTGACGTTGACCATCATTGCCCTGTGCTCGGTGCTGATGTTCCTGCGCGTGCTGTTCACCCAACAGGTCGGGGCACTCCTCAAGTCCAACCGTGGCCCGTTGGTATCGCCCAAGGTCAGCCAGTTCCTGACCCTGCCGCGCACCCAGCGCTACATCATCATCGGCCTGATCGTGGCCGCGTTGATCTGGCCGTTCTTCGGCTCCCGTGGTGCGGTGGATATCGCGACGCTGATCCTGATCTACGTGTTGCTGGGCCTGGGCCTGAACATCGTGGTGGGTCTCGCCGGCCTGCTCGACCTGGGCTATGTGGGCTTCTATGCGGTGGGTGCCTACACCTACGCGCTGCTCTCGCATTACCTGGGCTGGGGCTTCTGGATCTGCCTGCCACTGGCCGGCATGGCGGCGGCCACATTTGGCTTCCTGCTGGGCTTCCCGGTACTGCGCTTGCGCGGTGACTACCTGGCGATCGTGACCCTGGGCTTCGGTGAAATCATCCGTCTGTTCCTGCGTAACCTCACCGATATCACCGGCGGCCCCAACGGCATCAGCAGCATTCCCAAGCCGACGTTCTTCGGGCTGACGTTCGACCGCACCGCGGCCGAAGGCATGCAGACGTTCCACGAGTACTTCGGGATCGACTACAACCCGGTGAGCAAAGTGGTGTTCCTGTACCTGGTGGCCCTGCTGCTGGCACTGGCGGCGCTGTTCGTGATCAACCGCCTGCTGCGCATGCCGATCGGCCGTGCGTGGGAAGCGCTGCGCGAAGATGAAATCGCCTGCCGTGCACTAGGCATGAACCCGACCGTCATCAAGCTTTCGGCATTCACCCTCGGGGCAACCTTCGCCGGTTTTGCCGGCAGCTTCTTCGCCGCTCGCCAAGGTTTGGTGACGCCGGAGTCGTTCACCTTCATCGAGTCGGCAATCATCCTCGCCATCGTGGTACTGGGCGGCATGGGCTCGCAGCTGGGCGTGATCCTCGCGGCGATCGTGATGATCCTGCTGCCGGAAATGATGCGTGAATTCAGCGAATACCGCATGTTGATGTTCGGCGCCATGATGGTGCTGATGATGATCTGGCGACCTCAAGGCCTGCTGCCCATGCAACGTCCCCACATGGAGCTGCGCAAATGAGCCGCGAGATCCTGAAAGTCGAAAACTTGAGCATGCGCTTCGGCGGTTTGCTGGCGGTCAACGGCGTGGCCCTGACCGTGCAAGAGAAACAAGTCGTGGCCCTGATCGGCCCCAACGGCGCCGGCAAGACTACGGTGTTCAACTGCCTGACCGGCTTCTACAAGCCGGCTGGCGGCACCATCCTGCTGGACGGCCAGCCGATCCAGGGCCTGGCCGGCCACGAGATCGCCCGCAAGGGCGTGGTGCGGACCTTCCAGAACGTGCGGTTGTTCAAGGACATGACGGCGGTCGAGAACCTGTTGATCGCCCAGCATCGCCACCTGAACACCAACTTCTTTGCCGGCCTGTTCAAGACGCCGTCGTTCCGCAAGAGCGAGCGCGAGGCCATGGAATATGCCGCGTACTGGCTGGACAAGGTCAACCTCACCGAGTTTGCCAACCGTCCTGCCGGCACCCTGGCCTACGGTCAGCAACGGCGCCTGGAAATCGCCCGCTGCATGATGACCCGCCCGCGGATCCTCATGCTCGACGAACCGGCCGCCGGCTTGAACCCGAAGGAAACAGAAGACCTCAAGGCGCTGATCAGTGTGCTGCGTGAAGAAAACAACGCCACCGTGCTGCTGATCGAACACGACATGAAACTGGTCATGAGCATTTCCGACCATATCGTCGTGATCAACCAGGGCACGCCACTGGCCGACGGTACGCCGGAGCAGATCCGCGACAACCCGGAAGTGATCAAAGCCTATTTGGGGGAAGCGTAAAATGCTGCAATTCGAAAACGTTTCCACTTTCTACGGCAAGATCCAGGCGCTGCACAGCGTCAACGTGGAAGTGCGCCAGGGCGAAATCGTTACCCTGATCGGCGCCAACGGTGCCGGTAAATCCACGCTGCTGATGACCCTGTGCGGTTCGCCCCAGGCTCACAGCGGCAGCATCCGCTACATGGGTGAGGAGCTGGTGGGCCAGGCCTCCTCCGAGATCATGCGCAAGAGCATTGCCGTGGTTCCGGAGGGCCGCCGGGTATTTGCCCGCCTGACCGTGGAAGAGAACCTCGCCATGGGCGGGTTCTTCACCGACAAGGGCGATTACCAGGAGCAGATGGACAAGGTGCTGCACCTGTTCCCGCGGCTCAAGGAACGCTTCAGCCAGCGCGGCGGCACCATGTCCGGCGGCGAACAGCAAATGCTCGCCATCGGCCGCGCGCTGATGAGCAAGCCCAAGCTGTTGTTGCTGGACGAACCGTCCCTGGGGTTGGCGCCGATCATCATCCAGCAGATCTTCGACATCATCGAACAGCTGCGCAAGGACGGTGTGACAGTGTTCCTGGTGGAGCAGAACGCCAACCAGGCGCTGAAGATTGCCGACCGCGCCTACGTGCTGGAAAACGGCCGCGTGGTGATGCAGGGCAGCGGCGAACAACTGCTGACCGATCCGAAAGTACGTGAGGCTTATTTGGGCGGTTGATGCCCATCTGGTCAATGTATGAGCGGGCTTTTGTGGGAGCGGGCTTGCTCGCGAAGGCAGTGGGTCAGTCACCCAACAAGTTGGCTGATCCACCGCCTTCGCGAGCAAGCCCGCTCCCACATTTGTTTGGTGTGAACCAAAGACTTTGGCGAAACCTGAAATTATTTTCCCCGGCTTTGTAACGAATCCCTTCCCCCTTTCTCTAGTGGTGTAAGCAGGCGAACATGCTTGCCAACTCAACCCACTGCTGGAGATACACCATGACTACCAAAACCCGCTCGCTGTCCGCCGCCACCCTCGTCCTGGCCCTGGGTTCGGCCCTGAGCCTGTCCGCCCTGACCACCACCGCCCACGCCGCCGATGACATGCAGAAATGCTTCGGTGTAGCCGAAGCCGGCAAGAACGATTGCGCCGCAGGCGCGGGCACTTCCTGCGCGGGCACCTCGAAGGTCAAGGATCAGGCCAACGCCTGGAAACTGGTCCCGGCCGGTACCTGCCTGAAAACCCCAAGCACCACCTCGCCAACCGGCTTCGGCCAGGAAGCTGCCTTCACCGCCAAGTCCTGAAACCCTGCACAGCCTGAGTACTGACGATGACGCTCTCATTCACCCACTCCATCTCCCAGGCTCAGGCGCCCGGCCTCCCCCGTCGGGCCGGGCTGGGGCTCAAGAACGAGCACTTCAGTGAAGTGCTCGAGACGTCCCCCGATATCGGTTTTTTTGAAGTCCACGCCGAAAACTACATGGTGGCCGGCGGGCCTTTCCATCACTACCTGGGCTTGATCCGCGAACAGTACCCGCTGTCGCTGCACGGTGTAGGCCTGTCCATTGGCGGCGAAGGTCCGCTGAACGACGAGCACCTGGCGCGCTTGGCCACGCTGATCGAACGCTATCAACCCCACTCCTTTTCCGAACACCTGGCCTGGTCCAGCCACGGCCCGGTGTTTCTCAATGATTTGCTGCCGCTGGCGTATGACGATGAAACCCTGAAGCGGGTGTGCGAACACATCGACCAGGTACAAACCCGCCTGCAGCGGACCATGCTGCTGGAGAACCCGTCGACCTATCTGCAATTCCAGTGCTCCACCCTGGAAGAGACCGACTTCATCAGCGAAGCGATTCGCCGCACCGGCTGCGGGCTGCTGCTGGACGTGAACAATGTGTATGTGTCGTGCATCAACCATCAGCAAGACCCGCTGAAGTACATCGAGGCCTTGCCGTTGCACGCCGTGGGCGAGATTCACCTGGCAGGGTTTGCCGAAGACACCGACATCCTCGGCGACCGTTTGCTGATTGACGATCACGGCGCCCCCATCGACAACGCGGTATGGCAGCTCTACCAGCACGTGCTCAGCCGCACCGGGCCGGTCGCCACGCTTATCGAGCGCGACAACCAGGTGCCGGCGTTCAGCGTGCTGCACGCTGAAGCACGCGAGGCCGACCGGTTTCTGCTGGAGGTGCGTGCATGAGCCGCCAGGACGTCTTTAGCCGCGCCCTGCTGTCCCCCGAGGAAAACTGCCCGCAAGGCTTGTTCAGCTGCAACGGCGCCGATCCGGCCAGTCGTTTTGCGGTGTATCGCAACAATGTCCATAGCTCGCTGATCAACGCGCTGGCCGCCGGCTACCCGGTCACCCTGCAACTGGTGGGCGATGAGTTTTTTCGGGCGATGGCCGGTGTGTATGTCCAGGGTTTCCCGCCGACAAGCCCTCTGATCAATGAGTACGGCAGCGACCTGGCGGACTTTATCCAGGGCTTCGCGCCCGCCGCCAGCGTGCCTTACCTGGCTGATGTGGCGCGCCTGGAGCGATTGCGGGTGAGGGCCTACCACGCGGCAGACGCACAGCCACTGGATCAACAGGAGGTCATCGCCACCCTGCAACAACAGTCGGACCTGGGCGAACTGCGCCTGCAACTGCATCCATCCCTGGCCACCCTGAACTCGGCCTACGCCGTGGTGGCTTTATGGGCGGCGCATCAGACCGGCGAATCCCTCGCCACCCTCGACCCCTTCCATGCCCAAAGCGCGCTGGTGCTACGCAATGGCCTGCACGTGCAGGTATTTCACATCGACAGCGGCTCAGCGACGTTTATCAACAGCCTGAACAACGGTTGGCCATTGGAAATGGCCTTGGCCTACGCCCTCGATGCGGCCGCCGAATTTGACCTGCACCAATGCCTGGCCCTGCTGATCGGTCACGGCGCCATCACCCACTTGCACACAGAACCCAAGGTATCGCCATGAACACCACCGCTCCCGGGCTGATCCAACGGATCATCCAGTGCTTCGAGAAAATCCCCTACAGCCTGATCGCCTTTGTCGCACGCTTCTCTATCGCGGCGGTGTTCTGGAAATCCGGCCAGACCAAAGTGGAAGGCCTCGCCGTGGACCTGATCGGCGGGACCTTCCAGCTGGGCTGGCCGCACTTGGCGCCGTCCACCCTGCCGCTGTTTCGCAGCGAATACCACGTGCCGCTGCTGTCTGCGGAAGTGGCGGCGCACATGGCTGCGTTCGCCGAGCATTTCTTCCCGGTGCTGATCCTCGTGGGGTTTGCCACGCGATTCTCGGCGCTGGCGCTGCTGGGCATGACCCTGACCATCCAGCTTTTCGTCTACCCGGACGCCTACCCGACCCACGGCACCTGGATCGCATTGCTGCTGCTGTTGATGGCCAAGGGGCCGGGCAGCTTCTCGATTGATCACCTGATTGCGCGACGCTACCGCTAAAGGCGATCGAGGGCTTCGCCGCTGCGCTTGAACCAGCCCACCAGATAATCTGCGAGTACCTGGGTGCGGCGCGGCAGGCCGCCCTGATACGGATGGACCAGGTACATCGGCATGCTGCGGGTCTGATAATCCCGCAGGAGCCAGCGCAGGCGACCGTCAGCCAATTCCGCGTGCAGCACGTAGGACGGCAAGCGCGCGATGCCCGCCCCCACCAGTGCAGCCTTCTTCAACAAGTTGTAATGGTTGGAGGCAAAGGTCCCGGATACCCGAACCCGCAGCAGCTCATGCTGCTGGTGATACAGCCACTCTTCACGACCACTGTAGTGGCTGTTCAGCAAGCAGTTGTGGCCCACCAGTTCCGCCGGCGTCAGCGGCTCGCCGTGCTGTTCCAGGTAAGCCGGGCTGGCGCAGGTCATCTCGTGCCAGGCGAGCAACGGCTTGGCGACCAGACGCTCGTCGTTGGCGACCTCCGAACGTACCGCCAGGTCGAAGCCATCCCGCGCCAGGTCCCGGTACTGGTTGTTGAGTTCCAACTCGATCTGCACCTGTGGGTACTCCCGGGAAAACTCCAGCAACAGACCGTCGAAGAAGGTTTCGCCCAGGGACACCGGAACCGTCATACGCACCGGACCGACGAGATCATCCTTGAGCCTGGCCAATGCCTGACGTGCCCGCTCCACTTGGACCACCAACGCCTGGGCTTGCGGCAACAGCGCCGCACCCGCCGCCGTCAGGCTCAGGCGGCGGGTGGTGCGATGCAACAACACCACCGAAAACTGCGCTTCCAACTGGCTGATGCGCTTGGACAGTTGCCCTTTGCTGCAGCCCAGTTGCTGGGCCGCCAAGGTAAAGCTGCCGGCTTCGATCAACACGGCAAACGCGGCGAGGTCATCCATTTCGCTCATGGATTGTTTCCAATTGAAAACCAAAGGTTGCCTATTAGTGCACTTATCCGCGCAAAAAATCACTCTAGACTGAAACCTCACCTACACATCTGGAGGAAGGCACGATGAAAATCCTGTTGATTGGCGCAAGCGGTACCGTGGGTTCGGCGGTGAAGGCAGAACTGTCCCAACGGCATGAAGTGATCAGCATCGGTCGCAAAAGTGGCGACTTCCAGGTCGATATCAGCGACAGCGCCTCGATCCGCAAACTGTTCGAACAGACCGGCAAATTCGACGCACTGATCTGCGCCGCCGGCAGCGTCAACTTCGTGCCCCTGGGCGACATGAGCGAAACCGATTTTGACCTGGGCCTGCAAGACAAGCTGATGGGCCAGGTCAACCTGCTGCTGATTGGCCGCGAGTTCGCCAATGACGGCGCGTCGTTCACCTTCACCAGCGGCATTCTCAACCGCGATCCGATTCGCACCGGTGCTTCGGCTGCCCTGGTCAACGGCGCGCTGGATGCATTCGTGAAAGCCGCTGCGATCGAACTGCCCCGCGGCCTGCGCATCAACTCGGTCAGCCCTACCGTCCTGCTGGAAGCCATGGGCAGCTACGCGCCGTACTTCCGTGGGTACAAACCGGCTCCGGGTGCAGAAGTGGCGTTGGCCTACGCGAAAAGCGTGGAAGGCTTGCAGACCGGGCAGACGTTTATCGTTGGTTGACCAGCCTGAAAAGCCGTCACCGTTGAACCCAGGGCATCCATTTACGGAGCATGTCCTGGGGGACGGAAAACTGTATTTCTCGTGTGTTCAGCACACCCATGACAGTGGCGCCATCACTCACGTTGTAGCCGTCTACGTATGTCGAAACCTGCTTGTTGTAAGCCAGTAAAGTAATTGCAGCCGTGCGGGCCCTGGCCTCCGGGCTCAGCGTGACATTGACCGAAATAAAGTCCGGGCTACTGTCAGGCGTCCTCTTCACGGTGATCGAGATCTCGGTAAAGTCAGTGGCAGAGGAGTACTCCAGCCGCGCCGGTTCACTGCCCAGTGCAGAACCCGTCACCAGTAACAGCCCCCACAGATTCCATCGAATAGTCATCGCGGCTTTCCGAATAAAAGAGAAAGACGTTCCCATGACCGTTCACATCCCTCTATAGGAAAAGTCCCAGCAGGGATGATCGCCCCCGGCACACCTTATTCAACCTGTGTCCCGGGCTTGTGATGCACCGCCAGCCTGCGTAACGTGGCGGCACTTATCAGGAGACCCGATGATGCGTGCCGCCCGTACCCTAGCCTTGTTTGCCCTGCTGCCCCTGTTCGCCGCCTGCCAGATGTTCGATAACGAGCCGGCCAAGCCCTCTCTCGCCGGGATGACCCGCATGCAGGGCGAGTTGACGGCCCAGGGTGACAAACTGCTGTTCCAGCCCTGCAACGACAAACGCAACTACGTGGTCAACGACACCGGTGGCACCAGCATCCTGCAGGAGGCCGCCTCCCTGGCCGGCCAGCAAGGCGCACTGTTTGCCGACCTGCGTGGCAAGTTCTCCGGCGTCGCCAGCGGCACCCAGGGCACGGTGGACCTGCAACAGGTGTACCGCGTCGAGCGCTCGACCTCGGCCTGTGATGACCCGGACTTCAAGCGCATGATCCTGCGGGCCAACGGCCACAAACCGGCCTGGGCGATGAACGTCACCGCCAAGGGCATGGTGCTGGAGCGTGAAGGCCAGCCACCATTGGCCGTGCCGTATGTGGAAGAGCAATCGGGCGACGGACGGTTCAACCTGATGACCGAAGCGAATAACCAGCACATCGAACTGTGGGTGGCCCCGCAACGCTGTGTCGACAGCGCCAGCGGCAGCCTGCAGCACATGTCCGCCGAGCTTCGGGTCAACGGCCAGGTGCAACGCGGTTGCGCGTCGTTCGGCGGTTCGCGAGACGACTGATTGCGCCCTGCGCTGTTTTAGCATGACGGGAAACCGCTGTTGGGGCTTATAATCGCCGGTTTGCAAAACAGCCGGCCTCTTTGCCCGCCGCCTACCGGATTCCTGTCATGTTACGAATCACCGAACTCAAGCTGCCCATCGACCATCCCGAAGAAGACCTGCGGCCTGCCATTGTGCAACGCCTGGGCATCGCCAGTGATGACCTGCTCGATTTCACCCTGTTCAAACGCAGCTACGACGCCCGCAAGAAATCGTCGGAGCTGTGCTTCATCTACACCATCGACCTGGAAGTCAAAGGCGAGGCGGCCCTGCTGCTCAAGTTCGCCGACGACCGCAACGTCAACCCGGCGCCGGACATCAGCTACAAGGTCGTGGGCCATGCGCCGGAAGGCCTGACCGAGCGGCCGATCGTCGTCGGTTTTGGCCCGTGCGGGATCTTCGCCGGGCTGTTGCTGGCACAGATGGGTTTCAAGCCGATCATCCTCGAGCGCGGCCGCGAAGTGCGCCAGCGCACCAAGGACACCTGGGGCCTTTGGCGCAAGAATGTGCTGAACCCGGAATCCAACGTGCAGTTCGGTGAAGGCGGCGCCGGGACCTTCTCCGACGGCAAGCTCTACAGCCAGATCAAGGACCCGAAATTCCACGGTCGCAAGGTGCTGCACGAGTTCGTCAAGGCCGGTGCGCCAGATGAAATCCTCTACGTCAGCAAGCCGCACATCGGTACGTTTCGCCTGACCGGCGTCGTGGAAAACATGCGCCAGCAGATCATCGCCCTGGGCGGTGAAGTGCGCTTCGAGCAGCGGGTCACCGACGTGCTGATCGAAGACGGCCAGTTGAATGGCGTGGTGGTGGATGGCGGCGAGCAGATCCTGTCCAAACACGTAATCCTGGCCCTCGGCCACAGCGCCCGCGATACCTTCCGCATGCTGCATGGCCGTGGCGTGTACATGGAAGCCAAGCCGTTCTCGGTGGGTTTCCGTATCGAACACCCGCAGTCGCTGATCGACGCAGCACGCCTGGGCAAGTACGCCGGCCACCCGAAACTCGGGGCCGCCGATTACAAACTGGTGCACCACGCCAAGAACGGCCGTTCGGTGTACAGCTTCTGCATGTGCCCGGGCGGTACCGTGGTCGCGGCGACATCAGAGCCGAACCGCGTAGTAACCAACGGCATGAGCCAGTACTCCCGTAACGAACGCAACGCCAACTCCGGGATCGTGGTGGGCATCACCCCGGAAGTGGATTACCCGGGCGGCCCGCTGGCCGGGATCGAGTTGCAGGAACGCCTGGAATCCCACGCGTTCATCCTCGGCGGCAGCAACTACGAAGCACCGGCGCAGCTGGTGGGTGATTTCATCGCCGGCAAGCCGTCCACCGCCATCGGTACCGTGGAGCCATCCTACAAGCCCGGCGTAGCCCTGGGTGACCTGGCGCTGGCGTTGCCGGAGTTTGCCATCGAAGCCATCCGCGAAGCGTTGCCGGCGTTCGAGAAGCAGATCAAGGGCTACTCGCTGCACGACGCGGTCCTGACCGGGATCGAGACCCGCACTTCTTCGCCGCTGCGGATTACCCGTAACGAGTCGATGCAGAGCCTGAACGTGAAAGGCCTGTTCCCGGCGGGCGAAGGTGCCGGTTATGCCGGTGGGATTTTGTCGGCGGGTGTCGACGGGATTCGGATTGCCGAGGCGCTGGCGCGGGATATGTTGGGCCTGGAGGCTTAACCACTGCGCTGAAAACGCAGCAGATCAAATGTGGGAGCGGGCTTGCTCGCGAATGCGGTGGATCAGCCGAATCATGTATTGGCTGACACTCCGCATTCGCGAGCAAGCCCGCTCCCACATTGATAATGCGGTGTTTTAGATATTGGCGCGCAGGATGCTTTCCGGCAACGGTTGCCCCCGCTCGACACTCGCCGCAACGGCCGCAATCAAACCCTCCAACTCATACCCCTGCCCTGCAAGCCAGGCCTGATCGTAATAGGTCGTGGCATAGCGCTCACCGCCGTCGCACAAGATCGCCACGATCGAGCCCGACTCCCCTGCCGCCTTCATCTGCTGCGCCGCGATCAATGCACCGATCAGGTTGGTGCCACTTGAGCCGCCTACTCGCCGCCCCAAGCGCTGCGCCAGGTAATGCATGGCCGCCAGGGACAGCGCATCCGGCACCTTGACCATCGCATCAATCACTTTCGGCAGGAACGACGCCTCAACCCGTGGCCGGCCAATGCCTTCGATGCGCGAGCCACAGTCCAGGCGCAGGCTGGCGTCGCCGCTCAGGTAGTAGTCGAAAAACACCGAACGCTCCGCGTCCGCGCACAACACTCGGGTGCAGTGCTGGCGATAACGCACATAACGCCCCAACGTCGCCGTGGTGCCACCCGTGCCGGGGCTGGAAATCAGCCAACTCGGCTCCGGATAACGCTCAAAGCGCAGTTGCTGGAAGATCGATTCAGCGATGTTGTTGTTCGCGCGCCAGTCAGTGGCACGTTCGGCATAGGTGAACTGGTCCATGAAATGGCCACCGCTTTCCTGCGCCAGGCGCTCGGATTCGGCGTAGATCTGCGTCGGATCCTGCACCAGATGGCTCTTGCCCCCGTAGAACGCGATCTGCGCAATCTTTTCCTGGGAAGTGGTGGCCGGCATCACCGCAATAAACGGCAAGCCCAACAGCCTGGCGAAGTACGCCTCGGAAATCGCCGTGGAACCGCTGGAGGCTTCGATCACCGGTGCACCGGGCTTGAGCCAGCCGTTGCACAACGCATAGAGGAACAACGAACGCGCCAACCGATGTTTCAGGCTGCCGGTGGGATGGCTGGACTCATCCTTGAAATACAACTCGATACCCGGCAAACCCTGCATTGGCAAGGGGATCAGGTGGGTGTCGGCGCTGCGCTGGAAGTCCGCTTCAATAATGCGAATGGCTTCGCGGGCCCATTGGCGGTTGTCGCTCATGATCGGTTTCTCTAAGGATTTCAGACCTGATCTTAGGATGTTTCCTACACTCCACACAGATACAGTCATGACTCAATTGGACACACAATTTTCGGGGTCTGGCGCGCAAGTGATCAGACCGATTCCTTATAACAAATAAGAATATAACTTTTGTTTTAACAACTAACGGTACGGGTTAGGGTACCCACCTATTGAACTTTGATTGGAGAGCATCCCTTGCCTCTGCGTAGCACTTTCACCCGTTTCTTCCAGCTGGAAGCCGCCAGCGGTCTGCTCCTGATCGCTGCTGCCGCTTTGGCGCTGATCATCAACAACTCACCGCTGTCGCACCTCTACGCGAGTTTTCTCGACGTGCCGGTGGTCGCACAAATCGGCGCCCTGAAAATCGCCAAGCCGGCGCTGCTGTGGATCAACGACGGCCTGATGGCCCTGTTCTTCCTGCTGATCGGCCTTGAGGTCAAACGCGAGTTGCTCGACGGCCAACTGTCCAAGCCTTCGCAAGTGGTACTGCCGGGAGCGGCAGCCATCGGCGGCATGGTCGTGCCCGCGCTGATCTATTGGGCGCTGAACAAGGACAACCCGGCCGCCCTGGGTGGCTGGGCAATCCCCATGGCCACCGACATTGCCTTCGCCCTGGGCGTATTGGCCCTGCTGGGCAAGCGCGTGCCGGTTTCGCTGAAGTTGTTTCTGATGACCCTGGCCATCATCGACGACCTTGGCGCGATCATCGTCATTGCACTCTTCTACTCCGCCGACCTGTCCGGCGCCTCGTTGGCCGGTGCAGCAGCGTGCCTGATCGCCTTGATTGCGATGAACCGGCTGGGTGTCGTCAAGCTGGGGCCCTACATGATTGTCGGGCTGATCCTGTGGGTCTGCGTGCTCAAGAGTGGCGTGCACGCCACCCTGGCGGGCGTGACATTGGCCTTCTGCATCCCGCTGCGCACCAAAAACGCCGAGCCATCGCCGCTGCTGACCCTGGAACACGCCCTGCATCCTTGGGTGGCTTACGCGATCCTGCCGCTGTTTGCCTTTGCGAATGCCGGCGTCTCGCTGGCTGGCGTCAACCTGGAAAGCTTCACCCACCACGTGCCAATGGGCATCGCCGCCGGCCTGCTGCTGGGCAAGACCGTTGGCGTACTGGGTTTCACCTGGGTCATGGTAAAAACCGGCCTTGCCGCACTGCCCGCCGGCGCCAACTGGGGCCAGGTGCTCGGCGTGGCGGTCCTGTGCGGCATCGGCTTCACCATGAGCCTGTTTGTCGGCTCCCTGGCGTTTGTGCCGGGCAGCAGTGAATACGCGGGTATGGACCGGATGGGCATCCTGACCGGGTCGATACTGGCGGCGCTGATCGGGTATGCAGTGACGGCGATGGCCAGTCGCAAGCAGGCGCTCGTTCAGGCGTAACCGCTTTTGGAGCCGGCTCGCCGGCTCCAACCTCCTCTAGGCCCATTCGGCGCCATCTCACAGAACCGTCCTACATCCACCCTCCGCTGCTTGCAATAACGTCGTGCTCCCGGCTCCGCCGCCGGACGTCGTTATGCAACACGCCAGGAGGGCACGATGGCAAACAGCAAGGATATCCCCCAAGTCTGGCGATGCTACGGGACCGGCACGGGGGGTTACCGTCGGCTCGAGAACATGAGCGAGCGCGAGCTGGCTGATCGTGAGGCCAGGCAGCGAGCATACGAAGCCATGCTTGCCCGTCAGGAGGTCTACGAGGCCAGACGCAAAGTGGAGCGACCGCCAGCAACATTGCCCATCGCGGGCTGCGTCTTCGCCAAGTCCTGCAACCTGCCGGACGCCCACATCGACTACAACAATCCATCCGGCTATGTACCGCTTGACCCCATAGGAGACTATGGCGAGCACGTTCTGCTGGGTGGTCGTGAAACGGACATCGAGGGGCTGCTGTCACTCAAAAAGATCAGCGGCAGCGCACTCCCGGCTGGGCTAGGGACATTGGCACTGGGTGGCTCAGCGGTTAGTGGCGCCTCCAGCATCGCAGCGAGTGTTGGAACAGCTGGGGCCGGACTGATGCTTGGGGTTGCAGCCCTCGTCTGGCCCTCCAGCCTGGGCGATAGTGCGCTTTACAGCGACCGTCAACTGCGCTCAATGCCACGAGCACGCACCCGAGCCCGCCTGCATATCGAGCAACTTGCTGACGGCACGCTCAAGGGATACGCCTTCTACACCGGGAAAAATCGCGACTGGGAAATGGTTGATGTCGTGCAGTTTGGCCAGCGCGGCACGCAGCAGGTCGCGGACTTGGGCGACGGCGTCGAGCTGATCTGGACGCCTGCTGTCGACCCCGCTGACACCCTCGGCATTCCTGCGTTGGAGGCTGCACCGCAGGCGCCGCAAATCTGGGTGTATCCGCCAACCGAGAAGGCCGACAACATCATCGTTGATCCGATCTATCCGCCGGAATACAGGGATTTTATTCTGGTGTTTCCGGCGGGTTCGGGTATTCGACCTCTGTATATCGTCGTAAGCCTGAGGTATGAGGACGCCCCCTATCACGGAAAAAAAGATAACGCTGTCAAAAGCAGAAAGCCGACTAACGGCCTGGATGCGCTTAATAACTCGGTAGAGCTGAATCCGCCAAACTCACGTAGACGCATAGGGATTGACCCACACACAAAAGAGTTTGTAGTGATCGATCGCACCTCAGAAGGCGTTTACCACGGTCATGTGAGACTGTGGAGTGAGCTAAGACAAGAGATGAAAAATGCTTTAATAAAAGCGAACAAAACAGATCGAAAAGGAAAGATTCTGGGAGCCGAAAAATGAGTTTGCGCTATCACGACCCTTCTTTAAGTCAGGATGAAGCTATAAGCTTTATAGCCACTAATGACCTGACCAAGGTCACAGAAGCTCTAATATCCATCGGCCTTAACGAGACAGATGCTATCTGGGCACAAGAAACCTGTCTCAAGTACGCAAACAATGACAACGAGGACATCGCGTCGGCTGCCATCATCGCGATAGGCCACATTGCACGCCGTTTCGGCGAGTTGGACATGGCGAAAGTTACGCCCGTACTGCAACAGGCAAAAAGGAAATCTCCTTCTCTGAGCGGAGTCGTACAAGACACGCTTGACGACATTCAGATGTTCACCTGATATCCCACATATACCCCAACAAAAAACCCCAACCGGCCACCCGGTTGGGGTTTTTCTTTTCCTGCAACCTTACCCTTAGCGAGTAACGCGGCTGGTTCCGTCCACCGTCATGATGCGGACGCGGTCGCCGATGCGGAAGATTTCGTTCTCTTGAACCGCCTGGACGTAGGCGCGCATGCTGCCATCATCTTCGCGGACGGTGATTTCAACACCCTGGGTGCGGGTCAGGCCTTCCTCGGTGGCCGAGCCCAGCAGGCCGCCGGCGACTGCGCCGATAACGGCGGTCACGATGCTGCCACGGCCGCCGCCGATGGCGCTGCCGCCAACGCCGCCGATGACTGCGCCCGCAGCGCCGCCGATTGGGGTCTTGGTGCCTTCGATTTTCACCGGACGCAGGGATTCGATGGTGCCCATGCGAACAGTCTGTACACGACGAGCTTCGTCACGGGAGTACGAGTCGCCGGTCAGACTCGAGGCGCAGCCACCCAGCAGCAGCGACAGGGTGGTAAAGCAGGCAACTAGTAAAACGGACTTACGCATAGCATCAACTCCAAAGGACAGGTATCCATTAAACCGCTGTGGCTTGCCGCCTGTCACGGCATGCCGGGCAGAAAATTGTTTTCATTCAGCCTTAGTACAGAGAACCTGTACCGAAAAACTCGACGAACGGTAGCAATCCCACCTCCCTCAGGATCTCGATGGACGCTGTCATCATTGTAGCTAACGGCCGCATAACGCAGCGCAGCGCTACCCATCCAAGGCCTCTGACTAGAGACTTCGGCGTGCAGCGCTACATTCAGGCGAGGTGACGAAAGGTGGGCTCAGGGCGCCAGGCGCTCACGGGTCCAGTCGGCCCCCTGCAAGCGGAAGTTCAAGCGGTCGTGCAAACGACTCGCGCGGCCTTGCCAGAACTCGATGCGCTCCGGCAGCAGGCGGTAACCACCCCAGTGTTCGGGGCAATCAGGCTGGGTATCGCTGAAGCGTTGTTCGGTGGCCTTGAGCAGCGCCTGCAACTCTTCGCGGTCCCTGATTACCCGGCTTTGCGGTGAAGCCCAGGCACCCAGGCGGCTACCCAGGGGACGGACCTGGAAGTAAGCATCCGACTCCTCGGGCGAGACCTTGACCACCCGACCTTCGATGCGCACCTGGCGCTCCAGGGTCGGCCAGAAGAAGGTCATGGCGGCAAACGGTCGCGCCGCGAGTTGTTCGCCCTTGGCGCTCTGATAATTGGTGAAGAAGGTAAAGCCCTGTGTATCCAGGCCCTTGAGCAGCAGGATCCGGCAGTGCGGGCGACCGTCCTGGTCCACCGTAGCCAGGGTCATGGCATTGGCCTCCACCGGTGGCTGTTCGGTTTTCACCGCGTCGGCGAACCACTGGTGGAACAAGGCAAACGGTTCATCCGGGGCCTGGGCCTCGCTCAAACCGTCCCGTGTGTAGTCACGGCGCATATCGGCCAGTGCCTGGGTCATGCGGCTTTATCCTTCTTGCTCAAATAATCAGTTCTTCGCCTGGTCGTTGGTAGCAGCTGGAGCGGCGGCCTTGGCAGGTGCTGGCTTTTTAGCAGCAGGCTTGGCCGGGGCCTTTTTGGCAGCCGGCTTGGCGGCAGCTTTCTTGGCGACGGTTTTTTTCGCCGGAGCGGCAGCTTTTTTGACCGGAGCAGCGGCTGGAGCAGGAACGTCCTGCACAGCGACCATTTCAGCCTTCGGCGGATTGGCCGAGTTGTACTTGCTCAACAGGGCCAGCATGGTGGTGCGCTGGGTGAACATGATTTCCATGCGACGGTTCAGGGCGCGGCCCTGGTTGCTGTCGTTGGCGGCACGCGGCATCAGGTCGCCCATGCCACGCAGCATCAGGCGGTCCTGCTTCAGGCCGCTGAGGCTGAAGATCGAAGCGATGGACTGTGCACGTTCCTTGGTCAGGGCCTGGCTCACCGGCTCGGCACCCGAGGTATCTACATGGCCCAGGACCAGTACGGCAGTTTTCGGATCGCCTTCAACGGCCTTGGCAACACGGGTGAACGGACCCAGGGTCACCGGCAGCAACATCGCCGGGCGTTTCGGGTTGTAGGAGCCGTCAACCGGAGCAATCACCACCAATACGTTGTCGCGGCGTTCCAGTTGCAGGTTGCTGTCCTTGATCGCGAGACGCAGGCGTGGCTCGTAGTCGTCCAGCCAGGCCTGGGTGATTTTTGGATCAGGCATCGGGATGTTGGCGACGTCGACCTTGGCCAATGGCTTTGGCTTGCTTTCGAACGGCCACCACCATTTGGTATCGGTATCCGTCTTGGCAACGGCAGGTGCAGCGGCCGGTGCATCAGCCGGGGCGCCGGAGGCAGGCGTTGCCGCCTTGAGGTCGGCCTTCAGGTCTGCCTTGGCGTCGTCGGCTTTCGACGAGAACGGCCACCAGCTGGAGCCGGTATCCGCCTTCGCAACCGGTGCAGGTGCAGGTGCAGCAGCCGGTGCTACCGGCGCTGGCGCCTTGGCCGCGACCGCCGGCTTGGCATCCGGTTTGGTGTCGGCCTGGCTCACTGCGTCCTTGGTAGCAGCCTTATCGGAGCCAAATGACCACCAATGCCCGCCCTCGGCATCATTTTGTGGGGTTTGTGCACAGCCAGTAATAGTGAGGCATAGCGCCAGTGCCAAGGACTTGTTCGATAACATGAGATATCCACAAAATGAGAAAAAACCAGGGGCCTGAATGACCCGTTAAACAGACGCTTTTGGAACATTAAAGTTACAACATTTCGCCTAGCGTCTTTTTGTATGTGCCTTTGTAACAAAAAAACGCAAGACAGCAAGCTATTTACAGACAACCGGCCAATATTCTTACCAACTTTTGCGCCCGCGGGTCCATAAGTACATAAGGGCCCAATGTATTGGTCACAAAACCAAAGGCTACATCATGTTCCGGATCGGCAAACCCCACCGAACCACCGGCCCCGGGATGCCCAAAGGCCCGTGGGCCAAGGCCGAACGTGGCGTTCGGCACGTGCGGTTGATCCAACATGCAACCCAGCCCGAACCGGGTTTGTGTCAATAAGGTTTTATCCGGGCCGATACTGTGTTCGCGGGTCAACTCTTCGAGCATATCGGCTTCCAGCAAACTACCGTCGAGCAGCCCACTATAAAAACCCGCCAGACTTCGCGCATTACCGTGACCATTTGCCGCTGGCTGCTGCATACGCCGCCATTCGGGTTTATTAGTGCTGGTCAGAATAGACGGTGGATTGGTAAATGCACGGGTAGTCATCGCCGTCGGCTCGCGCATCGTTACTTGAAGTAAACGTTGTGCCGCCTCATCGCCAACATTGCCCTTGCCTCGGGCTATATGGGCAACTCGATAAAACTCTTCATCTGCCAACCCCACATGAAAATCCAGGCCCAGTGGCCGTGCAACCCGGGCCACGATGGACTCGCCCGGCGCACGACCGTCGGCGCGGCGCAGCAACTCGCCCACCAGCCAACCATAGGTAATCGCCGCATAACCGTGCCCTTCCCCGAGCTTCCACCATGGCGCTTCGGCGGCGAGGGCGTCGACCATCATCTGCCAGTCGTACAGGGCTTCGGCGGGCAGCGTTTCACGCAGGGCCGGCAACCCGGCCTGGTGGCAGAGCAGATGGCGCAGGGTGATGGCTTCCTTGCCCGCGGCAGCAAACTCCGGCCAGTACTTGGCGACCGGCGCATCCAGCTGCAACTTGCCTTCGGCCACCAGTTGCAGCGCCGTGACGGCCGTAAAGGTCTTGGTGCAGGAGAACAGATTGGCAATGGTGTCGCTGTGCCAGGCCTCGGCACCGTCCTTGTCGGCGGTACCGGCCCACAAGTCGACGACGGTTTCGCCGCCAATCTGGATGCACAGCGCGGCACCACGTTCCTGAGGGTCGTCGAACAGCGCGGCGAAGGCTTCACGCACCGCTTCGAATTGAAGCTCGTAATGACCCTGAATCTGCACCTAAGCCCCCTTGGAAAAGTACTACAGAAAGTGGCCGACATTGTTCCAGCCATTGAGCGATTTGGGAACCCGCTCTCGTCGATCAGCCCCCATCAATGACCTTTGCCGGAATGCCCGCCGGAATGCTCTGCACCCGGCGCTGCTGCATTGCCTTCACGCCCGGGCTTGCCGCCCTCACCGGCGTGGACCGCTGCGGCAGCCTTGGCCTTTTCGGCCTCCTTGCCCAGCTGATCGACGGCAGCCAGGTTACTTTTGCGCACACTGTCGACAAACCCCTGGAACGGCACATCGGTGATGCCGACCAGGCCGAAGTGGCCGTTTTCGCCGTCAAGCAAACGGCCGGTAACCGGCTGGTCCAGGTACTGGAACCAATGCACGCCGACGATCGATGGCTCGGCCATGGCCTGCTTCAGGAAGTTGGCGTAGGCAACCCCACGATCCTCTTCCCGGGCCAACTGCGTCACGCCGCCCCAGAACGGGCCGCGGTCCGCCGAGCCGAAGTTGAATTCGGTGATCAGCACCGGCTTGTCCAACGTCCGCAGGGCCGCGAAGTCGTAGCCGTCCTGAGGCTTGAGGGTGTACATGTTGAAGCTCAGCACATCGCAATATTGCGCGCAGGACGCCACCGCTTCCGGCGTGCTGACCGCGTATCGGCCACCCAGCAACAGCTGGTTGGGCGCATGCCATTTCAATGCATCGGAGATGGTCTTGAAGTAGGCGTCGGCAAAGGTCTTCTGGAAGTACTTGAAGTCCGCTTCGATTTCCGGGTGCTCCGGGCTTGGCATTGGCGGCACAAAGCCCGGGTCTTCCATCAGTTCCCAGGCGGGCAGCTCGATGCCCCAGGCCCTGGAAAGCCCCTCCTGATTGCGGTACTTGTCGCGCAATTGCTTGAGAAACGCGCGCTTGGCCGGCACGTCGGTGGTCATGCGCAGGGTGCCGTAGGCCAGGGCGTAGCGGGATTTCGCATCATCACCGGGACCGGCCCAGGCCAGTTCGTTGTCGGCAAAGAAGCCGATCAGCCACGGGTCGTCGCGATGGTCACGGGCGGCAATTGCCACCGCACGCTCGGTGGCCATGGCGAAGCGCGGGTCGAACGGGTCGGGCATGCCGCCCCACCAATCGGTGCCGGTGCTGATGCTCGCGTAATCACCGACGATCGACAGTGGCAAGGTGTAAGGCACGCGGTCGGCGGTCGCCAGCTGCGGCGCACTCCAGTTGCCGACAGTATTGAAACCCCAGGCCCGCAGGCGGTCGAGGGTGTGGCTGACCCAGCGTTTCTGGTCGAAACCTTCCGGAGCACAAGGTGCCGGCGGCACGCACGGCTGGCCATAGGTACGCTGCAGGTTGGCGCCATAGAAGTCGTACCAGCGGCCGACATTAAAGCTGCGCCCCTGATCGGCACCATTGCCGCTGCGGCTGTCACCGCTGCCGTAGTATTTGTCGAAAGGCTCGCCGGCCTTGGGCAGCGCGGCAAACATCCATTCGCGGCCCGCTACGTAGGTCTGGCTGTTGTCCGGGGCGACGGTGTTGACGCCCAGGGAGTAGAACGGATGGCCTTCCGGTGTCACCAGGTACCAGCGCCCGTCGCGCTTCTCGGTGCGGAAGAAGCCGCTGGCGTCAAAGGCCGGGCCCTTGTTCCAGCCGCCGAATTTGTCCAGGGAGGCCTTGTCGCGCTCGGCCAGCCAGCCCTTGAGCTGTTGCTGTTCCTTGACCGCTGCGGCCCTCAACTGCTCGTCGCTGCTGACTTTCTCCGGCCACCGGGCGCGGGTGGACTGCCCATAGGCGTCCACCAGATCGCTGTAGGTAGCCTTGAGTACCGGCGCGATGTCCTGCACGCCAAAGCGTTCGAGCAAGATGCTTTGGGCGACGTTCGGCTTGATCATCGACAGGGTCACCGACACGATCTGGCTGCGGTCGATCTCCCCTTCGCTGCTGGCCAGCAGCACGCGCTGGCCATCGACGGTGATCGGCATCGGCGGGCCGGCCTTCATCCCCTGGCTCAGCGGCGAGTTGGCTTGCAGCGGAATCAACAGCGTTTGCGCGGGACCGGCTGGCAGGTCGATACGGCTGAACAGCGTTCGGCCGTCATTGCTCTGCACCTTGACGTACAGGGTCAGCGCCCAGTCCATCGCACTTTGAATCCGCAGGCTCATGGCACCGGATTGCGACCAGTCCCAGGCGCCGGTCTGCGGGCTGAGCACCAGGCTCGGTTCGGCCGCCGGGTTGAAGGTGATACGGCGCAGCACTTCGCCTTCAGCGGTTTGTTCGGCGTTGTATTGCGGCAGGCTGGCGTCCTGGGTCGCCACCTTGACCACATCGGCGGGCCGTACAAAGTTGAACAAGGTTTGTTGCCCGGCAGGCGCAGCCAGCAATGGCGCGGCAAACAACAGGGCAAAAACAGCGGGCAGCGTGCGAATCATGTGAACAAGGTTCTCCCAAACGGCCGGTGACTGGCCTGATGACGTGAAGCGATGGTGAGATAGACCACAAAGTGGGCGAATTCGCCCACTGGGCCTTAAGAAATTTCCCGCCGAAACGGCGGTAAAGCATTCAGGATAGCTTTCCCATAGCGCTGGGTAACCAGACGCCGGTCAAGCAAGGTGATGGTGCCGCGATCTTCTTCGGTACGCAGCAGGCGGCCGCAGGCCTGGACCAGTTTCAAGGAAGCGTCCGGCACCGAGATCTCCATGAACGGATTGCCGCCCCGGGCTTCGATCCATTCGGCCAACGCGGCTTCCACCGGATCATCCGGCACCGAGAACGGGATCTTGGCGATCACCACGTGTTCGCAGTAGGCACCGGGCAAATCCACACCCTCGGCGAAACTCGCGAGGCCGAACAGCACGCTGGAATCGCCGCCATCCACCCGCGCCTTGTGCTTGTTCAGGGTTTCCTGTTTCGACAGGTTGCCCTGGATAAACACCTGCTTGCGCCAGTCACGGTCGAGGCCGTCGAACACGTCCTGCATCTGTTTGCGGGACGAGAACAACACCAGCGTGCCCCGTGAGCCCTCCACCAATGATGGCAGGTCACGAATGATCGCCGCCGTGTGGGCCGGCGCATCCCGTGGGTCGGCCTTGAGGTCCGGTACCCGCAGCACACCGGCGTCGGCGTGATGGAACGGGCTGGGCACCACGGCGGTGACGGCCTTTTTCGGCAGCCCGGCGCGCATGCGGAAGCGGTCGAAGGTGCCCAGGGCCGTCAGCGTGGCCGAGGTGACCAAGGCACCGTAGGCCACGTTCCACAGGTTGCGTCGGAGCATTTCCGCCGCCAGGATCGGGCTGGCGTTGACCTCGATATCGAACAGCGCACCGCTTTCCGACAGGGTCAGCCAACGGGCCATGGGCGGGTTGTCTTCCGGGTCTTCGACGGTAAAGGCGGTCCACAACTCCCAGTTGCCCTGGGAACGGGACAGCAGGCTGCCAAACAGCGGGTACCATTCTTCAGCCTGATTGCTGGCGATGCCGATATTGACCTCGCCATCCATGCCTTCCTTGAGCAAATCGGTGAGACGGGTGAACAAGTCGGTCAGGCGCGAAAAGCCCTTTTTCAGCTCGACGCCCATTTCGCGCATGTGCTCGGGGATCAGCCCGCCAACGAAACGATGGCGCGGCCGTTCGCGGCCTTCCACGTCTTCGCCGGGCTTGAAGTCTGCCACCTGTTCGCAGGCGCTGAACATGAATTGCTGCTGGGTCTTGATCTCCCGCGCCAGCTCCGGCACCTGCTCAATCAACTTGCCCAGGTCGCCCGGCAGCGGGTGCTGGGCGAGCAACTTGGTGAGGTTCTTGGCGGTGGTTTCCAGCCAGTCGGCGGTGGAGCGCAGCCGCGTGTAGTGAGCAAAGTGGCCGATGGCCTTGTCGGGCAGGTGATGGCCTTCGTCGAACACGTAGAGTGTGTCGCGCGGGTCGGGCAGCACGGCGCCGCCGCCCAGGGCCAGGTCGGCGAGGACCATGTCATGGTTGGTGACAATAACGTCGACCTTGCCCATGCCCTCCCGGGCCTTGTAGAAGGCGCACTGGCCGAAGTTGGGGCAATGACGGTTGGTGCACTGGCTGTGATCGGTGGTCAGGCGCGCCCAGTCGGCGTCTTCCAGGGCATTGGGCCAGCTGTCGCGGTCGCCGTCCCATTTATTGCCCGCCAGTTTCTCGATCATGCTGGTAAACAGCTTCTGACTGACCTCATCGACTTCGATCTTGAAGCCTTCTTCTTCGAACAGCGAGGCAGTGGCGGTTTGCGCGTGGCCTTCCTGCAGCAGCACGTCGAGCTTGGACAGGCACATATAGCGCCCACGGCCCTTGGCCAGGGCGAAGGTGAAATTCAGGCCGCTGTTGCGCATCAGGTCGGGCAGGTCTTTGTAGACAATCTGCTCTTGCAGGGCGACGGTAGCGGTGGCAATCACCAGGCGCTTGCCGGCGGCCTTGGCGGTGGGGATCGCCGCCAGGCTGTAGGCCACGGTTTTACCGGTACCGGTGCCGGCCTCGACGGCCACCACGGCGGGGTCGCCACTGCGCCGACCTTCGTCGTCGGTGTCGATATCCCCGAGGACCTTGGCGACTTCGGCGATCATCAGGCGCTGGCCGTACCGCGGTTTCAAGCTCTTGGCTTCGAGAAAACGCGAGTAGGCGCCCTGGATCGTGGTTTTGAGTTCAGTGCTGATCATGGATAGTCGGGCGCAAAAAACGCTGGATAAATTTTCAGTGGTTCGGATCGGCCGCTATCATACCCCGCTAATTAATCCCGCGCAGAACGGAGTACCCCAATGACCGTCTTTAGCTTCGCTTACACCCTGCATGTACTGGCCGCCCTGATCTGGGTCGGCGGTATGTTTTTCGCCTGGATGATCCTGCGCCCCGCCGCCATGGCCGCGCTGGACGGGCCGGCCCGGCTGAAACTCTGGGTAAATGTGTTTCAACGTTTTTTCGTGTGGGTCTGGGTGGCGGTGCTGGTGTTGCCGATCAGCGGTGTCGGCCTGCTGCAACTGCGCTTCAGCGGGTTTGAGACCGCGCCGCGTTATGTACAGGTCATGATGGGGTTGTATGTGGTGATGACGGCGCTGTTTATCCGGATTCAGGCGCTGAAGTTGCCGGAGCTGCGCGTGGCGGTGGCGGCGGAGGATTGGCCGGCCGGGGCTGCGGCCTTGGGGCAGATTCGTAAATTGGTGGGGATCAACTTGATAGTGGGGTTGGTGCTGGTGGCGATTGCTTCGGCACGGCCGATGTTCTAAAGCGCCTAGTAGACCGCTTTCGCGAGCAAGCCCGCTCCCACATTTGGAATGCGTTTCAAATGTGGGAGCGGGCTTGCTCGCGAAAGCGTCAGGCCAGTCGCCTCAGAGCCTCTGAATGGTCACAGCACCCGCAGGCCCCGCTGGCCCCGGCTGCCCTTCCAACCCGGCCCGGCCCTTTTCGCCGCCATCCGCGCGGTACACCAGGCACCCCTTGGACTGCCCGCCTTTACCCGGCTTGCCCGCCGTGCCCGCCAAACCACCGGCTCCGCCGTCCACCCAGACCTTGATCTTCTCGCCCGGGAAGTCCTGCGGCAATTCCACACGGACCTGCGCGCCCGCCGCGCCCGGCAGCCCGTCGCCGCCGTTGTCGCCATTGGCACCGCGCCCGGCCGAACCCCAGGTGCAGCCCGGGTCTTCGCCGTTGGCACCATCCAGCCCGGCATAACCCTGGGCACCCGCGCCACCGCGGGCATCCACCGACAGCTCATCGGCCGTCAGCGAGTTAATCCGCAACACCAGGTCACGCCCCGCCTTGGCCGGGCGCTCATGGGTACCGGGAGCGCCGCGTGAGGTGATCTGGCTGCCCTGCTCCAGCTGCGCCTGACGCACCTGCAGTTGCAACGTGGTGCTACCGGGCACGATGGCGATTCGCGCGTCGCGGCCCAGGTGCAGTTCATCCACCGTCACCTGGGTGATATTGGCGGGAATCAGCAAGGTGCCGTAATCCGCCACGTCCAGTCGCTCCAGTTGCAACACACCACTGCTGTTGGGCAGGCGCATCAACGAGTTGGTCTCGACGCTGACGCTCTGGGCCAGGGCAATGGGGCTGACCAGCAGGGCCAACAGAAAAACCTTACGCATGATTGGCCTCCTTGTTTACATCATTAGCCGGTGTCGGCGTCGAAAAGCTCTGCACATGGAACATACCCACCAGCAGGATCTGCAAGCGGTCACGCCAGGGATGGGCACGGGTTTTCACACTGCCGTTGAACAACAGCAGTTCCAGAACATGGGTCAGCAACAACAGGCTGCCGGCCAGGTTGACCAACAGGTGGAACGGGTTGATCAGCGGTGTGATCAGGTTGACCACCACCACGACCCAGAACAGCAACGTCAAGAATTTACCCAGCCCCCAAAACACCTTCATCCCGCACGCTCCCCTTGCACATTATTCTTTGGGCGCACAGTAACGACTTCTACAGGCGTTGTGCCAGTGAAGGATTAAAAAATTGATGAAGGGGCCCCTGGGGATTCCGCAGGGGCCTTGAGGCGGGGTCAGCGGTTGATCTGAATTTCCACGCGGCGGTTCAGCGCGCGGCCATCAGCGGTTTTGTTATCGGCTACGGGGTGGCTTTCGCCGGCGCCGGTCACGGAGACAAAACTGCTGCGCGGGATGCCGGAACTGACCAGGTAGTCGGTCACCGAATGAGCGCGTCGTTCAGAGAGTTTCTGGTTGTAGGCATCTTTACCGACACTGTCGGTATGCCCGCTGACGCGCAGCTGCGCACTCGGGGCCTCTTTTTTCAGGCGGGTGGCAATCACGTCGAGCTTGGTTTTGTCGGCAGCCGTGAGCTTCGCGGAGTCGAACTCGAAGTGCACGTCACGAATCACGATGGTTTCTTCCTTGACCACCACCACTTCCTCTTGAACCACCGCTACCGGCACCGGAGGGCAGCCATTGGCGTCGACCTGCACGCCTTTTGGCGTGCCAGGGCACTTGTCGCGGCTGTCCGGTACGCCATCGCCGTCCTCGTCACCGTCGCCATGCACCCAGCAATAGGCGCCAGCCATGCCGCCAATCAGCAGCGCGCCGTAGCCTGCATAGGACGAGCTTTGGGTCGCACCAATGGCAGCACCGGTCACACCGCCGACGGCGGCACAGGTGGGCCAGTCGGTTTTTTGCAAGCCTGCGCAACCTGTCAATACTCCGGTTAGCAGAACCAAGGGTAGAGCTGTCCGCATGATGCTCATCTGACTTTCTCCTGAGGGGATCGGCGGGGGCCGACGAGTGGAGTAAAGACGGCTCTTTTCATCTGCGCCAGCGTGTCACACCCCAGTATTCATTGGGCCGAGCGGTTTATTCTCGCCGCCCGCTCTAGGCCCGCACGCTCAGGCAGGCTAGTCTCTACGGTCCTGATGTGAGGATCTTCGATGACTGCCGGTATTTCTTCCCGTACACCCCAGCAAGCGCTCGCTGCGCTGCTTGATCTTCACGCGCCCAAACGCCTGTTGTTATTGGGCGCCAGCCAGTTCCCGGCGCTGGATGCCTTTAAGGAAGCACACCCGGATACCGTGGTGTCCTTCGCCGAGCCCGGTCCCTTGCCCACCGACCTCGCGGCCCAGCGTTTTGACCTGGCACTGGCGGTCGGTTGCCTGGAACACCTGTCAAAACCTGCGGGCCTGACCTTGCTGGGGGGCATTCGCAACCTCAATGCCAGTCGCATTGCGGTGCTGGTGGACCTGGAGGCCTGCCACTGGAAAGACACCGATTTCTTCTCCCTGGCCCTGCAAGCCAGCGAGCGTTTCCAGCGCGACGATCAGGTTTTGACGCTGTTTACCTATGATCTGCTTGACTATAAACAGGTGCCGGATTGGCTGAACGCCCGCTTCTGGGCCAACCCGCAAAATTTTGGAAAGTATTGGTGGTAACCCGATGAGTACATCCATTTGCCCCTGCGGCAGCGGCAACCTGCTGGATGCCTGCTGCGGTCATTATCACGCCGGCCACCCGGCCCCCTGCGCCGAAGCGTTGATGCGTTCGCGCTACAGCGCCTATGTGCTGGGCCTGGTGGACTACCTGGTGGCAACCACCCTGCCTGCGCAGCAAGCCGGGCTGGACACGGCCGCCATCGGCGCCTGGAGCGCCCAAAGCACCTGGCTGGGCCTTTCAGTGGAAAGCTCCGAGGTGTTCGGCGGCCAGCCGGAACACGCCTTCGTGACCTTTACCGCTCGCTGGCATGACAGCACCGGCGAACACAGCCACCGCGAGCGCTCATCTTTCGTACAGAACAATGAGCACTGGTACTTTATCGACCCGACGGTGGACGTGAAGGCCGGGCGTAATGACGCCTGCGTGTGTGGCAGCGGGCAGAAATTCAAGAAGTGCTGTTCCGGCTACCTCTGACATTCATTGATACCCGACAGGCTCTCGCTTGCTATGCTGACTCTTCACACGGAGTAACGGCATGGTTTCTCAGGCGCGGGTATTCAGGACTTACAGCCTTCTGCTGGCATTGATGCTGGGGCTCTCCGGCTGCGCGTCGTGGTTCGCCGACGATACGCCCGCCCCCGAGGTGCGTCTGGTCAAGGTCGACCCCGTGCGGGTCAAGTTGCTGGAGCAGAAGTTCAAGCTGTATTTCCGCGTGGATAACCGTGACGACAACGACCTGACCGTACGCGGCCTGGTTTACAAGGTCAGCCTCGGCACGATGGTGCTGACCGAAGGCGAGTCCAACGAATGGCTGACCGTGCCACCCCACAGCCACGCTTTTTTCCGGGTATCGGTGCGCACCAACCTGTGGCCGCAGATCCGCGATGTGGTCGACATGCTGAAAAATCCGCGCGATCCCGTGCCCTATCGTCTTGAAGGCGAGTTGAAAACCGGTTTATTTATCGGGAACGACGTGCAGGTGTTGCGCAATGGCGAGATAATCCCCGGCGACTTTATTCCGGAGCGACATCGATGACTCAGCAACCCCATGTCCATGGTCCCGACTGCAACCACGATCACGATCATCATGATCACGACCACGGCCATGTCCACGGCCCGAACTGCGGCCACGCTCACCAGGAGCCGGTGCGCAATACGTTGAAGGACGTGGGTCGTAACGATCCTTGTCCGTGCGGCAGCGAGAAGAAATTCAAGAAGTGCCACGGGGCTTGAGTTAAGAAACCCGATTCTCGAAACACTGCACATCCAAATGTGGGAGCGGGCTTGCTCGCGAAAGCGCAGTGTCAGTCAACCTCTCTGTTACTGATACACCGCTTTCGCGAGCAAGCCCGCTCCCACATTTAGCCTGCATTTCAAGGCCAGGATTTGCGCTGAAACTCCAACACCACCTCCAATCCCCCACCCTCCCGATTGCTCAAGCCCAACCGCCCGTCATGGGCACTGGCGATCGTATGCGCGATACTCAGCCCCAGCCCGTAACCACCGGTTTCCACATTGCGTGAGCCTTCCACCCGGTAAAACGGCTCCATCACCTGTTCCAGTTGTTCCTGGGGAATCCCCGGCCCACGGTCGCTGATGACAATCTTCAAGCTGTCCGCCTTGTCCTCTACCCGCACCACCACCTCGGAGCCATAACGCACCGCGTTCTCCAGCAGGTTCTGCACGCAACGCTTGAGACTGCGGGCATACCCCGGCAATGGCTGTTTGGCCCGCCCTTCTATCGTCACCGTCTCGCCCACGTCCTGCAGGTCCGCCTGCAAGCTTTGCAGCAAGGCGTTGATGTCGATGTTCTGGCGCTTCTCGTTGATTTCGCCGCTGCTGACGAAGTCCAGGGTGCTGGAAACCATGTGCTCCATTTCTTCCAGGTCGCTGCGAAAACGTTCCTTGGTGCGGTTGTCGTCGAGCATTTCTGTACGTAACCGCAGGCGCGTAATGGGCGAGCGCAGGTCGTGGGAAATCGCCGCCAGGAAGCGCGTGCGCTCGGCGATATTGGCGATCAGCCGCTGCTGCATGGCATTGAACGCCTGGGCGGCGCGGCGCACTTCGGTGGGCCCATCGAGGGCCAGCGGTGGCCGCTGGATGTCCCGGCCCAAGGCTTCGGCAGCCTTGGCCAGGGCGTTGAGCGGGCGAATGGCCAGGCGCACCGCCACCAGGGCAATGATCACCAGCACCAATACCCGCAGCAGATAAATGCGCATCACGTAATCGAACAGCAAGTCCATCGGGGAAGTACTGGTCCAGCCTTGTTCCTCGGTGGCCTGCACTTGCAGCCAGCGCCCGTCCGGCAAACGCAGGTCAATCAGGAATTGCCCCACCACAGGCCTGGAGCTGAGCAGAGTCGACAGCCCGGCATGCTGGCCCTCGGCATCCAGCAACTTGAGGCTCAACAGATGCAGGTTCTGGGTGTAGCCGGTTTTCTCCGAGAGCACTTTATTCAGCAAGCGCTCGGTGGCCTGGTCGCTGTCGCTGATGCTGCTTGTCACATCACTGGCCTGGTCACTCAGGGTCAGGCGAAAGCGCGGCGTATCAAGCAGCTTGATCAGCACATCCGCCTGCGCCGGATCGCTGTGTACCAACCGCACCACGTCCGCCAGCCGCGTGGCGATCAGCCGGCTGGGGATTTCCAGCACCTGGCCGTGGCGCATGTCGTACCAGATGCTGCTGGTCAGGGCCTGGGCCGCAAGCATGCCGCTGACCAGGATCAGCACCAGCCGGCCGAACAGCGAACGCGGCAGCAGTTTCACGATTGCAGCGCCACGTCGTCGGCGGTGAGCATGTAACCCTCGTTGCGCACGGTCTTGATCAACCCGGCCGGCAACTGCGAGCGCAGTCGGCTGACGCACACATCAATCGAGCGGTCGAACGGCGTGCTGTCTTTGTCGAACACATGGTTGAGCAAAAAGTCGCGGCTCAGCGGCCGGTTGGGATGCTGCAACAACAGGCGCAACACCCGGTAATCGGAGTTGCCGAGGCTGACCACCACGCCTTCCGGCGAAAGCAATTGGCGGGCCCGGGTGTCCAGCTGCCAGCCGGCAAAGCTGATGCTCGGTGCTTCATCGAGCCGCGCCCGGTCCGGAAAACTCTGCACCCGGCGCAGCACCACCTTGATCCGCACCAGCAACTCCCGCGGGTCGAACGGCTTGGGCAGGTAATCGTCGGCGCCGATTTCCAGGCCGACGATCCGGTCGATCAGCGTACCCTTGGCGGTGAGCATGATCACCGGCGTGTTGGAGCTGACGCGCAATTCGCGGCACAAACTCAGGCCGTCTTCGCCGGGCAACATCAGGTCGAGGACGATCAGGTCGATGACATTCAGCGCCAGGCGGCGGCGCATTTCCTTGCCGTCGCCGGCGGTGGACACCTGGAAGCCGGCGTCACTCAGGTAGTCGCACAGCAATTGGCGGATTTGCGGGTCGTCATCAACGATCAGCAGGTGGTCTTGCTTGGCCATGGGGCAATTCGTCCGAAACTCAAAAGGCAGGAGATAGCCGAAACTTCAGCCAGGAGTACGCGCAAATGTAATGGAATGTTGTGGGAAGCGGTAATCACGCATCCACATTACAAAGCCACGTCATGGCGGCCGGTATCGGTCTTTAGACTACCGAATCTAAATGAGATTAATTGTAATTTAGCCTAGGTCACTCCGAATGCCATTGCCTACCCCGCGCGCCCTGTCGCTGCAATCTACCCTTGCGCCGATGTTCGGCCTGCTTGCCGCCGGCAGCGTTTCTCCCACCGCCTGGGCCGATGCGCCGGTGGCGGCGTCGAATGATTCAGTGCTGAGCCTGCCGGAAATCAAGATCGACGGTGAAGCCACTTCCGCCTTTAAAGTCGACCGGGTGACCTCGGCAAAAATCAGCCAGCCGCTGCTTGATGCCCCGCAAAGCGTAACCATCGTCCCGCAGCAAGTGCTCAAGGAGCAAAACGCGCAGACCTTGCAGGAAGTGTTGCGCAACGTGCCGGGCATCACCTTCATGTCCGGCGAAGGCAACCTGGGCTGGGGCGACCTGTTTTCGATTCGCGGGTTTTCTTCGGAGCAGAGCCTGACCGTCGACGGTGTGCGCGATGCCGGCCAATCGACCCGCACCGACACCTTCAACCTGCAACAGGCAGAAGTGTTCAAGGGCACCGGCTCGATCGAATCCGGCGTTTCCGCGGTAGGCGGCAGCGTCAACCTGGTGAGTAAAGAGGCGCACCTGGGGGATGCCAACAAACTCTCGGCCGGCATCGGCACCGACAGCTACCGCCGCCTCACCGGCGATTTCAACCAACAACTGAATGACACCACCGCCCTGCGCATCAACCTGATGAAGCACTACAACCAGGTGGCCGAGCGTGACGACGTGGACTACGACCGCTGGGGCATCGCGACCTCCCTCGGCTTCGGCCTGGGCACCGACACCCGCCTGTTTATCGACACCTTCTACCAGAAGGACGACAACACGCCGGACGGCGGTGTGCCGATCCAGCGCGGCACCGACGGCGACCGCATGCCGGGAGTCAAGCGCTCCAACTGGTATGGCGACTCGCACCTGTACACCCAGCAGACCAAAACCACTTCGCTGACCACCCGCTTCGAGCATGATTTCGACTGGAACGAAGCGACCCTGAAGAACCAGACCAAGTGGGAGCGTACCGACAACTTCGCGGTGCTCTCGCCCGCGCGCTTCTTCGCCGCCAACGGCAATGGCCAAAAAACCTGCACCGGCACGCGCTGTGCGACCTTGGGCTACACCGGCGTAGGACCGATCAGCCAAGTGCCCGGCAGCACGGTAAATGCCTACCCGGGATACGCCAACAGCGGTAACACCGCCTACGGTATTTTGCGAGGGAGCGACTTCGGCCAGTCGACGCGCTACACCATCCTCGACAACCAGACCGACTTCGCCTTCAAGCTCAATACCGGCGGGCTGGAACACGCGGTGGTCAGCGGGCTCGAGTTCTATCACGAGACCTACGGCGGCCTGAAACGCAACGCCGAAGTGCCGGCCGGCGATCTGTTCTTCGACATGAACGACCCGAGCCACAGCTTTGCCAGCACCGAAGTGACCAAGGGTGAAGGCCAGCCACGCTCGGTGATCGACAACGCCGGCATCTACCTGGGTGACACCATCACCCTGAATGAACAGTGGCAAGTGCTCGGCTCCCTGCGCTACGACAACTGGCAGGCCAAAACCACCCAGCGTGGCCAAGCGTCCATCGACAGCACCGACGGTGCCGTGAGCGGCCGGGTCGGCGCGGTGTACAAGCCGTTGCCTAACGGCAGCATCTACGTGTCCTACAGCGAAGCGGCACAACCGTCAGCCCTGGGTGCGTCGACCAACAACCAGATCTACGGCGCCGCGAGCACCAGCAACTACACCCCGGCCAAGTCGAAGACCTACGAGATCGGCACCAAGTGGGACATTGCCCACGACCTGCTGAACGTCACCGCCGCGATCTTCCGCACCGAACTGGACAACTCCTGGGAATACCAGGACGGCGAAAGCGCTCCGGTACGCGCCCTCCCCGCCAAGCGCGTAGACGGTGTGGAACTGGGCCTGCAAGGCAATATCAGCCCGCGCTGGACGGTGTACAGCGGGTTCTCCGCGCTGAAAAGCACCCAGACCAAAGGGGCCAACAAAGGCGAGGAAGCCAAGAACGTTCCCGACCTGACCGCCAACCTGTGGACCACCTACGCCGTCACCGACGACCTGAGCCTGAGCTACGGCGCGCAATACGTAGGACGCCGCCGCTACAGCGACAACAAATACGTCGGCGGCCTGAACAACAACAGCAGCTACGCCACCGGCCCGTCCGGCGTGTACGCGATCTACACCCGCGACCACGAAAAAGCCCCCGGCTACTGGCTCAACAACGTGGCTGCGCAATACAAAGTGACCAGGCAAACCACGGTCAATCTCAACCTGAACAACGTGTTTAACAAGTTCTACTACAGCCAGATCGGCGCGTCCCTGGACGGCTTCCAGCTCTACGGCATTCCGGGCGCCGGGCGCACGCTCACCGCCAGTGTCGACTATGAGTTTTAAGCCGTGCTGATCGAAATCCCCGGCCTGTTGAGTGCCGAAGAAGTCGAGGTGGCCGTCGCCACCCTGCTCGATCAACCGTGGGTCGACGGCAAGGTCACCGCCGGGCAACGCTCGGCCAGGGCGAAAAACAACCGGCAGCTGTCGGAAGACGCGCCGGTAGCGATTCGCCTGGGTGAGCAGATTCTGTCGCGGCTGTCGGACAACGCGCTGTTCATGTCCGCCGCCCTGCCGAAGAAAATCTACCCGCCGCTGTTCAACCGCTACAGCAGCGGCGAGGCCTTCGACTGGCATATCGACAATGCGATTCGCGGCCTCAAGGGTGTGCGCGAACGGGTGCGCACCGACATCTCCGCCACCTTGTTCCTGGCTGATCCGGCCAGCTACGACGGCGGCGAACTGGTGATCCGCGACACCTTCGGCGAGCACGCGGTGAAGCTGCCCGCCGGGCACCTGCTGATTTATCCCGGCAGCAGTTTGCACAAGATCAACCCGGTCACCCGCGGCGAGCGCATCGCCAGTTTCTTCTGGATCGAAAGCCTGGTGCGCGAAGACAGTCAGCGCCAACTGCTGCTGGACATGGACGTGGCGATTCAACGCCTCACCGCGCAACACGCCGACGACCACGCATTGCTGCAACTGAGCGGCGCCTATCACAACCTTTTGCGGCGCTGGAGCGATGTCTGATGCGCCGCCTTCACCTGGAGTTCTCGCCATGCTGAAACCCCGCAACTTCCTCAAGCTGGGCGCGCTGTTTGCCGTGCTAATCCTCGGCCACGCCGAAACCGCCGCCGCCCATGAAGTCACCGACGTGCTGGGCCGCAAGGTCGAGGTGCCAGACCACGTGCAACGCGTGGTGCTCGGCGAAGGCCGGCTGATTTCGGCCTTTGCCTTGCTGGACAAGGACGCGCCATTCCAACGGATTGTCGGCTGGCAGAATGATTTGAAACTGTTGGACGCCCACACCTATAACGCCTACGTGGCGAAATTTCCGACGGTAAAAGACATTCCGCTGATTGGCCAGGCGTCGGAGCAAAGCGTCAGCGCCGAGGAAATTCTTTCGCTGAAACCGGACCTGGCGGTGTTCAGCATTTCCGGCCATGGCCCGACTGAACACAGCCCGGTGGCGGACGTGTTGGCCAAGGCGGGCATTGCAGTGTTGTTCGTCGACTTCCGCATCAACCCGGTGCAAGGCACCCACGCCAGCATGACCGCCCTGGGCCAGGCCCTGGGCCGGGAAACCCAGGCCAAGGCGTTCCTCGACTTTTATGACCAGCACATCAAGGTGATCACCGACGCCGTCGCCACCTTGCCGGCCGGGCCGCGCCCGAGCGTGTTCCTGGAATTGCTGGCCGGCGCCTGGCAGGCACCGGGGCACACCACTGGCAAGAGCGGCATGGGTGAAGTGATCAAGCTGGTGGGCGGGCGCAACATCGCCGCCGACGTGGTGCCGGGGGCGCTGGGAGATATCAGTGTCGAGTACGCGCTGAAGTCTGACCCGGATGTGTATGTGGCCACCGGCAATCACAAGCCCGGGTTGATTCTGGGGGCTGGCGTGAGCAACGAAGACGCGCGTGCCGCGTTTGATACCGTGCTGGCCCGCCCTGAGTTTGTGAACCTTCGGGCGATTCGTGAGGGCAATTCCCACGGTCTGTGGCATGACTTCTACAACTCGCCGTACAACCTGCTGGCGATTGAAGCGCTGGCCAAGTGGGTGCATCCGGAATTGTTCGCCAAGCTGGATCCCAAGGCGACCATGGAAGCGATGAACCAACAGTTCCTCGGCATGCCGCTGCAGGGTGCTTACTGGATTGATGGCAAGGCCAAGTAACTAAGGCTCACAACCCATTCCCTGCCTGGACACGGTTCCTGTGGGAGCTGGCTTGCCTGCGATAGCGGTGTTGGATTCACCATCGCCATCGCAGGCAAGCCAGCTCCCACACTGACCGTGTACCGGCAGGGATTTTCGTCGTTTTCAAGGCTGCGAATCCAATGACCACTCAAACCCTCGACCTCGCCACCGCCAGCCAAGGCTATCGCCGCCTGCTCGCGCGTCGTTGCTGGCTGCTGGCCCTGCTGGGTGGCGCGCTGATGTGCGCGATCCTCGTGGACCTGGCCAGCGGCCCGTCGGGCATGGGCCTTGGCGCCCTGCTCGATGGCTTGCTGCACCCGGCCCACCTGAGCGCCACCGACCAGGTGATCATCTGGAACGTGCGCCTGCCCTACGCCTTGATGGCGGTGTTGGTCGGTTGCGCGCTGTCGCTGGCGGGCGCCGAGATGCAGGCGATCCTTAACAACCCGCTCGCCAGTCCATTCACCCTGGGGGTTTCCTCGGCGGCGGCGTTGGGCGCGTCCCTGGTGATTGTGTTTCCGGTGACGACGCTGTGGGTGTCGGCCAATACGGCGATTTCCATTTCAGCCTTTGTGTTTGCCGCCGCCTCGGTCTTTTTGCTGCAAGCCATGTCGCGGCTGCGCGGTGCCGGGGTGGAAAGCCTGGTGCTGTTCGGGATTGCCCTGGTGTTCAGTTGCAACGCGGTGGTCGCCCTGTTGCAACTGGTCGCCACCGAAGATGTGCTGCAACAACTGGTGTTCTGGACCCTGGGCAGCGTGACCCGGGCCAACTGGGACAAGCTCGGCATCCTCGCGTTGGTGGTCGCCGTGGTCATGCCCTTTTCCTTCGCGGCCGCGCCACGCCTGACCCTGTTGCGCATGGGCGAAGACCGCGCGCAAAGCTTCGGTGTCGATGTGAAGCGCCTGCGGTTTTTCTCGTTGTTGCGCATCAGCCTGCTGTCGGCCACCGCCGTGGCGTTTGTGGGAACCATCGGATTTATCGGCCTTGTGGGTCCGCACATCGCGCGGATTCTGGTGGGTGAAGACCAGCGCTTCCTGCTGCCGGCCAGCGCGCTTGTCGGCGCGTTACTGTTGTCGCTGTCATCCATCGCCAGCAAGCTGATCATGCCCGGGGTGATCGTACCCGTGGGTATCGTCACCGCGCTGGTGGGCGTGCCGATTTTCGTGTTGCTGGTGTTCAAGCGCGGGAGGCAGTTATGAGCAGCGGGCTGTCGATTCAGAACGCCCAGGTCAGTTATGGCCGGCGCCAGATTGTGCATGACCTGAGTTTGCCAACCTTGGCCCACGGCAGTTTGACCGCGTTGATCGGACCGAACGGTGCGGGCAAGTCGACGTTGCTGCGGGCTGTGGCGGGGCTGGAAAAGATGCAGGGAGTTGTCAGATTGGGTGACCTGGACCTGACGAAAATGTCCGTCGGTGAACGCGCCCGGCGTGTGACCTATATGCCGCAAAACCTTCCGCCGGGCTTGAGCCTGAGTGTGATGGAAAGCGTGATCGCCGCGCTGCGGGTGGCGAACGTCGAGGGCATTGCGCTTTCAAGCGACGCGTGCATGCGCGAGGCCTTTGATGCGTTGCAAAGGATTGGCATCGCTCATCTGGCGGATCAGCTATTGAGCACGTTATCCGGCGGCCAGCGGCAACTGGTCAGCCTGGCGCAACTGATTGCGCGTCGGCCACAGGTAATGTTGCTGGATGAACCCACCAGTGCGCTGGACTTGAACTACCAGTTGAAGGTCATGGATTGCGTGCGGGACCTGGTGCGGGAACACAACCTGATCGCCGTGGTGGTGCTGCACGACATCAACCTCGCGGCGCGCTATGCCGACCATATCGCGGTGCTGCGCCAGGGCCGGCTGTACGCCAGTGGCGCGGCGGATGACGTGCTGGATACGGCGCTGTTTGCCGAAGTCTATGGTGTGCGGGTACGCATCGAGCGATGCTCACAACAAACGTTGCAGGTGTTGGTGGACGGCGCCGTAACCTGACCCCCTACGGGAGGAGGGTTTCTGAAGAGATGACGGTGGCGTACTCGCCGTGCAGGTTACCCAACGACATGGCATGTACCGCCTGCGCCGAATGCATCTGCCCGAAAAAGTCCGCCTTGTCGAAGGTGTAGCAGGCATCTTCGATAACCCACGTCTCAAACCCCAGGTTGCCGGCACTGCGGGCCGTGGCCTCCACCGAGTTATGGGTGGCCACGCCCACCAGCACCACTTGCCGAAGCCCGGCCTCATGCAACCTCGCTTCCAGCCCCGTCCCACAAAATGCGTCCGGCACCCGTTTCTGGATCAACTGCTCACCCGCCTGCGGAATAAATGCATCCTGAAACTCCACCCCCGACTGCTGCGGCCAGAACACCGATTCCGGCGAATGGGACAGATGCTGCACATGAATCACCGGCCAGCCTTCGCGCCGCCAATGCGCCAGCAACGCCTGCATGCGCGCCTCGGCGTGCGGATTATTGCGCCGTCCCAGCCTGGGATGGTGAATGCCTTTTTGCTGGTCAATCAGAATCAACGCTGCGCCCGCACGAATTTCCATATCGATAGACCCAAATGTTTCATTGAATTTTCGTCACCCTAACATCACCTATACCTACAGGCATTCGCTCAAGCATCACCACCCTTGGAGAGCTTCATGATCGACCTGTATTACTGGACCACCCCCAACGGTCACAAAGTGTCGTTGTTCCTGGAAGAAGCCGGCCTGCCTTACGAGGTACACCCGATCAACATCGGCCAGGGCGATCAGTTCAAGCCCGACTTCCTGAAGATCGCCCCCAATAACCGCATCCCGGCCATCGTCGATCAGAACCCGACCGACGGCGGCGCGCCGATTTCCCTGTTCGAATCCGGCGCAATCCTGCTGTACCTCGCGGAAAAAACCGGCAAGTTCATTCCCCAGGACCTGCGTGGTCGTCAGGAAGCGCTGCAATGGCTGTTCTGGCAAATGGGTGGCCTGGGGCCGATGGCCGGCCAGAATCATCACTTCAGCCAGTTCGCCCCGGAAAAAATCCCCTACGCGATCAAACGCTATGTGGATGAGACCGCCCGCCTGTATGGCGTGCTGGACCGGCGCCTGGCCGACCGCACGTTCGTGGCCGGCGAGGAATACAGCATTGCCGACATGGCGATCTACCCGTGGATCGTTTCCCACAAGTGGCAGAGCCAGAAGCTGGAAGACTTCCCACATGTAGAACGCTGGTTCAACCACATCAAGCAACGCCCGGCGACGGTGCGTGCCTATGAGCTGGTGCAGAAGGTCAATCCGCCAAAATCCTGAAGGTCAACGGGATCAAAATGTGGGAGCGGGCTTGCTCGCGAATGCGGTGGATCAGCCACAACTCTTTTAGCTGATACACCGCATTCGCGAGCAAACCCGCTCCCACACTGATTTGTGCCCGACTGGAAACCTTACGCAAATCCTGAAATAAGCATCGCCTCCCGCTTGCGTCGTTTCGCCGCGCTCACTAACGTAGCGCCTTTACTGACGCTACCCCCCGCAGGAGCTTTGCCATGGCCTCGCCAGCCCTCTCACATTTTCTTCCCCGGTTCGGCGTTGCCGCGGCAATTGCCAGTGCCTTGGGCCTGGCCGGTTGCCAGTTACAGAGCACCCAAGACACCCTGCCTCCGGTTTCCGGCGTACAGCCGATCAAGGGCCTGGCGCAGAACGTTTCGGTGCGCCGCAACAGCCAGGGCATCCCGCTGATTGAAAGCAGCACCTTCCACGATGCGCTGTTCACCCTGGGCTACGTGCACGCCAGCGACCGCATCACCCAGATGGTCACCCTGCGCCTGCTGGCCCAGGGCCGCCTGGCGGAAATGTCCGGGCCGGATGTGCTGGATGTCGACCGTTTCATGCGGGCGGTCAACCTGCGCAAAAGCGCCGGCGAGCTGTATAACGCCTCGTCGCCGCGCCTCAAGCGCTTCTTTGAAGTGTATGCGCGCGGGGTCAACGCCTACCTGTTCCGCTACCGCGACAAGCTGCCGCCAGACCTGGCCCAGACTGGCTACAAGCCTGAATACTGGAAGCCGGAAGATTCGGCGCTGCTGTTCTGCCTGCTGAATTTCAGCGAGTCGACCAACTTGCAGGAAGAGCTGTCGTCATTGGTGCTCGCGCAAAAAGTCGGTGCCGACAAACTCGCCTGGCTGACCCCGAGCTACCCGGATGAACCGCTGCCAGTGGCCGAGTCCGACAAGCTCAAGGGCATCAACCTGGGCCAGATCCCGGGCCTCGCTGCGCTGACCAGCCTCAGCGAGCACCTCGGCACCCTCAACACCCTGGGCACGTCCAGCTCCAGCAACTGGGCGATCGGCCCGCAGCGCAGCCGCAGCAACAAGAGCCTGCTGGCCAATGACCTGTCGACCTCGATGCAGGCTCCGTCGCTGTGGAACTACGTGCAGATCCGCTCGCCGAAATACCAGGCCGCCGGTGTGTCCATCGCCGGTTTGCCAACCCTGCTTTCCGGCTTCAACGGCAAGGTGGCCTGGAGCATGAGCCAGGTCTCGGGTGACACCCAGGACGTCTTCCTGGAGAAGGTCAAGCGCCAGGGCAACGCGCTGTACTACGAAAACAACGGCAAATGGCTGCCCGCCATAGTGCGCAATGAAACCTACTTCGCCAAGGGCCAGCGGCCGATTCGCGAAGCGGTGTACGAAACCCGCCACGGGCCGCTGCTCAACAGTGCCCAGTCGCTGACCAGCGGCTACGGCCTGGCGTTGCAAACCGCCGATTTCAAGGACGACAAGAGCCTGGACGCGTTCTTCGACCTGTCCCGTGCGCAAACCGCCGGTAAAGCGTCTGACGCCACCCGGGAAATTCGCGCAATTGCCTTGAACATGGTCTTCGCCGACGCCAGCAGCATTGGCTGGCAAGTGACCGGGCGGTTCCCCAACCGCCGTGAAGGCGAAGGCCTGGTGCCATCGCCGGGCTGGGACGGGCGTTTCGACTGGGATGGCTACGCCGACGCGATGCTGCACCCCTACGATCAGGACCCGGCCCAGGGTTGGATCGGCACGGCCAACCAGCGCACCATTCCCCGTGGCTACGGCATGCAACTGTCCAACTCGTGGGCCGCGCCGGAACGCGCCGAACGTATCGCGCAACTGGCCGGCAGCGGCAAGCATGACAGCCGCAGCATGATTGCCATGCAGTACGACCAGACCACCACGTTTGCCGCCAAGCTCAAGAGCATGTTCCAGGCGCCGGGCATGGTCCAGCCGCTGAAACAGGCGATCGATGGATTGCCGGTGGCAGACCAGGCCAAGGCGCGGGAAGCACTGGGCCGCCTGATGGCCTTTGACGGTCGGCTGGCATCCACCTCCGCCGACGCGGCGATTTATGAGTTGTTCCTGCAGGAAAGCGCCAAGCAGATTTTCCTCGACGAACTCGGTCCGGAAAACAGCGCCACCTGGAAAGCCTTTATCGGTAACGCCAACCTGTCGTACTCGGCGGTGGCCGACCACCTGCTGGGGCGCGAAGACAGCCCGTTCTGGAATGACGCCCGCACCGGGCAGAAAACCGACAAACCGGCGATCCTCGCCCGCAGCCTGGCCGCCGCGATCACCGCAGGCGACAGCGCGCTGGGCGCCGATCACAAGGCCTGGCAGTGGGGCAAACTGCACAGCTACACCTGGAAGAACACCAGCGGCCAGGCCATTCGCGGCCCACTGGCCGCGGGCGGCGATCACAACACGCTGAACAGCGCACCGTATAGCTGGGGCCAGAGTTTCGACACGACCCAGGTGCCGGCGCTGCGGATGATTGTCGACTTCGGCCTGGCGGAACCGATGATGGGCCAAAGCGGCATCGGCCAATCCGGCAACCCGGCCAGCCCGAACTATGCCAATGGCATCGACCCGTGGCTGAAGGCGCAATACCTGAGCTTCCCGATGCAGCCGCAGAACTTTGACGGGGTGTACGGGAAGACGCGGTTGACGCTGGTGCCGGGCAAGTAACCCGGTTTCCCAGCCTCAACCGGATCAAAATGTGGGAGCGGGCTTGCTGTGGTGAGCGGGCTTGCCCCGCGTTGGGCTGCGAAGCAGCCCCATCAATCTGTGGTGAACCCGACGGGGGACAAGCCCCCTCACCACAGCAAGCCCGCTCCCACATTTGATTGCATGCATTCCGATAGAACTTCTCCACCCGCCCTCGCCTCATAATTAACAAGCCCACCTCCACGGCACGCCCATGGACCTTGTTATCGCCCGGCCCGAAGGCCTCTACTGCCCCGCCGGGGATTTCTACATCGACCCCTGGCGCCCGGTGGAACGTTCGGTCATCACCCACGCCCACGGCGACCACGCCCGCACCGGCAACCAACACTACCTGGCCGCCGCCCCCGGCGAAGGCATCCTGCGCTCGCGCCTCGGCCAGGACATCAACCTGCAAACCCTGGCCTACGGCGAAAGCCTGCGCCACCACGGCGTCACCTTGAGTTTCCACCCCGCCGGCCATGTCCTCGGCTCCGCCCAGGTGCGCCTGGAATACCAGGGTGAAGTCTGGGTCGCCTCCGGCGACTATAAAGTCGAGCCCGACGGCACCTGCGCGCCGTTCGAACCGGTGCGCTGCCATACGTTTATCACCGAATCGACCTTCGGCCTGCCGATCTACCGCTGGCAGCCCCAGGCGCAGATTTTTGCCGGGATCAACGACTGGTGGCAGGCCAATATCGCCGCCGGCAAGGCCAGCGTGTTGTTCTGTTACTCCTTCGGCAAAGCCCAGCGGATTCTCCACGGCATCGACGCCAGCATCGGCCCGATCCTCAGCCATGGCGCGGTCGAACCCTTGAACCGGGTGTACCGCGAAGCTGGCATCTATATCCCTGAAACCCTCTACGCAGGCGACTTCAAAAAGACCGACCCTTTGTTGCGCCAGGCCCTGATCATCGCCCCGCCCTCCGCCGGTGGCAGCACCTGGATGCGCCGCTTCGGCGACTACAGTGACGCCTTCGCCAGCGGCTGGATGCGCCTGCGCGGAACCCGGCGTCGGCGCGGCGTGGATCGCGGCTTTGTGCTCTCGGACCACGCCGATTGGCCCGGACTGTTATGGGCCATTGAGCAAACCGGTGCCGAGCGGGTAATGGTCACCCACGGTTCTGTGGGCGTATTGGTCAGGCACCTGCGGGAAAAGGGCCTGGATGCCCAGGGATTCACCACCGAATACGGCGATGACGAAGAGGAGGCCACGTCATGAAAGCCTTCGCCGAGCTGTACGCCAACCTCGACGCCACCACCTCCAGCAACGCCAAGCTCGCCGCCTTGCAGGCTTATTTCCTACAGGCGCCCGCGGAAGATGCTGCGTGGGCGGTGTACTTTTTATCCGGCGGCCGGCCCCGACAACTGGTGCCCACCCGGTTGCTGCGGGACATGGCCACCGAAGCCGCGAGCATTGAGCCGTGGCTGTTCGAAGAGAGTTATCAGTCGGTAGGCGACCTGGCGGAAACCATTTCCCTGCTGTTACCGGAATCGCCCCACACCTCGGACGATGGTCTGGCCGTGTGGCTGGAAGAAAAACTCCTGCCCTTGCGTGGCCTGCCGCCAGAAGAACTGGCAGAACGCCTGCCCGCGTTGTGGGCACAGCTGGATCAGCCGAGCCTGATGCTCTGCATCAAGCTGATCACCGGCAGCTTCCGGGTCGGTGTGTCGAAGTTGCTGGTCACCCGCGCCCTGGCCGCCATGGCCGGGCTGGACAGCAAACGCGTGGCCCAGCGGCTGGTGGGCTACACCGACCTGTCGAACCGTCCGACGGCCGAAGGCTATTTGAAGCTGATTGCCGCCGAATCGTCCGACGAACACGCCCAGCGTGGCGGGCAGCCTTATCCGTTTTTCCTGGCCCATGGCCTGGCCCAGCCGGTGGAACAGTTCGATGCCTTGCTCGGCTCCCCTGCTGACTGGCAAGTGGAATGGAAGTGGGACGGTATCCGCGCACAACTGGTCAAGCGCGAAGGCCGCTTGTGGGTCTGGTCTCGGGGCGAAGAACTGGTCACCGAGCGCTTTCCGGAGCTTCATGACCTGGAAAACAGCCTGCCCGATGGCACGGTGATCGACGGCGAAATCGTGGTGTGGAAGGACTCGGTGCAACCCTTCGCCCTGCTGCAACAGCGCATTGGCCGCAAGACCCTGGGCAAGAAAATCCTCGAAGACGCGCCGGTCGCCGTGCTGGCTTATGACCTGCTGGAACACCACGGCGAAGACTGGCGCAACCACACCCAGGCCGAACGCCGGGCGCAACTGGAGCTGGTGGTCAGCGACTGCGACCAGCCAACATTGCGCACGTCGCCATTGCTGATCGGCGATAGCTGGCAAGACTTGGCAGAGCAGCGTGAGGCGTCTCGCAGCCTGGGCGTGGAAGGCATGATGCTCAAGGCCCGGGACGGGCTCTACGGCGTGGGCCGGACCAAGGACATGGGCGTGTGGTGGAAGTGGAAAGTCGACCCGTTCAGCGTCGATGCGGTGTTGATCTACGCCCAGCGCGGCCATGGCCGGCGCGCCAGCCTGTACAGCGACTACACCTTTGCGGTGTGGGACGGCCCGCCCGGTACTGAGCGTACGTTGGTGCCGTTCGCCAAGGCGTATTCGGGGCTGACCGATGAGGAAATGCGCAAGGTCGACGCCATCGTGCGCAAGACCACCGTGGAGAAATTCGGCCCGGTCAGCAGCGTCACGCCGAGCATGGTGTTTGAACTGGGTTTTGAAGGGATTGCCCTGTCCAAGCGGCACAAGAGCGGAATTGCGGTGCGTTTCCCGAGGATGTTGCGCTGGCGCCAGGACAAGGCCGTCGAGGAAGCCGACAACCTGGCGACCCTGCAGGATTTACTGGCCTGACACGCCTCTCACGAACGCCACCGATCAATGTGGGAGCGGGCTTGCTCGCGAAGGCGGTGGATCAGTCACCAGATGTATTGACTGGCACACCGCCTTCGCGAGCAAGCCCGCTCCCACATTTGAAAACCTCACACGCCCCAAAATAAGGCATAGATTTATCAATGCCCATTTTCGGGCATTTCCTACTGGCACAACTCCTTAATCTCACCTTTTAAAACGACCATTCGGAACTATGGTGCAGAAATTGCTACTTGAGTCCGGTCTGACACCGTTCAGTAACAGTCCTAACCGCGCCACAAGCGCTTATCTTGGTTTCCAGGGATTACATAATGAAAAAAGCATTGCTGACCCTTTCTGCACTGGCTCTGTGCATGGCCGCCGGTTCCGCGCTGGCCAAGGAATACAAGGAATTGCGTTTTGGTGTCGATCCGTCCTACGCGCCATTTGAGTCTAAAGCCGCTGACGGCAGCCTGGTGGGCTTCGATATCGACCTGGGCAATGCCATCTGTGCCGAGCTGAAGGTCAAGTGCAAGTGGGTCGAAAGTGATTTCGACGGCATGATTCCAGGCCTCAACGCCAACAAGTTTGACGGCGTGATTTCCTCGATGACCGTGACCGAAGCCCGTGAAAAGGCGATCGACTTCTCCAACGAGCTGTTCTCCGGCCCAACTTCCCTGGTGTTCAAAAAGGGCGCGAACTACTCCACGCCTGAGTCCCTGAAGGGTAAAACCGTGGGCTACGAGCAAGGCACCATCCAGGAAGCCTACGCCAAGGCCGTACTGGACAAGGCCGGTGTCACCACCAAGGCCTACGCCAACCAGGACCAGGTGTACGCCGACCTGACTTCCGGCCGCCTGGACGCTTCCGTGCAGGACATGCTGCAAGCCGAACTGGGCTTTTTGAAGTCGCCAGCCGGTGCTGACTACGAAGTCAGCAAGGCCATCGACGATCCACTGCTGCCGTCCAAAACTGCGGTCGGTATCAAAAAAGGTAACAAAGACCTCAAGGCCTTGTTGGATAAAGGTATCAAAGCGTTACACGATGATGGCACCTACGCCACCATCCAGAAGAAACACTTTGGCGATCTGAACCTGTACAGCGGCAAATAATGCCTGGGGCGCCCTTCCTCTGGAGGGGCGCTTTTTTATCGCCATAGGTCCTGATTTATGTTCGAAGATCTTTTGCAAACCCTGGGGCTCAGTGCCTTCAGCTTGAAGGGTTTCGGCCCGCTGTTGCTGCAAGGCACCTGGATGACCGTCAAGTTGTCGGTGTTCTCCCTGGCCGTCAGCGTGTTGCTGGGCCTGCTCGGGGCTACTGCCAAACTGTCCAGCCTGCCGTTCCTGCGGATTCCCGCGCAGATCTACACCACCCTGATTCGCGGCGTGCCCGACCTGGTGCTGATGCTGCTGATTTTCTACAGCCTGCAAATCTGGCTGACCAGCTTTACCGACTTTATGGAATGGGACTACATCGAGATCGACCCATTCAGCGCAGGGGTGATCACCCTGGGCTTTATCTACGGTGCGTATTTCACCGAGACCTTTCGCGGCGCGATCCTCGCCGTGCCCCGTGGCCAGTTGGAGGCCGCCACGGCCTACGGGCTCACGCGTGGCCAGCGGTTTCGCTTCGTGACCTTCCCGCAGATGATGCGCTTCGCCCTGCCGGGCATTAACAACAACTGGTGCGTGATGCTCAAGGCCACCGCCCTGGTGTCGATCATCGGCCTGGCCGACCTGGTCAAGGCCGCGCAGGATGCCGGCAAGAGTACTTATCAGCTGTTCTATTTCCTGGTGATCGCCGCGTTTATCTACCTGTTGATCACCAGCGCGTCCAACTTCGTCCTGCGCCGCCTCGAACGGCGCTACTCCGCAGGCTCCCGGGAGGCAGTGCGATGATCGAACTTATCCAGCAATACTGGCGCCCCTTCCTTTATAGCGACGGCCAGCACATCACCGGGCTGGCCATGACGATGTGGCTGCTCAGCGCGTCGATCTTCATCGGCTTCCTGGTATCGATCCCGCTGTCCATTGCGCGGGTGTCGCGCAATCGCTGGGTACGCTGGCCGGTGCAGTTCTACACCTACCTGTTTCGCGGCACGCCGCTGTATATCCAGTTGCTGATTTGCTACACCGGGATCTACAGCATCGCGGCGGTTCGCGCGCAGCCGGTGCTGGACGCGTTCTTTCGTGATGCGATGAACTGCACGATTCTCGCCTTCGCCCTCAACACCTGCGCCTACACCACGGAGATTTTTGCCGGGGCGATCCGCAGCATGGCCCACGGCGAAGTCGAAGCGGCGAAAGCCTACGGCCTCAGCGGCTGGAAGCTGTATGCCTACGTGATCATGCCGTCGGCCCTGCGCCGCTCGCTGCCGTACTACAGTAATGAAGTGATCCTGATGCTGCACTCGACGACGGTGGCCTTCACCGCGACCATCCCGGATATCCTGAAAGTCGCCCGGGACGCCAACTCGGCCACCTACATGACCTTTCAATCATTCGGTATCGCTGCGCTGATCTACCTGACCGTGACCTTTGCCCTGGTCGGTCTGTTTCGTCTGGCGGAGCGTCGCTGGTTGGCCTTTCTCGGCCCCAGCCACTAAGGAGCCTTCATGCGTCATCAGATTCATCCACTTGTGGCGCCGGTGCCGGGCACGGAGCGACAAATCCACAGTTTCCACTTCGGGCCGGAGCAGGCCGAAGGCAAGGTCTACATCCAGTCGTCACTGCACGCCGACGAATTGCCGGGCATGCTGGTGGCCTGGCACTTGAAGGCGCGCCTGGCGGAGCTGGCTGCGGCCGGCCGCCTGCGCAGCGAGATCGTGCTGGTGCCGATCGCCAACCCGACCGGCCTGGAACAGGTGTTGATGGACATCCCCCTGGGCCGCTACGAGCTGGAAAGCGGGCAGAACTTCAACCGCCTGTTTGTCGACCTGTCCGACGAGGTTGGCAATCAAGTCGAAGGCCTGCTGGGAGATGATCCTGCGCACAACGTCGAACTGATCCGCGATGCGCTGACCATGGCCCTGGCGGCGCAAACGCCCGTCACACAACTGGAATCCCAACGCCTGGTGCTGCAACGCCTGGCGTGTGATGCCGACATGGTGCTGGACCTGCACTGCGACTTCGAAGCCGTTGCACACCTGTACACCACCCCCGAGGCGTGGCCGCAGGTGGAGCCGCTGGCGCGCTATATCGGTTCGGAAGCCAGCCTGTTGGCTACCGATTCCGGTGGGCAGTCGTTCGATGAGTGTTTCACGCTGGTGTGGTGGCAATTGCAACAACGGTTTGGCGAGCGCTTCCCGATTCCGATGGGCAGCTTTTCGGTGACCGTCGAGTTGCGCGGCCAGGGCGACGTCAACCACGGCCTGGCCAGCCTCGACTGCCAGGCGATCATCGATTACCTGATTCACTTCGGCGCAATCAGCGGCGAGCCGGCACCGCTACCGGAATTGCCCTACCCCGCCACACCGCTGGCGGGCGTCGAGCCGGTGGCCACACCCGTGGGCGGCTTGCTGGTATTCAGCGCGCTGCCTGGGGAATACGTGGACGCCGGGCAACTGATCGCCGAAATCATCGACCCCATTTCCGACCGCGTAACGCCAGTGCATTGCCGCAATGCCGGGCTGCTTTACGCTCGTTCGCTGCGGCGCATGGCCACTGCCGGGATGGTCATTGCCCATGTCGCAGGCACTGAAGCCTATCGCAGCGGCTACCTACTTTCGCCTTGAGGATGCACGCCCCATGTACAAATTGACCGTTGAAGGCCTGCATAAAAGCTATGGCGACAATGAGGTGCTCAAAGGTGTCTCGCTCAAGGCCAAGACCGGTGATGTGATCAGCTTGATCGGCGCCAGTGGCTCGGGCAAGAGTACCTTTTTGCGTTGTATCAATTTTCTTGAACAGCCGAATGATGGCGCGATGACGCTGGATGGGCAGCAGATTCGCATGGTCAGTGACCGCCATGGGATGCGCGTGGCGGATGATGCTGAGTTGCAGCGCCTGCGTACGCGGTTGGCGATGGTGTTTCAGCATTTCAATCTGTGGAGCCACATGAGTGTGCTGGAGAACATCACCATGGCGCCGCGCCGGGTGCTGGGTTGCAGCAAGAAGGACGCCGAGGATCGCGCTCGCCGGTATCTGGACAAGGTTGGGTTGCCGGCGCGGGTGGCCGGTCAATATCCGGCGTTTTTGTCGGGTGGCCAGCAACAGCGGGTGGCGATTGCCCGGGCGCTGGCGATGGAGCCAGAGGTGATGCTGTTTGACGAGCCGACTTCGGCGCTGGACCCGGAGTTGGTGGGTGAGGTGTTGAAGGTGATCCAGGGTCTGGCTGAGGAAGGCCGGACGATGATCATGGTGACCCATGAGATGAGCTTTGCGCGCAAGGTGTCGAGCCAGGTGCTGTTTTTGCACAAGGGGTTGGTGGAGGAACAGGGTGCGCCGGAGGATGTGCTGGGTAATCCGAAGAGCGAGCGGTTGCAGCAGTTTTTGAGTGGGAATTTGAAGTAGCCCGCAGGGGTTGGGTGTATATCCGTTATTTAGGTAACGGCCACTTATGGTTCCGCTCTTACAGCGGCTCACTTTT
>NZ_JACAOX010000039.1:0-144620 GCF_013386015.1 Pseudomonas sp. B6001
GACTTCCAGAATCTGCCGTCAAGGGTTAATTACGCTTTTGTTGCAGAAGATGGTTTTTTAGCAATAAGACGGGGAATTCGGCGCGTCACCGGTGGTATACGCAGGACCAGAAGCAGCGCCCCTATAGATGCATAGATAGCCCACTCCTTGAGATCTGCCCGCACGATCCACAGCATATGCAGCAAACCAAGCCCGAGAATCACGTAAACCAAACGATGCAGTTTCTTCCAGCGCACACCAAGGCGACGCTGGCTGTATCGGTTGGAGGTGACTGCCAGCACCAATAGAGAAAGGAATCCCAAGGTACCCACAATAATGTAAGGCCGCTTCCGTAGCTCAACCCCCAACTGCGACCAATCCAACCCAAGGATAAACACGCAGTAAGCAGCGAGATGCAAAACCACATAGGCAAAGCACCACAATCCCAGTTGCCGTCGCACGGCGATCCACCCCGCCCAACCACTGAGCTTCTGCAACGGTGTCATACCCAGGGTTATTAACAACAGAATCAAGGTGCCAAGCCCGAGCCGATCCATCAGCACCTTGCCCGGGTCAGGTCCCAGCGCAAAGCTCCAGGCCTCGTACAGCCAGAACAGCGGCCACACCGCCGCTGCTATAAAGACGCCGATGCGCCAGATCGGATAGCGCATCAATAGTTCTTCCGCAGATCGAGGCCCGTATAAAGAGAAGCGACTTCATCGGCGTAGCCGTTGAACATTTGTGTCTCACGCACATTGGGACTGAACAGCCCGCTGGGCAACCGCCGCTCCCGCGCCTGGGTCCAACGCGGATGGTCGACGGTAGGATTCACATTTGCGTAAAACCCATACTCACTCGCGGCAATACTTTGCCAGGTGGTTTTCGGCTGCTCGCTGACCAGGCTGATGCGTACGATCGACTTGACGCTCTTGAATCCGTACTTCCACGGCACCACCAACCGCAACGGCGCGCCGTTCTGGTTCGGCAGCTCCCGCCCATACATGCCCACCGCAAGGATCGCCAGGGGATTCATCGCCTCATCCAATCGCAGCCCTTCTACATAAGGCCAGTCGATCAAGGCGAAGTTGGACCGCTGCCCCGGCATGCTCTTGGGATCCTGCAGGGTTTCAAAACGGATGTACTTGGCGTTCGAGGTCGGCTCGACGTGCTTGAGCAGTTCCGATATAGGGAACCCTATCCACGGAATGACCATCGACCACGCCTCTACGCAGCGCAGTCGATAGATTCGCTCTTCCAACTGATAGGGCTTCATGAAGTCTTCAAGCGCATAGCGCCCAGGTTTGGCGACCTCACCATCTATCACCACACTCCACGGCTCAGTCTTCAGAGACCCGGCATTGGCTGCAGGGTCGCCCTTATCCGTACCGAACTCATAGAAGTTGTTGTAGTGGGTTGCGTCCTTGAAAGGGGTGATGGCCTCGTCCTTGACGGTAATCGCCTGCCATTTGGTACCCGGGAGCTTTTCGGCAAACCAGCCAGGTGCATTGCCCGGCTCGACATCGGCATAACGTGCCGCATCATCCGCACTGGCCCAACGCGGCAGGCTGCTGGCAGCCAGGCCGGCAAGCGCACCACCGAGCAAGCTGCGGCGAGAGAAATAGAGGGATTCAGGCGTGACATCCGATTCTTGGCAATCAGACGCTTTGGGAAACTTGATTAACATGGCAACTCCGCAGCTTTGGAGGACAGATGCACCAATAGACTGCGGAGTATGGGGGAAATTACATTAAGGCAACGTTTTGCGCTGACGAAGATGCAGAAGGTACTGCACCGGGCCGGACGCGGCATACACAAGGAAAGCCAGCAGCAGGATTCGCGGCGGATCACTGAAGACCACGGCAAACACCAGCACCACTGCCAGGATAGCCACAAACGGCACACGCCCTTTGAGATCCAGCTCCTTGAAGCTGTTGTACTTGATATTGCTGACCATCAGCATGCCGGCCGCCGCAACCATCAAGGCCACCAGGAACGACATCTTGGAACCCTGGATACCGTAGTCGCTGAATGCCCAGACAATACCGGCTACCACACCCGCCGCAGCCGGACTGGCCAGGCCAATGAAGTAGCGCTTGTCGGCAGTCCCCACCTGGGTATTAAAGCGCGCCAGACGCAATGCCGCGCCCGCCACATAGATGAAGGCAACCATCCAGCCAACCTTGCCCATATCACCCAGCGCCCAGGCAAATGCGAGCAACGCCGGCGCCACACCGAAGGCAACCATGTCCGACAGCGAGTCATACTCGGCGCCAAAGGCACTCTGGGTGTTGGTCATCCGCGCAACCCGGCCATCCAGGCCATCAAGGACCATGGCGACGAAGATCGCTATCGCGGCAAAACCAAAGTACTTGCTGGCCCCGGCCGCATCGCCGGCCGCCAACGCACTCTGGGCACTCATGGAATTGATGATGGAGTAGAACCCCGCGAACAGGTTCGCAGTGGTGAACAGATTGGGCAGAAGATAGATGCCACGATGCCGGACTTTACGGCCTTCAGCATCGTGCCCTTCTTCGACATGTTCATCGATCGGTAGCAGGCTTTCGGCGTCAGAGGCCTGGTTTGGCTCTTCGGGACGTTCGCTCATGGACTTTACCTTGCAACGGTGTGAAAAATTTCGACAGAAACTTGCGGCGAGTGTTCGCCCGCAAACGATGCAGCTTTATACCAGAACCTGCCCCGCAAACGAAAAAACGCGGCCTAAGCCGCGTTTTCCCTTGATCCGTACGACTTAGTTTTTGGCTTTGTCGACGATCTTGTTGGCACCGATCCACGGCATCATGGAGCGCAGTTGCTCGCCGATGATCTCGATACCGTGAGCGGCGTTGTTACGACGCTTGGCGGTCATCGAAGGGTAGCCGGTTGCACCTTCGCTGATGAACATTTTGGCGTATTCGCCGTCCTGAATACGTTTCAGGGCGTTGCGCATGGCCTGACGGGACTCGGCGTTGATCACTTCCGGGCCAGTCACGTACTCGCCGTATTCGGCGTTGTTGGAGATCGAGTAGTTCATGTTGGCGATACCGCCTTCGTACATGAGGTCAACGATCAGCTTCAGTTCGTGCAGGCATTCGAAATAGGCCATTTCCGGCGCGTAGCCAGCTTCAACCAGGGTTTCGAAACCGGCTTTGACCAGCTCAACGGTACCGCCGCACAGAACGGCTTGTTCGCCGAACAGGTCGGTTTCAGTCTCGTCCTTGAAGGTGGTTTCGATGATGCCGGTACGACCGCCACCCACGCCAGCAGCGTAGGACAGTGCGACGTTCTTGGCGTTGCCCGAGGCGTCCTGGTAGATCGCGATCAGGTCAGGGATACCGCCGCCTTTGACGAACTCGGAGCGCACGGTGTGGCCCGGTGCTTTCGGCGCGATCATGATCACGTCGAGGTCGGCGCGCGGCACAACCTGGTTGTAGTGGATCGCGAAGCCGTGGGAGAAGGCCAGGGTGGCGCCCTTCTTGATGTTCGGCTCGATTTCGTTCTTGTACAGCTCGGACTGGAACTCGTCCGGGGTCAGGATCATGACCAGGTCGGCAGCAGCGACAGCAGAAGCAACGTCAGTCACTTTCAGGCCGTGGGCTTCAGCCTTGGCAACAGTGGCCGAGCCTTTGCGCAGGCCAACGGTCACGTCAACGCCGGAATCTTTCAGGTTGCACGCTTGGGCGTGGCCCTGGGAACCGTAGCCGATGATGGCGACTTTTTTGCCCTGGATGATCGACAGGTCACAATCTTTATCGTAATAAACTTTCATGAGGTTCCTCTATATATCCAGGCCGTTTAAGGCCATTCGCTAAATTTGAGTTAGATGCTGAGTACTTTGTCGCCACGAGCAATCCCGGTGACGCCACTGCGTACAGTTTCCAGAATCGAGGCCGTCCCGATCGACTGGATGAAGCTGTCCAGCTTGTCGCTTGTACCGGTCAGTTGAACGGTATAAACGCTGGCGCTCACATCGACGATCTGCCCGCGATAAATGTCGGTAGTGCGCTTGATCTCGGCCCGTTGTGCACCCGTAGCCTTGACCTTGACCAGCATCAGCTCACGCTCGATGTGGGCACTCTCCGACAAGTCGACCAGCTTGACCACTTCGATCAGCTTGTTGAGGTTCTTGGTGATCTGCTCGATCACCTCATCATGGCCAACGGTGGTCAACGTCAGACGCGACAAGGTCGGGTCTTCGGTCGGCGCCACCGTCAGGCTTTCGATGTTGTAGTTGCGTTGCGAAAACAGTCCGACCACACGTGACAGAGCGCCCGGTTCGTTCTCCAGAAGCAGGGAGATAATGTGCCGCATGATTAGGTACGCTCCGTCTTGTTCAGCCACATATCGCGCATGGAGCCGTCTTTGATCTGCATCGGGTAGACGTGCTCGCTGGTGTCGACCTGAATATCGAGGAACACCAGGCGGTCCTTCATGGCGAACGCCTCTTCCATCATCGGCTTCAAATCCTTCAGATCGGTGATGCGCATGCCGACATGGCCATAGGCTTCAACCAATTTGACGAAGTCAGGCAGAGACTCCATGTAGGAATGGGAGTGACGGCTGCCGTAGCTCATGTCCTGCCACTGGCGAACCATGCCCAGTACACCGTTGTTCAGGCAGACGATCTTCACCGGCAAGCCATATTGCAGGCAGGTCGACAGTTCCTGGATGTTCATCTGGATACTGCCTTCGCCGGTGACGCACGCAACGTCAGTATCCGGAAAGCTCAGCTTCACACCCATGGCCGCAGGGAAACCAAAGCCCATCGTGCCCAGGCCACCGGAGTTGATCCAGCGGTTAGGCTTGTCGAACTTGTAGTACTGCGCCGCGAACATCTGGTGCTGGCCCACGTCGGAGGTCACAAAGGCATCGCCCTTGGTCACTTCGCACAGGGTTTCGATCACGGTCTGTGGCTTGATGACGCTGCCATCACCCTTGTCGTAAGGGAACAGGCCGCGATCACCGCGCCACTCGTCGATCTGCTTCCACCAGCTGGCAACGGAATCCTTGTTCGGGGCTTCGCCGATTTCCTTCAGCGCAGCGACCATTTCGGTCAGCACGCTTTCCACAGGACCAACGATAGGCACGTCGGCCTTGATGGTCTTGGAGATGGATGCCGGGTCGATATCGATGTGGATGATCTTGGCATTCGGGCAGAACTTGCTCGCGCCATTGATCACCCGGTCATCGAACCGCGCACCGACGGCGAGGATCACGTCAGCATGGTGCATGGCCAGGTTGGCGGTGTAGCTGCCGTGCATGCCGAGCATGCCGACGAACTGACGGTCCGAACCCGGGAACGCGCCAAGGCCCATCAAGGTGTTGGTGACTGGCAGGTTGAGCAGCTTGGCCAGTTCGGTCAGCGGTGCAGAACCGCCGCCCAGAATCACCCCACCACCCGAATAGAGCACCGGACGCTTGGCCGCCAACAGCATTTCTGCCGCCTTGCGGATTTGCCCCGAGTGCCCGCGAACGGCCGGGCTGTAGGAACGCAGCTTGGCTTTCTTCGGGAAGATGTATTCGAATTTTTCCGCCGGGTTGGTCATGTCTTTCGGGATATCGACCACCACAGGACCCGGGCGACCGGACTGTGCGAGGTAGAACGCCTTCTTCATGACTTCCGGGATTTCCGAGGCATGCTTGATCATGAAGCTGTGTTTCACGATCGGCCGGGAAATACCGATCATGTCGGTTTCCTGGAATGCATCGGTACCGACCATGGTGCTCGCCACCTGGCCGGAAATGATCACCATCGGGATGGAGTCCATATAGGCCGTCGCGATGCCGGTAATGGCATTGGTCGCGCCAGGGCCGGAAGTCACCAGTACCACACCGGCTTTACCGGTGGCACGGGCGTAACCGTCAGCCATATGGGTAGCAGCTTGTTCGTGGCGAACCAGGATGTGGGTAACAGCCGGTTCCTTGAACAGTGCGTCGTAGACATGCAGCAGAGCACCACCTGGGTACCCGTAGATATAGTCGACGCCTTCGTCACGCAAAAAGCGGACGAGCATCTCACCGCCAGATAAAAGCTCCACGTTGTTCACCTCTAAAACGCCAGAATACCGTCCGTTAAAAACCGACGGGTCTTAATAGGTTTACTTCTCAGCAGAGCATGAGCGACGGTGGTCGCCGACTACGTCAGCACTGACTGAGCAAGTATTGGGAGCGTCCCAAGTGTTGCGGGATTTTCCCACCCAGCGCGAGGTAACGCGTTGCGGGTGTAACAGGTCGGCGCGGGTATGCGCCTCATGATCTGCTGAGTGGGTCTGCTTCTGGCAGTCCCTCTACAGCGGACTTTGGATTCTTCTGTTTCAGCCCCTCCAAGTCAAGCAATAATTGCGCTTTTTTCCAACTAAGCGCATGAGAACGTAGAAGAAAGGGGCTTGAGGAGGGATAAAACTCGCCTGAATGGCGCAAAGCGGTAGAAATATGCGCAAGACTGCCGGAAAAACCGGCAGCCAGGCAATTAACGAGCGTCGACGATCAGTTGATCGAACTTTTTCAGCGCAGTCCGCAGGCCAAGGCTCTCAAGTGGCCGATCGGCGTAAACCATCTCGGCCATCTCCAGAATCCCCGACGCATTGGGCAATGGCAGGTCCTGTTCGAGGATTTGCTTCATCCGTGTCAGGAAAATCCATTGCAGCCACTGGTGAAAGTCCAGTGTGTCGACGGAAAACGGCTCAACACTGCTCAAGGCTTCAGCACTGGGGGACACTTCGTCCCACCAGCCCTGCAAGCGCAGTTCGCGCTCGATCAACAACAACTGTTCGGCAATCGCCGGAAAGCGTGCATCCATCAGAGGCTTACCTTGGCTTTTTGCCGAGCCTGGGCGGCGCCGGCAGCATCGCCTTGCTTCTCGCGGGCATCACCGATCAAGCTCCACAGGCTGGCCTGCAGGTCTGGACGGCCATTGGCCAGGGTCAGGCCGCGGCGGGCAAATTGTTCAGCTTGTGGGGCATCGCCCTGGGCCATGCGAACCTGAGCCAGGCGGTATAGCACTTGCGGTTCACGCGGTGCCACGCGCTGGGCGCGCTCGAGGCTCGACGACGCGCCGTTCAAATCGCCACCCGACTGCTGCTGTTGGGCAGTGGTGAGCAACGCCAGCACCGGGCCATCCAACTGCTCATCGGCTGACAGACCGCCGGCACTGCTGGCGGAAGGAATTCCACTCGGCGTCGACGGCATGTTGTAGGTGCCCTGGTTGATCGGTGCCGTTTGAATCGGCGTGGCGTCGATCGGGCCCGATGTACTTGGGCCTGGGGTCCACGGCTGAGTACTGATCGGAGCCGAGGTGGCAGCACCGCCACCCGGGATCATCACCACTACACCAGAGTCCTGAGGCACGGCTTGCGCCTGGGGCCGGACCTGGGCAGGGCGGTTGGTAACGGTTTGGCGGAAGCCGCCGTTGGCCGAGATCCGGTCGTTGTTGGACACCGTTGTACTGGAGTCCACCACCGGAATAGAGCCCCGCTCCACGCTGGCGCAACCACCGAGCAATGCCAAAACTGTAATAGCTGGAATCAACAACTTGTTCACGTGAAACCCTCTTTGCTTAATTCATCCAGCCCTTGACCCAATCCATCACCGATTCAGCACTGGCGGGCGCACTGGCTCCGCAGGCTGCACCGGGTGGTGGCTCGCTGCCGCGAATATACGGCATCTGCACCGCGCCCGGACAGTTGGCATCGGAACCCTGGCCGGTGTGCGGATCGATCCAGGCCTGGACGATATTGTCCGGCTGCGGCATGTTCAGCGGCAGTGGATCGGCCTTTTTCATGAAACTGGTCCATACCTGCAACGCGCCGGTAGCACCGGTAAACGGCGTCTTGCCGTTGTCATCACGCCCCAGCCAAACCACTGCCAGCAGGTCCTGGCTGAACCCTGCGAACCAGCTGTCCCGCGAATCGTTACTGGTACCGCTCTTGCCGGCCAGTGTCAGGTTGGCCGGCAGCACGTTGTAGGCCGAGCGTCCGGTACCTTCGCGCATCACGCGCTGCATGGCGTTCTGGATGAGGTAGATCGAGGCCGGGTCAAAGCGTTGCTGAATCTGGAACGGATAACGCTTGAGCGGTTCGCCTTCGGCCGTCAACACGCTCCGGATCCCACGCATCGGCGTATTGAAGCCACCGTTGGCCAGGGTCTGGTACATGGTCGCCACTTCCATCGGGCTCATCGCACCCGCACCCAACAGCATCGATGGGAACGCCGGGAACTCACGTGTGATGCCCAACCGGCCGAGCGTCTTGAGCACGTTCGGCACGCCCAGTTCAAGGCCGAGGCGGGAAGTCGAGATGTTGTAGGAATGCGCCAAGCCCTGGTACAGGAAAATCGTACCGTGGGAGCGACGATCAAAGTTATGCGGCGTCCACATCTGGCCATCAGCCCCTTTGACCGACAGCGGGTCATCGGACAGCCAACTGGTCAGCGTGTACTTGCTCGGTTTTTCCAGCGCGGTCAGGTACACCGCCGGCTTGACCAGCGAGCCAATCGGCCGCACCGCGTCCAGCGCCCGGTTGAACCCGGCAAAGCTGGCCTGGCGACTGCCGATCATGGCCTGGACTTCGCCGGTTTCCGGGTTGGTCACCACCATCGCAGCCTCGACGTCGTCAGAGCCTTTACGACCTGTCAGGCGTTTGAAGGTGTCATTGACCGACGCTTCGGCCTTCATCTGCAGGATCGGGTCGAAACTGGTGAAGATCCGCAGGCCTTCTTCAGTCAAGTCTTCGTCGCGGTAGTCTTCACGCAGTTGGCGTTTGACCAGGTCGATAAAGCCCGGGAAGGAGCTGTCGGCGAGCTTGCCGCGGGTGGTTACACCCAGTGGCATTTTCTTCGCGGCGGCCACTTGTTCAGGGGTGGCGACACCTTGCTGCTCAAGTACATCCAGCACCAGGTTACGGCGCTCCAGCGCCCGCTCCGGGTTGCGACGCGGGTTGTAGTAGGACGGCCCCTTGACCATGCCCACCAGCAGCGCCACCTGGTGCAACTTCAGCTCGGACAACGGCTGGCCGAAGAAGAACTGGCTGGCCAGACCAAAACCGTGGACGGCACGCTGACCGTCCTGGCCAACGAATACTTCATTGAGGTACGCCTCAAGAATTTCCTGCTTGCTGTAGTGCAGCTCCAGCAGCATCGCCATCATGGCTTCGGTCAGCTTGCGGGTCAGGCTGCGCTCGTTGGTCAGGTAGAAGTTCTTGACCAATTGCTGTGTCAGCGTACTGCCGCCCTGGGTCATCTTGCCGCCCGAGGTGTTGACCCAGATGGCGCGCGCGATGGACTTCGGTGATACGCCCCAGTGGCTGTAGAAATCCCGGTCTTCGACGGCGATCAGAGTATCCAGCAGGTAAGGCGGCACCTGATCGATCTTGATCAGGATGCGGTCTTCCAGGTTTTTCGGATAAATCCCACCGATCATTAAGGGTTCCAGGCGCACCACCGGCAACTTCGAGCCGTTGAGCGAGGACAGTTCGGCTACGTAGTCGCCAGAGAAACGCACGCGCACCGGCTGGGGTTTTTCCAGGCCTTCATAGAACTGGAAGCCGCGGGTGTTCAGGTCAACCGTGTTGCCGCTGACGGCAGCGGCGCCGGGGCCATTGCTCACGGGTTCGCGGCGATAGCCCAGGGCATCGAGCTCGGTGAGGAAGTCATCCTTGCTCAGCTTCTGGCCGCTGAACAGTTCCAGCGGGCGCGCGTAGACCTTGGCCGGAATGGTCCAGCGCTTGCCGGAGAACTTCTCCTGGACCACGGCATCGAGGTAAACCGCGAAGCCGGCGATCACGACAAGCCCTACCAGGCTGAGCTTAAGCGCCCAGCCCAGCCAAGGGCGCAGGCCGCGGGAAGGAGGTTTTTTACGGGAACGGGGAGATCGGGTACGAGTCATGGCGGCGGATTATACGCACTTTATTGATGACCAACATGAGCCGGACAGCGGTTTGCACGACCGCCTGTAGGAGCCATAATGCCCGCCATGAATTTTCCCAGACTCTGAAGGATCGCCCGTGAGCCAGTCCCTGATTGCTGCCCTGCAAAACCCGGCCCTGTTTCCCCATCCGGTGGATCAGTTCCAAGTCATCGAGACCCATATTTCCTGGGTCCTGCTCACTGGGCCCTATGCTTACAAGATGAAGAAGCCGGTGAATTTCGGTTTCCTCGATTTCACCACCCTGGAAGCCCGCGGCCACTTCTGCAATGAAGAGCTGCGCCTCAACCAGCGCCTGACCGATGATTTGTATCTTGAAGTGTTGCCGATCACCGGCAGCGCCGAGGCACCGCAGTTGGGCGGCGACGGTCCGGTGGTCGACTACATGCTGAAAATGCGCCAGTTCCCGCAAAGCCAACTGCTCAGCACTCTGCAGGCCAACGGCGAACTGACCAGCGCGCACATCGACGAAATGGCCAGGCAGATCGCGCATTTTCACCTGAATGCCCCGAAAGTCCCGGCCACTAACTCTGCTGGCACGCCGCACGATGTCATGGCACCGGTGCTGCAGAACTTCGAGCAGATCCGTCCGTTCCTCAGCGACAAGGCCGACCTGGCACAACTGGACGCCTTGCAGGCCTGGGCCGAAAGCAGTTTCGAGCGTCTCAAGCCGCTGTTTGAACAACGCAAGCTCAATGGCTTCACCCGCGAATGCCACGGTGATATCCACCTGGGCAACGCCACGATGATTGATGGCCACGTGGTCATCTTCGACTGCATCGAGTTCAACGAGCCGTTCCGCTTCACCGACGTGTATGCCGACACCGGCTTTTTGGCGATGGACCTGGAAGACCGCGGCCTCAAGAGCCTGGCACGACGCTTCATCAGCCAGTACCTGGAGCTGACCGGCGACTATCAAGGCCTGGAAGTACTGAACTTCTATAAAGCCTACCGCGCCCTGGTACGCGCGAAGATCGCGCTGTTCAGCATGCCTTCCGAGGCGGATGCGGTGCAGCGCGCTACCACCCTGCGCCAGTACCGCAACTACGCCAACCTGGCAGAAAGCTACAGCACCATCCCATCGCGCTTCCTGGCCATCACCCATGGCGTATCGGCCGTTGGCAAAAGCCATGTATCCATGCGCCTCGTAGAAGCATTGGGGGCGATTCGCCTGCGTTCGGACGTAGAGCGCAAGCGCCTGTTCGGCGAGCAGAAGGTCGAGAACACGCCGCAGGCCGGGATCTACGCCGCAGACGCCAGCGCCGCGACCTACGCGCGCCTGAACGAAATCGCCGACACCGTACTGCGCGCCGGTTTCCCGGTGGTATTGGACGCGACCTTCCTCAAGCGAGAACAACGCGACGCGGCGGCCAAGATCGCCGAGGCCACCGGCGCGCCATTCCTGATCCTTGACTGCAATGCGCCACCGGCGGTAATCGCCGCTTGGCTGGCACAACGTCAGGCGGACAAGAACGACCCTTCCGACGCTACCCTGGCCATCATCGAAGAACAGCAGGCCACCCGTGACCCGCTCAGCGCCGAGGAGTTGCTGCTCAGCAAACGCGTGGAGACCAATGAAAGCGGGACCCTGGACGCATTGGTGGCACATATTCGCCAGCGTCTGCCGGGGCTGTAAGAAATATTTCTTGGTCGTGCAGCCTTCCGGGGCTCACGGCCGAGAAATAGTGGCACTATAATGGCGCCATAATTCCAACACGGGAGTCGCCATTGTGAGCCAGCCGAAGCTACTTGATACCCCGCTGTACGCGCTTCTGCATAAAGATGATATCCGCGGCTTCAACCAGGAGCGTCCGAAAGACGGCACCATCGATATGCGCGGTGGCGACTTTCGCGGCCTGGACCTGCGCGACCTGAATGCCGAGGGCGTGGATTTCACCGACGCTTATTTCCGCTCCGCCGACTTGCGCGGCCTGGATTTGCGCGACTGCCCCCTGGAAGGCGCGAGCCTGGCGCATGCCCAGATCTCCGGCACTTATTTCCCCCCTGAGTTAAGCGCCGATGAGATCCTGATGTCCGTCAATTTCGGCACACGCCTGCGCTACCGCACTCGCTAAACCGCTACATCGGCTCCCGGCTACGCACAGGGCGTACCGGGGGCTTCACCCTTTCCTACGCTAAAACCCCCGCCTGCCTTAGAAGCTTTTAGGTCGTTGCCGACCAAAGAACTACGCTTTTCCTACTGAGCGCTACACTCCTTTCAGGCTTGCCTGGTCACGATACCCACCGAACCATTCGGCCGTCGCAAGGAGGCTTGATGAATGATGAGCTGCAACACCTGAAAAACCTTGGCAAGACGTCGGCGCAATGGCTGCATGCGGTGGGCATCCACAGTGCGTCCGACCTACGCCGCCTGGGGGCAGTCGACGCGTACCGTGCCGTACGCACCCGCGGTTTCAGGGCATCCAAAGTGTTGTTGTATGCTATTGAAGGCGCGCTGATGGATGTGCACTGGAATGACATTCCCGTTGAACGCAAGGAAGCTTTAAATCGTCAATTGGACGCTCTGACCGCACGCCAAAAGAATTGAGACGCCAACTTGCACCCGCGTTTACGGGGATTCCAAGCAGAAGTTTGAGGAAATTCGCAGAGGCCGCAAAAACAAATGTTGACTCTCAAATGAGAATCGTTATGATTATCACAACTGGTCGCGAGATCAGCCGATAACTGAAAGACCATTGGTTCGGACTCTCAGATTATCTCCTCATCAGGCTAATCACGGTTATTTGACCCGGCTCTTGCCGGGTCTTTTTTTGCCCATAAAAAACTGCGGCGATTTTCAGCGGGCAATGATCAACGGATGGCCGCGCTCCGGATGCGGCTGCACCAACACATCCAGCCCGAATACCGCCTTCAGCGGCTCAGGCCGCAACACCTGTGCCGGTGTGTCCAACGCATGGGGCCGGCCATCCTCCAGCAACAGGATGCGATCACAGTAGCGCGCCGCCAGGTTCAGGTCGTGAAGGATCACCAGCACCGCCGCGCCACGGTCGGCAAAGCGCCGGATCGCCTGCAAGGTGGTGTGCTGGTGCAGCGGGTCAAGCATTGACGTCGGCTCATCCAGCAACAAGGTCTGCCCCGCTTCACCCGGCCATAGCTGCGCCAGCACCCGTGCGAGGTGCACACGCTGCCGCTCGCCGCCCGACAACGCCAGATAGCTGCGCCCGCTCAAATGGCTAACGTCGGCAGCCTGCAAGGCAGCATTGATGATTTCATCGTCACGCACCCGGCCCGTCTGATGAGGCAAGCGCCCCATGCCCACCACCTCTTCGACGCGAAAGGCAAAGTCCAGGGTCGAGGTCTGCGGCAACACCGCCAGCCGCTGGGCACGCTGCGCTCCGCCCCAGTCTTTCAACTCACGCTGATCCAGCCACACACGGCCTTGGTCGGGCTGCAACTCGCCGCATAACGCACCGAGCAATGTACTTTTTCCCGCACCGTTGGGGCCCAATACGCCGAGCACTTCTCCTGGCAACAGGTCCAGGGTGATGTCCGCCAGCACAGTTTTGCGCCCACGGCAGATCTGCAGGTCTTCTACTCGCAGCATCAGGCGCGCCCTCGTAACAACAGGTAGAGGAAAAACGGCGCACCGATAAACGCGGTAACAATGCCGATCGGTAATTCCGCCGGCGCCAAGGCCAGGCGCGCCACCAGATCGGCAAACAACAGCAAACTCGCCCCCGCCAGCACCGAGGCTGGCAGCAGCACCCGATGATCCGGCCCCGCCAGCAGGCGTACCAGATGCGGCACCACCAGCCCGACAAAGCCGATCATCCCCGCAGCCGCCACGGCCGCGCCCACGCCCAGCGCGGTGCAGAACACCAGTTCGCGCTTGAGGCCTTCAACATCAATGCCCAAGTGACTGGCTTCCGACTCACCCAGCAGGAGTGCATTCAGCGCCTTGGCCCGGCGCGGCAGCCACAGTGCTACGCCGGCGCTGACCAGCAGCAGCGGCCATAAGCGCGAGTAGCTGGCGCCATTCAGGCTGCCCAGGTTCCAGAACGTCAGGGTGCGCAAGGTAGCGTCATCTGCCAGGTAGGTGAACAGGCCCACCGCCGAACTGGCGAGCGCCGTCAGGGCGATACCCGCCAGCAACATGGTCGCGACGTTGGTTTGGCCGTTGCGCCGCCCCAGGCGATAGACCAGCGCTGTTACCCCCAAACCGCCGAGGAAGGCACACAACGACAGCAGATAAGGCCCGAGTGCATCCGGCAAACCGCCAAAAAACGAACCACCGACAATCGCAATCGCCGCGCCCAACGCTGCACCGCTGGAAACCCCGACCAAGCCGGGATCAGCCAATGGATTGCGAAACAGCCCCTGCATTGCAACGCCTGAAAGTGCCAGAACCCCACCGACGGCCAAGCCCAGCAACGTACGCGGCAGGCGAATCTGCCCGAGGATCAACTCCGCCTGCTCCAGGCCTTGGGCCTCGATTGGCACACCCATCAAGCGTAAGGCTGCCCGCAGTGTGTCCATTAACGGCAAACTCACCGGCCCCAGGGCCAATGACAACCAGATCGCCAATACACACAGCAGACTCAAGCCGATAAAAAGGGTTCGCGGTTTAACCAGAGTGGTCATGGGGCGGTATTAGCCTGAGACGGATAGAACCCGGCAGACAGCCTCACCAGGCTTTGCGGCAAGCGTGGCCCAAGCCCACCCACCAGCAGCGTCGGGTCCAGTTCATAGACGCGTCCATTCTTGGCCGCTGGCGTCGAAGCCAGGATCGGGTTTTCCTTGAACAACGCGGCGCGGGCCGCATCCCCGGTCAAAGCGCGATCGGCAAACACCAGCACCTCAGGATTGAGCCCCGCCAGCGACTCTACGGAAAACGGCTTGTAACCATCGTGGGTCGCCAGGTTGTGGCCGCCGGCCTGCTGCAACATCCAGTCAGCCGCCGTGTCTTTGCCCGCAATCAGCGGTTTGCCGCCGGCATGTCCCAGCAGCAACAGCACTCCAGGCGCCTTTTGAGTGGCCTGGGCCTTGGCCACCCAGTTCTTTTGTTGGTCAAGTTGTTGCTGATAGTCACTGAACAGTTCTGCAGCCTTCGCTTCGTTACCCAGCAGCTTGCCCAAATGCTGAAGGTTGCCCTGCAGCGTCGGCAGATCCGGCTCGGCTGAAAACAGCTCCACTTTCACACCGGCATTGCGGATTTGCGCCAACACCGGTGGCGGCCCCATTTCCTCGGTGCCCACCAGGATTTGCGGGCGCAGGCTCAGAATGCCTTCCGCCGACAACTGACGCTGGTAACCAATGCTCGGCAACGCCTTGAGGGATTCCGGATGCTGGCTGGTGGTATCCACGCCCACCAGCTTTGACTCACCGCCCAGGGCCGTCACCCATTCCGACAACGCACCACCGGCGCTGACCCAGCGTTGTGGCAGTTCAGAGGCCTGGGCCCCAGCGTTGACCAGCAGTCCGACAACGAGCGCGATAGCACTGGCACTCAGGCGCATAAAAGGGTTTCCTTCCAAGGGGTGAGCCCGCTGAAACACTCGCAATGTGACAGATCAAGGCTGCCCGACATCGTACAGAGCGCCCAGTCAGCTTACGGGCGAAGCCGGCATTTGATAATTGTTTGCATTTGCACGTCAAGCACCGGGCTCTGCGGCAAAAACCAGGATAGCCTTGCAGCCCGCAAACGGCGGCACTTAAGGATCGATATGAAGTTTCTCTGCGCCTCCAGCGAACTCGCACCCAACGCCAGCCTCGGTTTCGATATCGACGGCCGCAAGCTGTTTGCCGTGCGCCGCGAAGGCATTGCCTACTTCTATATCAACCGCTGCCCACATCGCGGGGTGCCGCTGGAATGGCAGCCGCACCAGTTTCTCGACCCCAGCGCCAGCCTGATCCAGTGCGCCACCCATGGCGCGCTGTTCCTGATCGAAAGCGGTGAGTGCGTCGCCGGCCCTTGCGCCGGCCAGAGCCTGACAGCCCTGCCCGGCCGCGAGGACGAACAAGGCCTGTGGGTACAACTCTAGTCGCCGAGCAATACTTCCAGCCGGCGATCGACGCAGATTTCCTCTGACGTCACTCGCACGCCATAGGCCAGCACCTCGACGCCCGCCGCCTTGGCCTCACGCAACGCTGCCGCGTAACCGGCATCAATTTCTTCGGCAGGACGCACCGCATCGATCCCCGAGAGGTTGACGCAGTACAACTGCACTGCCCGTACACCCTCACGCGCCAGATGCGCCAGCTCACGCAGATGCTTGGCACCGCGCTGGGTCACGGCATCGGGAAACGCCGCCGTCGAGGTCCCGTCAAACCCGAGGGTGACGCTTTTGACTTCGACATATGCCACGCCCGCCGGGTAGTCCAGGCGGAAATCGATCCGGCTGTTTTCCTGGCCGTAGGCGACTTCGCGTTTCAAGGCAGTAAAGCCATTGAGCTCGGTGATAACCCCCGCGCGCAGCGCTTCTTCAACCAACTGATTGGCCCGCGCCGTGTTCACACACGCCAGGCGCCCTTGTGGGGTTTCGCTGATTTCCCAGGTGCCTGGCAGCTTGCGCTTGGGGTCATTGGAGCGGCTGAACCAGACCTGGCCACCTTCCACCATGCAGTTGAACATCGAGCCGGTGTTCGGGCAGTGAATGGTCAACAACTCGCCGGTAACGGTTTCGATATCGGCGAGAAAACGCTTGTAGCGGCGGATCAGCCGGCCTTCTTCAAGGGGAGGATTAAAGCGCATCAGCCTTGCCAACTCCGCAGGCCGCGGGCAATCCGTTCAACGGCTTGCTGTAGGCGATCAAGGTTTTGCGTGTAGGCAAAACGCACATGGTGACCGGCTTGATAACGGCCGAAATCCAGGCCCGGCGTGAACGCAACGTGCTCGGTTTCGAGGAAGTGCCGGCAGAACGCGAAGGCATCGCCGCCGAATGCGCTGATATCGGCATACAGGTAGAACGCGCCTTCCGGCTCCACGGCAATACCGAAACCCAACTCGCGCAACGCTGGTAGCAGGAAGTCGCGACGCCGGCCAAACTCGGCCCGGCGATCTTCAAGAATGTTCAATGTTTGCGGGGTGAAGCAGGCCAGGGCCGCATGCTGGGCCATGCTCGGCGCGCTGATGTAGAGATTCTGCGCCAGTTTCTCCAGCTCACCCACCGCAGCAGGCGGCGCCACCAGCCAGCCCAGGCGCCAGCCGGTCATTCCGAAATACTTCGAAAAACTATTTAGAACGAAGGCTTCATCGTCAACTTCCAGCACGCTGGCGGCATCGGTGCCGTAGGTCAGGCCGTGGTAGATCTCATCCACCACCAAATGCCCATTGCGCGCCTTGATGGCGCTCGACAACCCCGCCAACTCGTCCCGCGTCAGGATGGTGCCGGTAGGGTTGGCAGGCGACGCGACCAACGCGCCCACGCTGTCCTGATCCCAATGGCGCGCCACCAGGTCGGCGGTCAGTTGATAACGCACCTCGGGGCCGACCGGGACCAGTTGGGCCGCGCCCTCCACCAGCCGCAGGAAGTGGCGGTTGCAGGGGTAGCCTGGGTCTGCCAGCAGCCAGTGCTTGCCAGGATCCACCAGCAGGCTGCTCGCCAGCAACAAGGCTCCCGAGCCGCCGGGAGTAATCAGAATTCGCTCGGGATCGATGCTCAACCCGTAGCGCTGCTGGTAGAAACCGCTGATGGCTTGCCGCAACTCCGGCAGCCCGCGGGCCGCGGTATAGCGGGTCTTGCCATTGGCCAGCGCCGCCTGCCCGGCCTTGATGATGGGCTCGGCGGTGGTGAAGTCCGGCTCGCCGATTTCCAGGTGAATCACGTCGTGACCGGCGGCCTGCAATTCATTGGCCCGCGCCAGCAACGCCATGACATGGAAAGGTTCGATAGCGCGGCTGCGCGCACTGTAGGGCTGAGCCATTAGCCTTCCTTAACTCTGAGGACAAACCCCGATTCTACCCAACCCGCCGCGCAAAACCTGCTCTATTGCCCCAAGACATGTAGCAAGCACGGCAAGCAACTACCTGCAAAACAGCTAAAATCAACATTCGAGACCGTACAAGCCCGCCCTGCTGGGGCCTGCGGCGGTTTGCAAGCCTCAGGAGACGGTGCCTCGACAACCGGGAGTGGCGCACCCCGAATCTATCTGGTAAGTTCGCCCGCTTGCAGCCGCAGGGCCGGCAGGTGTCGGTGATGTTGCAATCCTGCGCAATGGATTAGAAGAGTGAGAGGCGGTCCATTCATGCCCACCCAAGCAAAGCAACAGAGCATCAGCGGCTTCCAACCCTACGTCGAGGCGAAGGGTGAGGAATACATGGGCAAGCCCATGCGCGAACACTTCTCCAAGATCCTGAAGCAGTGGAAACAGGACTTGATGCAAGAGGTTGACCGTACCGTTGACCATATGAAGGACGAAGCGGCCAACTTCCCGGACCCGGCAGACCGTGCCAGCCAGGAAGAAGAGTTCGCCCTTGAACTGCGCGCCCGTGATCGCGAGCGCAAGCTGATCAAGAAGATCGACAAGACCCTGCAACTCATCGAAGACGAAGAGTACGGCTGGTGCGAGTCCTGCGGCGTCGAGATCGGTATTCGCCGCCTGGAAGCGCGTCCTACCGCCGACCTGTGCGTGGACTGCAAGACCTTGGCTGAAATCAAGGAAAAACAGGTCGGCAAGTAATCATTGCCGGGCTGAACAAATGGGGCGTGCGAACGCCCCATTTTTGTTTCTGGCGTTTGCTGGTTTTCCAGTAATATCCGGCCCATGACAGCCTCCTCCTATATCGGGCGTTTCGCCCCCACGCCCAGCGGACACCTGCACTTCGGTTCCCTGGTCGCCGCCCTCGCCTCCTACCTCGACGCCCGTGCCAACCAAGGCCGCTGGCTGATGCGCATGGAAGACCTCGATCCGCCACGGGAAGAGCCCGGCGCCCAGGCCGCCATCCTGAATGCCCTGGAACGCTATGGTTTTGAATGGGACGGGGAGTTGGTCCGACAAAGCGAGCGGCACGATGCCTACGCTGACGTGCTCAACCGCCTGTTCAATCACGGCCTGGCCTACGCCTGCACCTGTTCGCGCAAACAACTGGAACCCTACAACGGGATTTATCCCGGCCTGTGCCGCAATGCCGGGCATGACCAGCAAGATGCTGCCATTCGTCTGCGGGTGCCGGAGTTGGAGTACCACTTTACCGACCGTGTACAAGGCGAATTCCGACAGCATCTGGGTCGCGACGTAGGCGACTTCATCATCCGCCGTCGCGACGGCCTGTATGCCTACCAACTGGCGGTAGTCCTCGATGATGCCTGGCAAGGTGTGACCGACATCGTGCGTGGCGCCGACCTGCTCGACTCCACGCCACGCCAACTGTATCTGCAAGAATTGCTGGGCCTGCGCCAACCGCGTTACCTGCATGTGCCGTTGATCATCCAGCCGGACGGTAACAAGCTGGGCAAATCCTACCGCTCACCGCCCTTGACCACTGACCAGGCCACGCCTTTGCTGTTAAGAGCACTGCGCGCCCTGGGCCAGCCGGCGGGCGACGAACTGCACCACGCCAGCCCACGGGAACTGCTGGATTGGGGCATTCAACACTGGGATGCCACACAGATCCCGCGCACACTCACGCTGGCCGAAGCGCAATTGCGCTGAAGGCGCTTGCAGCTTGCGAGCCATCCGTTACCATCGCCGCAGTTTTTCAATCAGAGGCCAACATGTACATCTATCGATTGGTCCTGCTGCTGGTCGTCGGGATCTACCTGTTTTCTCCCGCCATCATGGATTGGTGGATCGACGCCACAGGCGCCTGGTACCGGCCCTATCTGCTTTGGCTGATTCTGATCGTCGTGACTTTCATCCTGCAGAGCCAAAAAGATGCCGATGAGCTTTAGCCTGACCGAGATGCTGCTGATCAGCGCCGCCTACCTGGCCGCGTTGTTCGGGGTAGCCTGGATCAGTGAACGTGGGATGATTCCGCGGGCGATCATTCGCCATCCGTTGACCTACACCTTGTCGTTGGGCGTGTACGCGAGTGCCTGGGCGTTTTATGGCACCGTGGGCCTGGCCTATCAGTATGGATACGGCTTTCTTTCGAGTTATCTCGGGGTGTCCGGCGCGTTCTTGCTGGCGCCGGTGCTGTTGTATCCGATCCTGAAAATCACCCGCACCTATCAGTTGTCGTCCCTGGCCGACCTGTTTGCGTTCCGTTTTCGCAGTACCTGGGCCGGTGCGCTGACCACGATTTTCATGCTGATCGGCGTGCTGCCGTTGCTGGCATTGCAGATCCAGGCCGTGGCCGACTCCATCAGCATCCTCACCCGCGAGCCGGTGCAACACCGCGTGGCATTGAGCTTCTGCGCGCTGATCACTCTGTTCACGATTTTCTTCGGCTCACGGCATATCGCCACCCGTGAGAAACATGAAGGACTGGTGTTTGCGATCGCGTTTGAATCGGTGATCAAGCTGATCGCCATCGGCGGTGTCGGTCTGTATGCGTTGTATGGCGTATTCGACGGCCCGCAACAGCTGGAACTGTGGCTGCTGCAAAACCAGACCGCCCTGGCCGCACTGCACACGCCGTTGCAGGAAGGCCCATGGCGCACGCTGCTTTTGGTGTTCTTCGCCTCGGCGATTGTGATGCCGCACATGTACCACATGACCTTCACCGAAAACCTCAACCCGCGCTCGCTGGTCAGCGCCAGCTGGGGCTTGCCGCTGTTCCTGCTGTTGATGAGCCTGGCGGTGCCGCTGATCCTGTGGGCCGGCCTGAAACTTGGCGCCACCACCAATCCCGAATACTTCACGCTGGGCGTGGGTATTGCCGCCAACAGCAAATCCCTCGCATTGCTGGCCTATGTCGGCGGATTATCGGCCTCCAGCGGGCTGATCATCGTCAGTACCCTGGCGCTGTCGGGGATGGCGCTGAATCACCTGGTGCTGCCGCTCTACCAGCCGCCGGCCGAAGGCAATATCTACCGCTGGCTGAAATGGACCCGCCGGGCCCTGATCGTCGCGATCATCATGGCCGGCTATGGCTTCTACCTGTTGCTGGGTGCAGAACAGGACCTGGCCAACCTGGGCATCGTTGCCTTCGTTGCCACCTTGCAGTTCCTGCCGGGCGTGCTGTCGGTGCTGTACTGGCCGACCGCCAACCGCCGAGGCTTTATCGCCGGTTTGCTCGCCGGGATCCTGGTATGGACCGTGACCATGCTGCTGCCGCTGGTGGGCAACCTGCAGGGCTTCTACATCCCGCTGCTGAACATGATCTACGTGCTGGATGACACCAGTTGGCACATGGCGGCAATCGCCTCGCTGGCGGCCAACGTGCTGATGTTCACCCTGATCTCGCTGTTCACCAACGCCAGCCCCGAAGAAACCAGCGCCGCCGAAGCCTGCGCAGTGGACAACGTACGTCGCCCGCAACGCCGCGAACTGCACGCCGCCTCACCCCAGGAATTCGCCACGCAACTGGCCAAGCCGCTGGGCGCCAAGGCCGCACAAAAGGAGGTCGAGCAGGCCCTGCGCGATCTCTACTTGCCGTTCGACGAGCGCCGGCCTTATGCCCTGCGCCGCCTGCGGGACCGTATCGAAGCCAACCTTTCCGGCCTGATGGGCCCGAGCGTGTCCCAGGACATGGTCGAGACCTTCCTGCCCTACAAGGCCGGCGGTGAAAACTACGTGACCGAAGACATCCACTTCATCGAGAGCCGGCTGGAGGATTACCACTCCCGCCTCACCGGCCTTGCCGCCGAACTCGATGCCCTGCGCCGCTATCACCGCCAGACGTTGCAGGAACTGCCGATGGGCGTCTGCTCCCTGGCCAAGGATCAAGAGATCCTGATGTGGAACAAGGCCATGGAAGAGCTCACCGGCATCGCCGCCCAACGTGTGGTGGGCTCGCGCCTGAACACCATTGGCGACCCGTGGAAAGAATTGCTCCAGGGCTTCATCAACCTGCCCGACGAACACTTGCACAAACAGCACCTGGCGCTGGATGGCCAGACCCGCTGGCTCAACCTGCACAAGGCCGCCATCGACGAGCCACTGGCGCCCGGCAACAGCGGCCTGGTGCTGCTGGTGGAAGACCTGACCGAAACCCAGATGCTCGAAGACAAGCTGGTGCACTCCGAGCGCCTGGCCAGCATCGGGCGCCTGGCCGCGGGTGTGGCCCATGAAATCGGCAATCCGATCACCGGTATCGCCTGCCTCGCGCAAAACCTGCGGGAAGAGCGCGAAGAAGACGGCGAAATCATCGAAATCAGCGGGCAGATTCTCGAGCAGACCAAGCGTGTTTCGCGCATCGTGCAGTCGCTGATGAGCTTTGCCCACGCGGGCGCCCATCAGAATCACGACGAAGCGGTGTGCCTGGCCGAAGTGGCCCAGGATGCCATTGGGCTGCTGGCCTTGAACCGGCGCAATTTCGAAGTACAGTTCTTCAACCTGTGCGACCCGGAACACTGGGTCGACGGTGATTCACAACGCCTGGCCCAAGTGCTGATCAACCTGCTGTCCAACGCCCGCGACGCATCGCCGGCCGGCAGCGCAGTACGGGTCAAGAGCGAGGCTTTCGAGCACACGGTCGATCTGATCGTCGAGGACGAAGGCAGCGGCATTCCACAGAACATCATGGATCGATTGTTCGAACCCTTCTTCACCACCAAGGATCCGGGTGAAGGTACCGGTCTGGGCCTTGCACTGGTCTATTCCATCGTTGAAGAGCATTATGGACAAATCACCATCGACAGCCCGGCTGACACCGAAAGCCAACGCGGCACCCGTATTCGGGTGACCTTGCCGCGTCATGTCGAAGCGACGTCCGCTGTGAACTGAGACCGTCGAGAGAGTTGAATCAATGCCGCACATTTTGATCGTCGAAGACGAAACCATTATCCGCTCTGCCTTGCGTCGCCTGCTTGAACGTAATCAGTACCAGGTCAGCGAAGCCGGCTCGGTGCAGGAAGCCCAAGAGCGTTTCAGCATTCCCACGTTCGACCTGATCGTCAGTGACCTGCGTTTGCCAGGCGCCCCCGGCACCGAGCTGATCAAGCTCGGCCAAGGCACTCCGGTGCTGATCATGACCAGCTACGCCAGCCTGCGCTCGGCCGTGGACTCCATGAAGATGGGCGCGGTGGACTACATCGCCAAGCCCTTCGACCACGACGAAATGCTCCAGGCCGTAGCGCGCATCCTGCGTGACCGTCAATCGGCCAGCAGCGCACCGGCTGAACGCCCGGCAGCGGGCAAGGCCGCCAATGGTTCTGAAAAACCCGGCATTGATAACAGTAACGGCGAAATCGGCATCATCGGCTCCTGCCCACCCATGCAGGACCTTTACAGCAAGATCCGCAAAGTGGCGCCAACCGACTCCAATGTACTGATCCAGGGCGAGTCCGGTACCGGTAAAGAACTGGTGGCCCGTGCCCTGCACAACCTGTCCAAGCGCGCCAAGGCACCGATGATCTCGGTGAACTGCGCGGCGATTCCCGAATCCCTGATCGAATCCGAATTGTTCGGCCATGAAAAAGGCGCCTTTACCGGCGCCAGCGCTGGCCGTGCGGGTTTGGTTGAGGCCGCCGACGGCGGCACGCTGTTCCTCGACGAGATTGGCGAACTGCCGCTGGAAGCCCAGGCACGCTTGCTGCGGGTACTCCAGGAAGGCGAAATACGCCGCGTCGGTTCGGTACAGTCGCAAAAGGTCGACGTACGACTGATTGCGGCCACTCACCGTGACCTGAAGAGCCTGGCCAAGATTGGCCAGTTCCGTGAAGACCTTTATTACCGCCTGCACGTGATCGCTCTCAAACTGCCGGCCCTGCGTGAGCGCGGCGCTGACGTCAACGAAATCGCCACGGCCTTCCTGGCGCGCCAGAGTGCGCGCATCAACCGTACCGACCTGAAGTTTGCTGCCGATGCCGAGCAGGCGATTCGTCACTACTCCTGGCCGGGTAACGTGCGGGAGCTGGAAAACGCGGTAGAGCGTGCGGTGATTCTGTCGGAGAGCCCGGAAATTTCCGCCGAGCTGCTGGGGATCGATATCGAGCTCAGCGACCTGGATGATGATGACTTCATCGGTTTGCCACCGCAGCAAGGTGGCGGCAGTAACAACAGCCACGAGCCGACGGAAGATTTGTCACTGGAAGATTACTTCCAGCATTTCGTGCTGGAGCACCAGGACCACATGACCGAGACCGAACTGGCGCGCAAACTGGGCGTCAGCCGTAAATGCCTGTGGGAACGGCGCCAGCGCCTGGGTATCCCGCGGCGCAAGACCGGGGTTGCCAGCGAAAGCTGAGTGGGTCGCCCCCACAGGTAACACCCGCAGATGTGAAAAAACTGTTACCGCTGATTTTTCACGTAACAAAAGCCGGGGCTTACGGTAACGAAGCCCCGGCTTTTTTTCGCCTACAAAAAACCCGAAAACGCCCCAAACCCCTTATTTTGCTGGGCCTCGCAAAAGTTGGCACGCACCCTGCTATATGCTTAGTACAAAAACAATAACAAGCAAATGTACAAGACAATAAAAATAAGACGAATCGACTCACGCATAACAAAAACAACACGGCGGAGGCGCAGCTAACTGATTCTTTTGGAGAGGCGTTGCATTTGGGGCTTGCCCCGCAACCAGGCCGAGAACAACAAAAACTGCCCTAAGGCAGAGCCTGAACTGGTTGGATCGTAGATCAGCAACACAGCGACCAAAGCAATCCGTTTGCTCTTGGCTCCCGATTGGGAGTGTCATGAAGGTGAAGCTTCATGGCGAGGGCGATCAACAAAAACAAGAAGCCCGAAACCAATAATAAAAATAGAGCACGCAACTACTTCTGGGGGAGCTTCGGCTCCCCTTGTAGTTTCTGCGATTTGGCACTTGCCACCCTTCTTTTAAGCTTCTGGCTCAAGCCTTGCAGCTAGTTCCTACACCATCCCCTGACTAAATGCTAGAATCCCGGCCCATCATGCGGTCATTCTTCGTTATGGCCGAACATTCCTTCAAACAGTGCATCCCATGCTGAAGAAGTTGTTCCAGTCATTCCGTTCTCCCTTGCGTCGTACGCAACACAAACGCAGCACGCCTGAAGTGCTCAATAGCAGCCAGCATTCGCTGCAACGCGCCCAGTTCAGCCGTTATGCGGTGAACATCGTCGAACGTTTGCAGAACGCCGGCTACCAGGCCTACCTGGTTGGCGGTTGCGTGCGCGACATGTTGCTCAATATCACTCCCAAGGATTTCGACGTCGCCACCAGCGCCACGCCGGAACAAGTGCGTGCCGAATTCCGCAATGCGCGGATCATCGGCCGGCGCTTCAAGTTGGTGCACATCCACTTTGGTCGCGAGATCATCGAGGTCGCGACCTTCCGCGCCAACCATCCGCAAAACGATGAAGAAGAAGACACTAACCAGTCTTCCCGCAACGAAAGCGGGCGCATCCTGCGGGACAACGTCTACGGCACCCTGGAAGAAGACGCGCAGCGCCGCGACTTCACCATCAATGCCCTGTATTACGATCCGGTCAGCGAGCGCATCCTCGATTACGCCAATGGCGTACACGACATCCGCAACAACCTGCTGCGCCTGATCGGCGACCCGACGCAACGCTACCAGGAAGACCCGGTGCGCATGCTGCGGGCCGTGCGTTTCGCCGCCAAGCTGAACTTCGGCATCGAGAAGCACACGGCCGCGCCGATTCGCGACCTGGCGCCGATGCTGCGGGAAATCCCCTCGGCCCGGTTGTTCGAAGAGGTGCTCAAGCTGTTCCTCTCCGGCTATGCTGCCGACACCTTCGAAATGCTGGTAGACCTGCAGTTGTTCGACCCACTGTTCCCGGCCAGCGCCGAAGCACTGGAGTACAACCCTACCTACACCCACACGCTGATCAGCGAAGCCTTGATCAACACCGACCTGCGCATCAAGCAGAACAAACCGGTAACCCCGGCGTTCCTGTTTGCCGCCCTGTTGTGGCCAGCGCTTCCAAAACGCGTCATGCGCTTGCAAGACCGTGGCATGCCGGCAATTCCGGCCATGCAGGAAGCCGCTCACGAGCTGATCGCCGAGCAATGCCAGCGCATCGCCATCCCGAAACGCTTCACCATGCCGATCCGCGAGATCTGGGACATGCAGGAGCGCCTGCCACGCCGCAGCGGCAAACGCGCCGATCTGCTGCTGGACAACCCGCGCTTCCGTGCCGGCTATGACTTCCTGCTGCTGCGCGAAAGCGCCGGCGAGCAGACCGACGGCCTGGGAGAATGGTGGACCGACTACCAGGACGCCAACGACAGCCAGCGCCGCGAGATGATCAAAGAGCTCAGCAGCAAAGGTGAAGCCACCGGCGATGGCCCGAAAAAACGTCGCCGCAGCAGTGGCAGCAAGCGCAAACGCAGCGCTGGCGATTCATCGAGCGCGTCGGGCGAGTAAGCACGTGGAACGTATCTACGTAGGCATGGGCAGCAACCTGGCTGCCCCTGAACAACAATTGCGCGACGCCATCGAGGCCCTCGCGCAATTGCCGGACACCACGCTGGCGGGCGTCTCCGCCTTCTATCAAAGTGATTCCCTGCTCCCGGGCCAGCCGCGCTATACCAATGCGGTCGCGGCCCTGGACAGCGCCCTGGCACCACTGGAACTGCTCGATGCGCTGCAAGCCATCGAGAATGACCAGGGCCGCGAGCGTCTTGAGCGTTGGGGCCCGCGCACCCTGGACCTGGATATCCTGGTGTTTGGCGACCGGCTGATCGATGAGCCGCGCCTGAAGGTGCCGCACTATCAAATGCACCTGCGTGCATTCGTGCTTTACCCGCTGGCAGAACTGGCCCCGGCCAGCCTGCAACTGGCCGATGGCCGCCTGCTCGGCGACCTGCTGGATGCCTGCCCGTTTGTCGGCCTGGAACGCCTGGCGCCTGCTGAATCGCATCAGTAACAGCGGTAACACCACCGCCGTAACAATGCGGTAACACATCCAATTGACTTCCAGAGTCCTCCTCACGACTATAGGCGTCCCGCTGCCGCCTACCCGGCGCTAAAGGGCGCAATCCAGGCCTTATAAGCACTGATCCTTAAGAAAGTGCGCCTGTATAAACGAAGACTCACGCGCGTTACTCGCTGTTTCCAAGCGCCTGAATGAGGACCCTTTTCATGCCAAACGTTACCCTGAGCACCTTGCAGAGCCTCAAGCTCAAAGGTGAAAAGATCACCATGCTGACCTGCTACGACGCCACTTTTGCCCAGGCCAGCAGCCAGGCAGGAGTTGAAGTGTTGCTGGTGGGGGACTCCCTGGGCATGGTTCTACAAGGGAATGACAGCACCCTGCCCGTCACCAATGATGAAATCGCTTACCACACGGCCTGCGTCAAGCGCGGCAACGAAGGCGCCTTCATCATTGCCGACCTGCCCTTCATGGCCGATGCCACCATCGAACAGACCCTGACCAACAGTGCTCAACTGATGCGTTCCGGTGCACACATGATCAAGGTTGAAGGTGCCGCCTGGCTCGCCGAGTCGATTCGTTTGCTGGCTGAACGCGGCGTGCCGGTTTGCGCGCACATGGGCCTGACGCCACAGTCGGTGAATATCCTCGGCGGCTACAAGGTACAAGGCCGCGGCGAAGCCCAGGCGCGCCAGATGCGGGCCGATGCCATCGCCCTTGAACACGCCGGGGCGTGCATGATTCTGCTCGAATGCGTGCCAAGCGAGCTGGCAGCGGAAATCACCCAGGCCGTTAAAGTACCGGTGATCGGTATCGGCGCCGGTTCTGCCACAGACGGCCAGGTATTGGTACTGCATGACATGCTGGGCCTGTCCCTTACCGGCCGCGTGCCCAAGTTCGTGAAGAACTTCATGGCGGGCCAGGACAGTATCCAATCAGCCCTCGCCGCCTACGTCAGCGAAGTCAAAGCCGTCACCTTCCCGGGCGCCGAACACGGATTCTCCGCATGAACACCGTCAAGACCGTGCGCGAACTGCGCGCCGCCGTCACCCATGCCCGCAGTGCGGGCAAGCGCATCGGCTTCGTGCCCACCATGGGCAACCTGCACAGCGGCCATGCCACGCTGGTCACCAAGGCTGCGCAACAAGCGGACTTCGTGGTGGCGAGCATTTTCGTCAACCCGCTGCAATTTGGCGCCGGCGAAGATCTGGACAAGTACCCGCGCACCCTGGCGGCTGACCAGGAAAAGCTGCTTCAAGCCGGTTGCAACCTGTTGTTCGCCCCGACCGTCGAGGAGATGTACCCCGACGGCATGGCCGGCCAGACTCGCGTCAGCGTGCCGCAACTGTCCGAAGGCCTGTGCGGCGCCAGCCGGCCCGGGCATTTTGAAGGCGTGGCCACGGTGGTCAGCAAGCTGTTCAACATGGTCCAGCCGGACCTGGCGATCTTTGGCCAGAAGGACTACCAGCAACTGGCGGTGATTCGCGCCATGGTCCATGACCTGAACATGCCGATCCAGATTATCGGCGAGCCGACCGTGCGCGCCGACGACGGCCTTGCGCTGTCGTCGCGCAATGGTTACCTCACCGACGAGCAGCGCGCGATCGCACCGGTGCTGTACCGCAGCCTCAGCCAGATCGCCGCCGCCATTGAAGCGGGCGACCGCGACTTCGCCAAACTGCGCGCCGCACAGGTCCAGCAGATCGAAGCGGCAGGTTTTCGCATGGACTACCTGGAGGTTCGCCAGGGCCTGCACCTGCGTCCGGCCACCGCCGAAGACAAGGACCTGGTGATCCTGGTCGCCGCCTACCTGGGCGCCACCCGGCTGATCGACAACCTGCATCTGCACCTGAACTGACCCCGCCGCACACCCCGCCTGTTGCACTGCCTGATCGGCCGGTATAAAAAAGTACCGGCCACAGCGCAGACAAAGCCAAGACAGATCGACACGCTAGGTTTAATGTATTCGCCCTACGCTCTTCGTTGGCGTTGACCGGAGCCTGTCATCTTCACAAAGACAGGACATTCCCGGCTTTCAAGTGTCCTAAAAGCAGTCCCAGCAATAAAAAGGAAACCCGCAGCGATGGCGTACTACCGCACTCCTCATGACGTTACCGCTCTGCCCGCCTGGCAAGCGCTCAATCAACATCGCCAAGCCATGCAGGATTTCAGCATGCGCGAAGCCTTTAATGCCGATCCCCAGCGCTTTACCCAGTTCACCTTGAGCAGCTGCGGACTTTTCCTCGATTACTCGAAAAACCTGATCACCAGCGAAACCCGCGACCTGCTGGTAGGCCTGGCCAAGGAAGTCGACCTTCAGGGCGCGATCAAGTCGCTGTTCAACGGCGAGCCGGTCAACTCCTCCGAAGGCCGCCCGGCGCTGCACACCGCACTGCGTCGCCCGGTGGGTGACAAGCTGTCGGTCAACGGCGTGAACATCATGCCGGACGTGCACAAGGTGCTGAACCAGATCACTGACCTGGTCGGCCGCATCCACGACGGCCTGTGGCGTGGCTACACCGAGAAGCCGATCACCGACGTGGTGAACATCGGTATCGGTGGCTCGTTCCTCGGCCCGGAGCTGGTGTCTGAAGCGCTGTTGTCCTACGCCCACAAAGGCGTGCGCTGCCATTACCTGGCGAACATCGACGGCAGCGAGTTCCACGAGCTGACCATGAAGCTGCGCGCCGAGACCACGCTGTTCATCGTCTCGTCAAAATCCTTCAACACCCTCGAAACCCTGAAAAACGCCCAGGCCGCCCGCGCCTGGTACCTGGCCCAGGGTGGCTCGGAAGCCGAGCTGTATCGCCACTTCATCGCCGTATCGAGCAACAACGCGGCGGCCGTGGCCTTCGGTATCCGCGAAGAGAACATTTTCCCGATGTGGGACTGGGTGGGCGGTCGTTACTCGCTGTGGTCGGCCATCGGCCTGCCCATCGCGCTGGCCATCGGCATGTCCAACTTCAAGGAACTGCTGTCCGGCGCCTACACCATGGACCAGCATTTCCAGACCGCTCCATTCGAGGCGAACATGCCGGTGCTGCTCGGCCTGCTGGGCGTGTGGTACGGCAACTTCTGGGGCGCGCAGAGCCACGCAATCCTGCCGTACGATCACTACCTGCGTAACATCACCAAGCACCTGCAACAGCTGGACATGGAATCCAACGGCAAGAGCGTGCGCCAGGACGGTACGCCGGTTTCCACCGACACCGGCCCGGTTATCTGGGGCGGCGTAGGCTGCAACGGCCAGCATGCTTACCACCAGCTGCTGCACCAGGGCACCCAACTGATCCCGGCCGACTTCATCGTGCCGATCGTCAGTTTCAACCCGGTCTCCGACCACCATCAGTGGCTGTACGCCAACTGTCTGTCCCAGAGCCAGGCCCTGATGCTCGGCAAGACCCGCGCCGAGGCTGAAGCCGAGCTGCGCGACAAGGGCATGGACGAAGCCGAAGTGCAGAAGCTGGCACCGCACAAGGTGATCCCGGGCAACCGTCCGAGCAACACCATTGTGGTTGAACGCATCAGCCCTCGCCGTCTTGGCGCACTGGTGGCGATGTATGAACACAAAGTGTTCGTGCAAAGCGTCATCTGGGGCATCAACGCGTTCGACCAGTGGGGCGTGGAGCTGGGCAAGGAGCTGGGCAAAGGCGTCTACAACCGCCTGACCGGCACCGAAGAACAGCCTGCGGACGATGCGTCCACCCAGGGGTTGATCAACTACTTCCGCGGCCGTCACCGCGGTTGATGGTATCGGCACTACAATGAGGGTCTGAACCTGCGGGAGCGGACCCTTGTAGGAGCTGGCTTGCCAGCTCCTACGAGGGTCGCAAAGCTCCCCTCTTGTCGCAAAAAACAAGAATAAGGATCCCTCATGTTCGATATCAGCACGTTCCCCGCCGCCGATGCCGTCCGCCGGGCTGCGCAACTCAGTCAAGAGGACTACCAGCGCCTCTACCGCCAATCCGTCGAGCAACCCGATACGTTCTGGGCCGAACAGGCCAAGCGTTTTCTCGACTGGAGCACGCCCTGGCAGACCGTCCAGAAATCCGACATCAAGACCGGCGCCGCGCAATGGTTTGCCGGAGGCCAACTGAACGTCAGTTACAACTGCATCGACCGTCACCTCGCGCAACGCGCTGATCAGCCGGCCTTCATCTGGGAGGGCGATGATCCTGCGACGTCTTCCAAAATTACCTACCGCCAGCTCCACCAAAACGTCAGCCGCCTGGCCAACGTGCTGAAAAGCCGTGGCGTAAAGAAAGGCGACCGCGTGTGTATCTACATGCCGATGATTCCCGAGGCGGCCTACGCGATGCTGGCCTGTACGCGGATTGGTGCGGTGCATTCGGTGGTGTTTGGCGGATTCTCGCCGGACGCCCTGCGCGACCGCATTCTCGACGCCGATTGCCACACGGTGATCACCGCCGATGAAGGCGTGCGCGGCGGCAAGCCGGTGGCGCTGAAACAGAATGTCGACAAGGCTCTGGCCAGTTGCCCGGGTGTCAGCACGGTACTGGTGGTGCAGCGCACTGGCGCGGCAGTCAATTGGACTGAAGGGCGCGACCTCAAGTATCAACAGGCCCTGGATGCAGCCAGCGACGACTGCCCGCCCGAGCCGATGGATGCGGAAGACCCGCTGTTTATCCTCTACACCTCCGGCAGCACCGGCAAACCCAAAGGTGTGTTGCACACCACCGGCGGTTACCTGCTGCAGGCTGCGATGACCTTCAAGTACGTGCTCGATTACCGTGACGGCGAAGTGTTCTGGTGCACCGCCGATGTCGGTTGGGTCACCGGCCACAGCTATATCGTGTACGGGCCACTGGCCAATGGTGCGACCTCGCTGATGTTTGAAGGCGTGCCGAGCTACCCGGACAGCTCGCGGTTCTGGCAGGTGATCGACAAACACAAGGTCAACATCTTCTACACCGCGCCGACCGCGTTACGCGCGCTGATGCGGGAAGGCCACGGCCCACTGGAAAACACTTCCCGCGCCAGCCTGCGTCTGCTGGGCAGTGTCGGCGAGCCAATCAACCCGGAAGCCTGGGACTGGTACTTCAATGCCGTGGGCGAACAACGCTGCCCGATTGTCGACACCTGGTGGCAGACCGAAACCGGCGGCATCATGCTCAGCCCGCTGGTCAGCGCCCAGCGGATCAAGCCTGGCTGCGCCACCCAGCCGATGTTTGGCGTGGTGCCGGTGCTGCTCGATGAGCAAGGCAAGGAAATCAGTGGCGCCGGCAGCGGCGTGCTGGCGATCAAATCCAGCTGGCCGGGGCAGATCCGCAGCGTGTACGGCGACCCTCAGCGGATGATCGACACCTATTTCAAACCCTACCCCGGCTGCTACTTTACCGGCGACGGCGCGCGGCGCGACGAGGACGGTGACTACTGGATCACCGGCCGCATCGACGACGTGATCAACGTTTCCGGGCACCGCATCGGCACCGCCGAAGTCGAAAGCGCCCTGGTGCTGCATGATCAGGTCGCAGAAGCCGCGGTGGTCGGTTATCCACACGACGTGAAAGGCCAGGGCATCTATGCCTTCGTCACGCCCATGAATGGCGTCGAGCCCGACGACGCGCTGAAAAAACACCTGCTGGACCTGGTCAGCAAGGAAATCGGCAGCTTCGCCAAGCCCGAGCTGATTCAATGGGCGCCGGCCTTGCCGAAAACCCGCTCAGGCAAGATCATGCGGCGGATCCTGCGCAAGATTGCCTGCAACGAGCTGGACAGCCTGGGAGATACATCCACACTGGCCGACCCGAGCGTGGTGGACGGCCTGATCGACAAGCGCCTCAACCGCTAGGAACCCATGGAATTCATTCGCAGCCGCATCGAAAACCAGCTGATGAGCCTGACCGGCTTGTCGCTGGGCCAACTCGACCTGGAGAACCCCAAGGGCGATCCGGGTCTCTTTGGGCCGAACTCGGTGAGCTGGAAGGTCCATGGCGACTTCAGCAGCATGTTGATCGGCGGCATCAGCGCGTTGATGTTGCAGGCATTGCACCCGCTGGCGTTGGCCGGCGTGTGGGACCACTCGAACTTTCGGCAGGACATGCTGGGGCGGTTACGACGCACCTCGCAGTTCATTTCCGGCACCACGTTTGGTTCGCGGCGTGACGCCGAATGGCTGATCGAGAAAGTGCGCACCATTCACCTGCAAGTGGTCGGCCATGCACCGGACGGCCGACCGTATGCCGCCAGTGATCCCGAGTTGCTGACCTGGGTGCATGTGGCGGAGGTCAGCAACTTTCTCGCGGCCCACCTGCGTTATCGCAACCCGGATTTATCTGCGAGGGATCAAGACCGGTACTACAGCGAAATCGCCCTGGTGGCCGAGCAATTGGGCGCGCGCCATGTGCCGCGTTCGCGCCAGGAAGTTTCCGATTACCTTGAGCGTATCCGCCCGCAACTGCTGTGTGACCAGCGCAGCCACGAAGTCCTGCGCCTGCTGCTCAATGCGCCGTCTCCCAGCACCCTGGCCAAGCCGTTTGGCTCGCTGATGATGCAGGCCGGTATCGACCTGCTGCCGGACTGGGCCAGCGACATGCTCGGGCAGAAGCAAAGCCCGATCCAGCGCCAGATGATTCGTGCCGGGGTCAGGCGCAGCGCGCCGTTGTTGCGCTGGGCCATGCGCAATGGTTCGGTGCAGCGGGCCCACAGGCGAATGGGCCTGCTGGAGCCATAACTGTTAAACTCCCGCGCCCCAATTACTCTGCAAGGCGCGCACTATGTCTTCCTTGAATCAGGCGCTGCGCGCCGCCCTCGATCATCGCCAGGACCTGCTCGCCGAGTTGCATGCACAAGGTACCGATTGCTATCGCCTGTTCCACGGCAGCCAGGAAGGCGCCGGCGGCCTGACGATCGACCGCTACGGCCCGCAACTGCTGGTGCAGAGTTTTCACCAGTCGCTGGAAAGCGACGACCTGTTGCACCTGCATCAAGCAATCAACCAGCACCTGGGGCTTGAACTGCTGCTGGTCTACAACGACCGCTCCCGGGGCAACTCGCGCATCGACCGTGAAGACACGGTGTACCGCGCCGAGCCCGCAGCCCTGGAAGATCTGGTCGGCCACGAATGGGGCCTCAATTACCGCGTGCGCGGCCGCCATGCCGGGCAAGACCCGCTGTTGTTCCTGGACCTGCGCAACACCCGTGGCTGGGTCAAGGCACACAGCGCCGGCAAAAGCGTGCTGAACCTGTTTGCCTACACCTGCGGCGTAGGCCTGAGCGCCGCTGCCGGTGGCGCTCGTGAGGTGTGCAACCTGGACTTTGCCGGGGGCAACCTGGCGGTCGGTCGCGAAAACGGCCAGCTCAACCCGCAATTGCCGACGATGGAATTCATCCAGTCCGACTACTTCCCGGCAATCCGCCAGCTGGCCGGCCTGCCCATCAGCCAGCGTCGGGGGCAGAAGCTGCCGAGTTACCCGCGCCTGGAGCAGCGTCAATACGATCTGGTACTGCTCGACCCACCCGCCTGGGCCAAGAGCGCCTTCGGTACCGTCGACCTGCTGCGCGACTACCAGAGCCTGCTCAAGCCGGCGCTGCTGGCCACGGCCGACAACGGCGTGCTGATCTGCTGCAACAACCTGGCGAAAGTCGGCATGGACGACTGGCGTGACCAGGTCCTGCGCTGCGCGGAAAAGGCCGGGCGCCCGGTGCGCGACTGGCAGGTCATGACACCCGGCGCAGACTTCCCGTCCCACGACCAGCAACCACCGCTGAAGACCCTGATCCTGCAACTGTAGGACTTGTCCCAAAAGGGCCAGGGCGCAGTAATAAAGGCCCGGCTCTTCGGAACCGTAAACCCGTGCCATACTCCAAGGCACTCTTGATTGACATAGATGGCGTCACATATGCCCAAAGGATTGATTCGCGCCGCTGGCGCCTTGCTGACCGCCCTTGCCCTGTACAGCTTGCTGGGCTTCCTGATTCTCCCCGGTATTGCCCTTCGCGTGGCCAACCAACAGTTGGCCAACTACGCCACGGTGCCGGCGCGTGTCGAGCGTATCGAGCTCAACCCGTTCAGCCTCGAACTGACCGTGTGGGGCCTGAATATCGGTGAGCCGGGCAAGGAGCAAGTGGCCTTTGAACGCCTCTATGCCAACCTGCAGATCGACAGCCTGTGGACCCGCGCCCTGCACCTGGCCGACGTACAACTCGACAAGCCCAAGACCGAGCTGCTGTTCGACAAATCCGGCCAGCTCAACCTGGCGCAGCTGTTCAAACTCCCGGCCAGCGAACCGACACCAACCGATCCGAACGCCAAGCCATTCCCGCTGCGCATCGATAACATCAAGCTGGCAGGCGGCTATGTGCACTTCCAGGATTTGCGCCCGAGCGAGCCGATCGAGTTTCTCTACGACAAACTCGATTTCGAGCTGAAAAACCTCAGCACGCTGCCCGATGACAACGCCGACATGACCCTGGTGGCAGCCGGCCCTGAAGGCGGCCAGATCGACTGGACCGGCAACTTCAGCCTGATCCCGATCGCCTCCGAGGGCAAACTCAAGGTTACCGACGGCAAGATGAAAGTCTGGTGGCCGTATGTACGTGATGCGGTGCCGCTGGTTCTGGAAGACGGCATCCTCAACTTCAGCACCGACTACAAGCTGAGCCTGGCCAAGGAAACCGAGCTGAACCTGACCAACGTCGCCCTGAGTGTCGCGCCGTTTGCGATCAAGGCACCGGATGGCCGGCCGCTCGCGCGCCTGCAGAAGCTGGACGTCAGCGAAACCACCGTGGACCTGGCCAAACAGCAAGTGATCGTCGGCAAGATCCGCAGTAATAAACTCGAAACCTGGGCCGCCCTTGAAGCCGACGGCCAGCTGGACTGGCAGAAGCTGTTTGCCAGCCAACCGAGCAAACCTGCAACTGCACCCGCAGCCGAGCCAGCCACCGCACCCGCTACCGCCGACTCGCCAAAACCTGCACCGGCAGCGCCGAGCAAGCCTTGGCAAGTGCTGCTCAAGGACGTGCAGCTGCGCGACTATCAAGTGCATCTGGCTGACCGCTCGGCCAAACCGGCAGTCGCCCTGGAAGTCGGGCCGCTGAACCTTGACCTGCAGGGTTTCGACAGCCTTAACCAGAGCCCTTTTACCCTCAAGCTCGATACCGGCGTAGGCAAACAAGGCAAGCTCGAGGCGACCGGCCAGGTCAACCTGAGCCCGGTCAGCGCCAAGCTGAAAGTGGACACCAAAGACATCGACCTGCGCGTCGCCCAGTCGTATATCAGCCCGTTTATCCGCCTGGAACTGCGTAGCGGCATGCTCGGCAGCAACCTCGACGTGAACCTGAAAAGCACCGCCCCCCTGGCATTCCAGGTGACCGGCCGGGCCCAGGTCGACCAGTTGCACACCCTGGACACCATGAAGACCCGGGACTTCCTCAAGTGGCAGCGCCTGGTGCTGGAAGGCGTGAATTATCAACATGGCGACAGCCTGTCGATCGACAAGGTCAACCTGTTGCAGCCCTATGCGCGCTTCATGATCAACGATGACCGCACCACCAACATCGATGACCTGCTGATCCCGCAGCCGGCCAACAGCCCCGGCAAGTCCGCGGCGAAACCTGCGGCCAGCAAAGAGAAGCCCCTGGGCATTCATATTGGTCAAATTGCGATCAACGACGGCTCGGCCAACTTCGCCGACTTCAGCCTGACCCCGAACTTCGCCACGGCCATCCAGCAGCTCAACGGCCAGATCGGCACCATTGACAGTCGCCAGGCCAAACCGGCGAGCGTCGACGTCAAGGGCAAGGTTGACCGTTATGCACCGGTCACCATCAAGGGCAGCGTGAATCCGTTTGACCCGATGGCCGCACTGGATATCGCCACCAGCTTCAAACGCGTCGAACTGACCACCCTGACGCCATACTCGGGCAAGTTTGCCGGGTTCCGCATCCGCAAGGGTCGGCTCAACCTTGACCTGCATTACGTCATCACCAAGGGCCAGTTGAAGGCCGAAAACAAGGTGGTGGTCGAGCAACTGCAACTGGGTGAGAAGGTCGACAGCGCCGACGCCGTGGACCTGCCGATTCGCCTGGCGATAGCCCTGCTCAAGGACTCCGACGGCAAGATCTCGATCGAACTGCCGGTGACCGGCGACTTGAACAACCCTCAGTTCAGCGTCATGCCGATTGTCTGGCAGACCCTGCGCAACCTGGTAGTGCGTGCGGCCACGGCGCCATTCAAGTTCATTGGCGGCCTGATCAGCGGTGGTGGTGCTCAAGACCTTGGCAACGTGTCGTTTGCGGCAGGCTCCAGCGAACTGAGCAAGGATTCCCAGTCGGCCCTCGACAGCCTGGCCAAAGCCCTCAAGGAGCGCCCTGCGCTGCGCCTGGAGATCGAAGGCACCGCCGCTGCCAGCAGTGACGGCCCGCTTTTGGCCGCACAACGGCTGGAACGCGAATACCAGTACAACTACTACAAGATCCTCCAGCGCCGTGGCGACAAGGTGCCGGCCCAGGCGTCGCTGCTCGAAGTACCGGAAAAGGAAAAGGCGCCGCTGCTGGAAGGCATCTACCGCACCCGCCTGAAACAACAGCCTCCGGCCGAATGGAAAGACCTGAGCAATGACGAGCGCACCGCCAAGCTGCGGGACGGTGTGATCAAGTTCTGGAGCGGCAGTGACGTGTTGCTGCGCCAACTGGGCCAGGACCGCGCCAGCGCGATCAAGGACTACCTGGTAGACAAGGCGCAGCTGGAAGATGAGCGGGTCTACTTTATCGATGCAAACCTTGGGGAAGCAGAGAAAGATGGTCGGGTGGTAACACCGATGCATCTGGATGCCGAATAAACCGGCACCCGGTGAGCACCTGTGGCGAGGGGGCTTGCCCCCCGTTGGGCTGCGTAGCGGCGCCAATGAGGGCGTCGCGGTCATTCAGGCGGATCACCGTAGTCATACCAAGGGGCCGCTACGCAGCCCAACGGGGGCAAGCCCCCTCGCCACAAGAGCCGCGCTGACCTCCCCACTTTTCTACCCACAATAGAACAGGCCCCGACACAAGTGCCGGGGCCTGTAATGACCACATCCGTGTGGTCGGTCGCATGAACCTGTGAGGTGCATTGAGCGGATATCTAACTCGCTCGTGGCCGCCTCCGCCTAGCTCAGGCGATTCGTTAAGCGTTACTCTGCTTTCAGGCCGTCGGCCGATACAGCTTTAACGCCTTTGATTTTCTTGGTGATGTTCACCGCGGTAGTTTTCTGCGCTTCAGTCACTGCGACGGTCGACGACAGGGAAACTACACCTTTGTTGGTTTCGACTTTGATGTCGGTGCCAGGAATACCTTTCTCGGTTACCAGGTCAGCTTTCACTTTGGTGGTGATCCAAGTGTCCGAGGTGGACTCTTTGGCACCAGCAGCTGCGCTTTTGGTTTTGTCGACGTTATCAGCCTTGGTAGCGCCGCCAGCCATCAGGCCGTCAGCCGAAACTGCGGTTACGCCTTTGATTTTCTTGGTGATCGCTACAGCAGTAGCTTTCTGAGCGTCGGAGATAGCAACTGTCGAGGACAGGGAAACCACACCTTTGTTGGTCTCAACCTTAATGTCCGAACCAGGAATACCTTTCTCGGTCAGCAGGTCAGCTTTGACTTTGGTGGTGATCCAGGTATCCGAAGTGGACTCTTTAGCCTTGGTGACTTCACCGGCCGCCAGCGTCATAGGGGCTTGGGAAGTCTGAGCAAAGGCTACGTTAGCACCCATGGCCAGGGTCAGAGCGGTAGCAGTAGCGAGAGCGAACTTCTTCATACGAGTAACTCCTGTTTTATTAAAAGTCTGCAGTACGTAAACCTTGATGCTGCAGCGTTAACAGGGGTATTGCAGACAGTGTGCCAACTCGATGCGACCAATTAAATCCTTATAAAACAATACGTTATGAAAACAGGTGATTTTCGGAATCGTGCAACTTGCATGAAGACGAACGTGCCTGCATGCAAGTTGCGGCTTTTGGGGTATGGCTAAACGCCTGATTTCGCGACACTTTCCCGCAGGCATAAAAAAAGGACTCCGAAGAGTCCTTTTTCAGCTTGCAGCGACGGGGTGATTAAACGCCCGAAGCCTTGGCTGCTGCTACGTCCTTGATGGACAGCTTGATACGGCCGCGGTTGTCCACGTCCAGTACCAGCACTTCCACTTCCTGGCCTTCTTTCAGGATGTCGGTCACTTTCTCAACGCGAGCATCGCTCAGCATGGAGATGTGAACCAGACCGTCCTTGCCCGGCAGGATGTTGACGAATGCGCCGAAGTCGACGATGCGCTCAACCTTACCGACGTAGATCTTGCCGATCTCGGCTTCAGCAGTGATACCCAGCACGCGCTGACGTGCCGCTTCAGCCGCTTCCTTGGTTTCGCCGAAGATCTTGATCGAGCCGTCGTCTTCGATGTCGATCGAAGCCTTGGTCTCTTCACAGATCGCACGAATGGTCGCGCCGCCTTTACCGATAACATCACGGATTTTGTCGGTGTCGATTTTCATCGCGATCATGGTCGGAGCATTTTCCGACAGTTCGGTACGGGACTGGCCAATGATCTGGTTCATCTGACCGAGGATGTTCAGGCGCGCTTCCAGGGCTTGGCCCAGAGCGATTTCCATGATTTCTTCGGTGATGCCCTTGATCTTGATGTCCATCTGCAGCGCGGTAACACCTTTGGCGGTACCGGCTACTTTGAAGTCCATGTCGCCCAGGTGGTCTTCGTCGCCCAGGATGTCGGTCAGGATGGCGAACTTCTCGCCTTCTTTAACCAGGCCCATGGCGATACCGGCAACCGGTGCCTTCATCGGAACGCCGGCATCCATCAGAGCCAGGGAAGCGCCGCAGACCGAAGCCATGGAGCTGGAACCGTTGGACTCAGTGATTTCCGACACAACGCGAATGGTGTACGGGAACACGTCGGCGGCAGGCAACATGGCTGCAATCGAACGACGGGCCAGACGGCCGTGACCGATTTCGCGACGACCAGCGCCACCCATGCGACCACACTCACCTACCGAGAACGGAGGGAAGTTGTAGTGCAGCATGAACGGGTCTTTTTTCTCGCCTTCCAGGGTGTCCAGCAGCTGTGCGTCACGGGCAGTACCCAGTGTTGCAACAACCAGTGCCTGGGTTTCGCCACGGGTGAACAGGGCCGAACCGTGGGTTTTTGGCAGAACGCCGACTTCGATGTTCAGCGGACGTACGGTGCGGGTGTCGCGGCCGTCGATACGTGGCTTGCCGTTAACGATGTTTTCGCGAACGGTGCGGTATTCGATTTCGCCGAAGGCTGCTTTGACTTCGCTGGAAGAAGGCTGGCCTTCTTCACCGGAAAGCTTGGCAACAACCTGGTCCTTCAGTTCACCCAGGCGAGCGTAACGGTCGGCCTTGATGGTGATGGTGTAGGCGTCGGAGATAGCGGTGCCGAACTCGGAGCGGATAGCGCCCAGCAGTGCGGTAGCTTCTGGCTGAGGAGCCCAGGTCCAGGTTGGCTTGGCAGCTTCAGCGGCCAGTTCCTTGACAGCGTTGATCACAACCTGGAACTCGTCGTGAGCAAACAGTACAGCGCCCAGCATCTGGTCTTCGGTCAGCTCTTTGGCTTCCGATTCAACCATCAACACGGCTTCCGAAGTACCGGCAACGACCATGTCCAGGCTCGAAGCTTTCTGCTGTTCGTAAGTCGGGTTCAGCAGGTAGCCGGTGCTTTCGTGGAATGCAACACGGGCAGCGCCGATCGGGCCATCGAAAGGAATACCGGAGATGGCCAGGGCCGCCGAGGTACCGATCATCGCAGCGATGTCCGGATCGGTCTTCTTGCTGGTGGAAACGACGGTGCAGACAACCTGCACTTCGTTCATGAAGCCTTCTGGGAACAGCGGACGGATCGGACGGTCGATCAGTCGGGAAGTCAGGGTTTCTTTCTCGGAAGGACGGCCTTCACGCTTGAAGAAACCACCAGGGATCTTACCTGCAGCGTAAGTCTTTTCCTGGTAGTGAACGGAAAGAGGGAAGAAGCCTTTGCTTGGGTCAGCGGTCTTGGCGCCTACAACGGTCACCAATACGGTGACGTCGTCGTCAACGGTAACCAGCACTGCACCGGAGGCTTGACGGGCGATACGGCCTGTCTCGAGGGTAACGGTCGACTGACCGAACTGGAATTTTTTGATAACCGGGTTCACGGTGTCCTACCTTCTTTGTGGCTCTTGGGGAACTTGTCTTCTTGCGAAATTCTTGGGCAATGTCGGGAATCGGCCCAACGCCTGTCCAGGGTAAAACGTGTATCCAGATAAAACTTGAGGCTGGAAGCCTGCCATGGGCCAGCGGGAAACCCACTGACACACGACAGCCAACCAACCTCTAGCGCAATCGCTTATTAGCGACGCAGACCCAGGCGACCGATCAGAGTCTGATAACGACCCAGATCCTTGCCTTTCAGGTAGTCCAGCAGCTTACGGCGCTGGTTTACCATGCGGATCAGACCACGACGGGAGTGGTGATCTTTACCGTTGGCCTTGAAGTGACCTTGCAGCTTGTTGATGTTGTGGGTCAGCAGTGCAACTTGCACTTCTGGCGAACCAGTGTCACCAACAGCTTGCTGATAGTCAGCAACGATTTGTGCTTTTTCTTGAACGTCGAGAGCCATGAGGCAATCCTTTTTTCAGGAAACCACCCAAAGGGCAGTTTCAACAGGCCAGGGACAAATCCCTGTATCTAAAAATGAGTAGTGACCATGCCTGCTAACAGCCACCCTCGTTCCAGTTTGAGTAAAAGCTACTGCGCTTTTACCACAAACTGGTTTCGGTCATTCTGACCGAATCAGTCGACGCGGCGCGATGCGCCCGTCTTCGCTCACTTCACCGATACCGATAAAGCGACCGTTGTGATCTTGTACCCGCACCATGCCGAACTTCGGGGCATCCGGTGCACGTACCGGCTGGCCGTTAAGCCAGTAGAACGCGCTGTGCTCCGAGAAGTGCAGCAATGGCCAATCCAGTAAACCGCTGTCCGATGGCATCAGGAAGCGATCAACCGCTTCGTTGCCGCCTTCGGCATGCACTGCTTCCAGCTCTTCCAGCGTGACCGTCTGGGCCAGAGTGAAAGGGCCTGCCTGGGTGCGTCGCAGTTCTGCAACGTATGCGCCACAGCCTAGTTGCTCACCGATATCTTCCACGAGGGTACGGATATAGGTGCCTTTGCTGCAGTCCACCGCCAACCGGGCAGTGTCGCCTTCAGCGGCGAGCAATTCCAAGCGCGCAATAGTAACAGAACGCGGTTCGCGCTCCACCACTTCCCCTGCACGTGCCAGCTTGTAAAGAGGCTGGCCATCACGCTTGAGAGCCGAGTACATCGGCGGTATCTGACTGATTTGCCCACGAAAAGCAGGTAAGGCAGCTTCGATATCAGCACGACCAACGGTCACCTCGCGGACCTGCAAAACATCACCTTCGGCGTCTGCCGTGGTGGTGGTCTTGCCCAGTTGCATCAGGGTCTCGTAGCCCTTGTCGGAATCGAGCAGGTATTGCGAAAACTTGGTGGCCTCGCCGAAGCACAACGGCAACACGCCGGTGGCCAAGGGGTCGAGGCTGCCGGTGTGCCCTGCCTTCTCGGCATTGAGCAGCCAGCGAACCTTCTGCAACGCCGCATTGGAGGTAAAACCAATGGGCTTGTCGAGCAGAATGATGCCGCTGACATTACGACGGATACGTTTGACCTGAGCCACCGATTACTCCTTGGCGTCTTCAGGCGTGGCGGATTCCGGGTGCTGATTGTCTTCAGCCACGGCCCGCTCGATCAGTGCCGACAGGTGCGCGCCACGCACGACGCTTTCGTCGTAGTGGAAGTGCAACTGAGGAACGCTGCGCAGCTTCATTTCACGGGCCAACTGCATACGCAGGAAACCTGCGGCGGAGTTGAGCACCTTGATGCTTTGCGCGATTTCTTCGCTGTTGTCCTGGCCCATCACGGTGATGAAGATCTTGGCGTGACCAACGTCACGGCTGACTTCAACGGCGGTGATGGTGACCAGGCCAACACGTGGGTCTTTTACTTCACGACGGATCAGCTGTGCCAGCTCACGCTGCATCTGATCGCCGATACGTTGGGTACGGCTGTATTCTTTTGCCATGTCTTGTTACCTGTTGCTGCCACACGGTGAAACCCGTGGGGTCTGAAAGCGGCAAACGCCCGGCCTGACAAAAGCCAGACCGGGCGTTGCGTTTAGAGTCCGGACACAGCGCCGGGCATTTGCATGCCCGGGCGCTGCGTGGCCCTTGAAGTACGCGAGTTAGAGGCTGCGAGCAACCTGGACCTTCTCGTAGACTTCGATCTTGTCACCCGCCTTGACGTCGTTGTAGCTCTTGACGCCAATACCGCATTCCATGCCGGCACGTACTTCGGAAGCGTCATCCTTGAAGCGGCGCAGGGATTCCAGCTCGCCTTCGAAGATAACGATGTCTTCACGCAGTACACGGATTGGACGGTTACGGTGCACAACACCTTCGATAACCATGCAACCGGCGATCGCGCCGAATTTCGGCGAGCGGAACACGTCACGCACCTCGGCCACACCCAGGATGTTCTCCCGGACGTCGCTGCCAAGCATGCCGGTGAGGGCTTTCTTGACGTCTTCGATGATGTCGTAGATGACGTTGTAGTAACGCATGTCCAGGCCTTCCTGCTCGACGATCTTCCGTGCGCCAGCATCGGCACGCACGTTGAAGCCGAACAGTACAGCGTTGGAGGCCAGCGCCAGGTTGGCATCGGATTCGGTGATACCACCGACACCGCCGCCGACCACACGCACTTGCACTTCGTCGTTACCCAGGCCATTCAAGGCGCCGTTCAACGCTTCGAGGGAACCACGAACGTCAGATTTGAGGACGATGTTAAGCGTCTTCTTCTCTGCCTGGCCCATGTTCTCGAAGATGTTTTCCAGCTTGCCGGCGTGAGCACGGGCCAGCTTGACTTCGCGGAACTTGCCTTGACGGAACAGAGCCACTTCACGGGCTTTCTTCTCGTCCGACAGCACGCTCATCTCGTCGCCAGCGTCCGGGGTACCGTCCAGGCCGAGGATCTCGACAGGGATGGAAGGACCGGCTTCCTTGATTGGCTTGCCGTTCTCGTCGAGCATGGCACGTACACGGCCATAGTTCGAACCGACCAGGACCATGTCGCCTTGGCGCAGGGTACCGTCTTGAACCAGAACGGTTGCAACCGGACCACGACCCTTGTCGAGACGCGATTCAACCACAACACCACGACCCGGGGCCGATGGAGTTGCTTTCAGTTCGAGAACTTCGGCTTGCAGCAGGACAGCTTCGAGCAGTTCGTCTACACCGGTACCGACTTTCGCCGAAACCGAGACGAATGGCGTATCACCGCCCCACTCTTCGGAAGTCACGCCGTGAACCGACAGTTCGCTACGGATGCGATCGAGATCGGCGCCCGGCTTGTCGATTTTGTTCACTGCAACAACCAGAGGAACACCAGCGGCTTTAGCGTGCTGGACAGCTTCAATGGTCTGCGGCATTACGCCGTCGTCCGCTGCAACTACCAGGATCACGATGTCAGTCGCCTTGGCACCACGGGCACGCATGGCGGTAAACGCGGCGTGACCAGGAGTGTCGAGGAAGGTGACCATGCCGCGTTCGGTTTCAACGTGGTATGCACCGATGTGCTGGGTGATGCCGCCGGCTTCGCCTGCAGCTACCTTGGCACGACGGATATAGTCGAGCAGCGAGGTCTTACCATGGTCAACGTGGCCCATTACGGTCACGACTGGCGCACGGGAGAAAGTCTCGCCTTCAAACTTCAGGGACTCGGCCAGGGAATCTTCCAGGGCGGTGTCGCTGACCAGGGTCACTTTGTGGCCCAGCTCTTCAGCAACCAGTTGGGCAGTTTCCTGGTCCAGTACCTGGTTGATGGTCGCTGGGGTACCCAGTTTGAACATGAACTTGATGATTTCAGCAGCCTTGACCGACATCTGATTGGCGAGGTCGCCAACAGTGATGGTCTCGCCGATCTGCACGTCACGCACGACAGGGCCGGTTGGGCTCTGGAAACCGTGGGCGTTGCGCTTCTTCAGCTTGGCCTTGCCGCGACCACCGCGACGGAAGCTGTCGCTTTCTTCGTCGGTAGTACGTGGGGCAACGCGTGGCGCTGGCGCCTTCTCTTTGACCGAAGCACGATGTGGAGCGTTTTTGCGCTCACCATCGCCACTGCCACGACGATTGTTATCGTCGGCACGTGGTTTGTCCGGGCGGCGAGGTTCTTCGCGTTTGCGAGCGTCGGCTGCAGGAGCTGGCGCGGCGGCAACCGGAGCGGCCTCACGAACAGCTTCAACAGGCGCGCTAGGCGCGGCAACGGCCTCAGTGTTAGCAGGTTGCGCAGCAGCAGGCTGGCGACGCGCTTCTTCTTCGGCGCGACGCTTGGCTTCTTCTTCAGCCTTCTGACGAGCAGCATTTTCTACTGCGCGACGTTCTTCCAGTTCGCGTTTGCGCTCGGCTTCGATTTCTTCCGGGCTGCGCTGTACGAAGACTTTCTTCTTGCGTACTTCAACGCTGATGCTCTTGCTGCCAGCAACACGCAGGGTGCTGGTGGTTTTGCGCTGCAATGTAATCTTGCGCGGTTCTTCCACTTTCGCCTTGTGGCTGCTCTTCAAGTGAGTCAGCAAAGACTGCTTCTCACTATCGCTCACACCTTCATCGGCGGCGGTGTGCGGCAGACCTGCCTCACGCATCTGCTGCAACAGGCGCTCTACCGGTGTTTTGACCTCATCGGCCAGTTGTTTCACCGTGACTTGCGTCATGCACTTCTCTCCTCAGGCCGCGCCTAATTACTCGAACCAATGGGCTCGGGCGGCCATGATCAACTTGCCGGCACGATCATCGTCAATGCCGTCGATGTCGAGCAGGTCGTCAATAGACTGCTCGGCCAGGTCTTCGCGGGTAATTACGCCGCGCACCGCCAGTTCCATCGCCAAATCCTTGTCCATACCCTCAAGCGAGAGCAGGTCTTCGGCCGGATGGGCGTCTGCCAGCTTTTCCTCAGTAGCGATGGCTTTAGTCAACAAACGATCCTTGGCCCGAGCGCGAAGCTCGTTGACGGTGTCTTCGTCAAAGCCGTCGATGTTGAGCATTTCTTCCAACGGTACGTAGGCAATCTCTTCCAGGCTGGTGAAGCCTTCATCTACCAGCACCTGTGCCAGGTCTTCGTCGACTTCCAGCTCGTCGATGAAGTTGCGCAGGATGTCACCGGTTTCTGCTTGCTGCTTAGCCTGGATGTCCGATTCGGTCATCACGTTCAGGGTCCAGCCGGTCAACTGGCTGGCCAAACGTACGTTCTGACCACCGCGACCGATGGCCTGAGCCAGATTGTCTGCGCCAACGGCGATGTCCATTGCATGGGCATCCTCGTCAACGATAATTGCCGCCACTTCAGCAGGCGACATTGCGTTGATCACGAACTGCGCAGGGTTATCGTCCCACAGGACGATGTCCACACGCTCACCGCCCAATTCGCCCGACACTGCCTGGACGCGCGAACCGCGCATACCAATGCAAGCGCCTTGCGGGTCGATGCGTTTGTCCTTGGAGCGGACCGCGATCTTGGCGCGTGAACCCGGATCGCGGGACGCAGCCATGACTTCGATCAGGCCTTCGGCAATTTCCGGCACTTCGATGCGGAACAGCTCGATCAGCATTTCCGGCGCGGTACGCGACAGGATCAACTGAGGGCCGCGGTTCTCGGTGCGGATTTCCTTGAGCAGCGCACGCAAGCGCACGCCAACCCGGAAAGTTTCGCGGGAAATGATGTCTTCGCGGGCCAGCAACGCTTCAGCGTTGTTACCCAGGTCGACGATCACGTTGTCGCGGGTGACTTTTTTCACGGTGCCGGAGATGATTTCCCCCAGGCGCTCGCGATAAGCGTCAACGACTTGAGCGCGCTCGGCTTCGCGGACCTTCTGCACGATGACTTGCTTGGCAGTCTGTGCAGCGATGCGGCCGAACTCGATGGATTCGATCTTTTCTTCGACGACATCACCGACCTGGGCGCCCGGATGCGTTTCAGCAACCTTGCTCGGCCAGGTTTCGATGGCCGGATCATCAAGATCGGCTTCTTCGACGACCGTCCAGCGACGGAAAGTCTCGTAGGCACCGGTGTGGCGGTTGATTTCCACACGCAGATCAACTTCGTCTTCAAAACGCTTTTTGGTAGCAGTGGCCAGGGCCAGCTCCAGCGCTTCAAAAATCACGTTTGCCGGTACGCCCTTTTCATTGGATACCGACTCAACAACCAGCAGTACTTCTTTGCTCATCGTACGCCTCGCCTTTCGCAAGCCATTGGATCCGCGGGATCCGCGTCTCAGTCAAAACTGGGAATAATGTTGGCCTTGTCGATCATATCGATCGGCAACAGGAACTCATGGTCTTCTACCTGCACCACGACGTCCTGCTCTTCTACACCGCGCAGAAGGCCCTGAAAGTTGCGTCGCCCTTCAAAGGGAGAGCGCAGCTTGATCTTCACTTGTTCACCGGCAAATTTTGCAAACTGATCAATAGTGAACAGTGGGCGTTCCATGCCAGGCGAGGAAACTTCGAGGGTGTATTCAACGGAGATCGGATCTTCAACATCCAGGACACCGCTGATCTGACGGCTGACAATGGCACAATCGTCCACCAGCACGCCGCCCTCTTTATCGATATAAACGCGCAACATTGAGTGGCGACCTTGAGCCGAAAACTCAATACCCCAGCATTCATAGCCTAGGGCCACGACCACCGGGGCCAACAAGGCCTGCAACTCTTCTAGCTTGCTCGACACCTGAACCCCCTCGTGCATGTATGTGCATGCTGTGCAAAATAAAAAAATGGGCGAAACGCCCATCCTTGAAACGCCGTCGAACAGCGGCGTTGAAAGTGTCCAGCTAACAAAAAGCCCCTTAAAAGGGGCTCCGCTAAAACTGGTTGCGGGGGCCGGATTTGAACCGACGACCTTCGGGTTATGAGCCCGACGAGCTACCAGACTGCTCCACCCCGCGACAAAGCTGGGGCGGAAGTATACGACCGATCCCTTACAGGGTCAATGTAACCTTCCACCTACAAGAAAGCCCGCAACAGCGGGCTCTCCTGATAATTGGTACCGAGAAGGGGACTCGAACCCCTACACCCTATGGGCACAACCACCTCAAGGTTGCGTGTCTACCAATTCCACCACCTCGGCAATACAGCGTTTACAACCTTCTTACTTCTGCTCTTGAGCTGGAGGTACGTCAGTCGCTGGAGTAGCCGACTTTTGCTCTTGAAGCACCGGGACATCATCAGAAGCCGGTTTTGCTTTTGGTACTTCCAACACTGCTGGGTTTGGGAGACCTACTTGAGTCAGCACATGAGCTTTCTCTTTAGCAAAGTAACCTAACCCCAAGCTGGTTATGAAGAAACCGGCGGCAAGTATAGCAGTAAACTTACTAAGAAAGGTAGAGGAACCTTGGCTTCCGAACACAGTATTTGAAGCACCTGCCCCGAAAGACGCACCAGCGTCCGCACCTTTACCCTGCTGCAGCAAAACCAGAGCAACTACGCCCAGTGCACCCAGCAGATGAAAAACAACGATGACTGTTTCCAGCATTTTTTCAGTTTCCCGCGGCGCGACAAATCGCACCGAACTCATCTGCATTCAGGGAAGCCCCACCAATGAGCCCCCCATCGATATCCGGCATGCCGAACAGTTCGACCGCATTGGCCGCCTTCACGCTGCCGCCGTATAGAAGCCGCACACCTCGTGCGACCTCAGAATTCTCTGCCGCCAACTGCGCGCGGATGGCTGCGTGCACATCCTGCGCCTGTTGCGGCGAAGCAGTCAGCCCGGTGCCAATGGCCCAGACCGGCTCGTAAGCAATTACTGCATTTGCAAAGGCACCGACTCCCAGCTCCTCGATGATGCTGCCCAGCTGACGCCCGACAACCTCAAGAGTTTTACCGGACTCACGCTGCTCAAGGGTCTCCCCTATGCACAACACCGGAACCAAGCCGCAAGCCTGTGCCGCCGCGAATTTGCGATTGAGTGTCCCATCACGCTCGCCCATGATCTGGCGGCGCTCGGAGTGCCCAACAAGCACCAGGGAGCAACCCGCATCAACCAGCTGACTCGGTGCAATCTCACCGGTCAACGCACCTTGCATGGATTCCACCGCAGAGTTCTGCGCGCCGACCTGGATCGACTTGCCTTTCAAGCCATCAATCACTTGATTGATATACAAGCAAGGCGGGAATACCGCGACATCAACACCGCTAGGCAAGGCCAAATGACGAAGGCCATTGATCAGCTCAGCGACACTGGCGCGGGTACCGTGCATCTTCCAGTTACCAGCTACCATAGTGCGACGCATGCTGTACCTCGTCGGTCAAAGTGGGCGCAGATGTTACCCAACCACATCATCACTGGCAAGCCGAATTCAGGCGCAAACTTCAGTTACCAGTTTTGCCAGCTCTTCGGCATAGCCGCGAACCTGTGTTTCGTCCTCGCCCTCGACCATTACACGCACCAAAGGCTCGGTACCCGACTTGCGCAGCAAGACCCGGCCACGCCCCGCCATGGCGGCAGTCACGCGCTCACTGGCCTCTTTGACAGCCGGATGCTCGATAGGGTTGTCACCGCCTGCAAAGCGCACGTTGAGCAGCACTTGCGGGCACTTGCGCAACGCCTGCCGCGCCTGGGCCAGGCTTTCTTCACGGCGACGCAGCGCCAGCAGCACCTGCAGCGCCGCAATGATCGCATCCCCGGTAGTCGTGTGCTGGAAGCAGACGATATGACCGGAATTTTCGCCACCCACCTGCCAATTACGCTCCAGCAGGTCGGCAATCACGTAGCGGTCACCGACATTGGCGCGCACAAACGGGATCCCCAGATCTGCCAGGGCCAGCTCCAGGCCAAGATTGCTCATCAAGGTACCGACGACGCCGCCTTGCAGCTTGTTACGCTCATGCAGGTCACGGGCGATGATGAACAACAGGTCGTCGCCATCGACGATCGCGCCAGTGTGGTCGACCATCAATACGCGGTCGCCATCACCATCGAACGCGATGCCCAAGTCGGCATGCTCAGCCAGGACAGCCGCCTGCAACTGCCCCATGTGGGTTGAGCCGCAGTTGTCGTTGATGTTCAGGCCGTTCGGCTGCGCCGACAGTACAGTAACGTCTGCGCCAAGCTCCTTGAACACACTCGGTGCGACTTTGTACGTCGCGCCGTGGGCGCAGTCGATGACGACCTTCAACCCGGCAAAATTGGTGCTGCTAGGCACGCTGCTTTTGCAGAATTCGATGTAACGGCCGGAAGCGTCGTTAATCCGCGATACCTTGCCCAGCTTGCTCGATTCGACGACGGTCATCGGCGCATCCAGCAACTCTTCGATCATGTGCTCGATCTCATCCGGCAGCTTGGTGCCCTGGCCCGAGAAGAACTTGATGCCATTGTCATCGTGGGGATTGTGCGAAGCGCTGATCACGATACCGGCTTCAGCATGAAAGGTACGCGTCAGGTAAGCGATCGCCGGCGTAGGCATCGGCCCCAACAGCATCACATCAGCGCCGGCAGCAGACAGACCTGCCTCCAGCGCAGACTCAAACATATAACCCGAGATACGCGTGTCCTTACCCACCAGGATACGGCAGGCCCCCATGCTGCGGAACGCCATGCCGGCGGCCCAGCCCAGCTTGAGCATGAAATCGGGAGTAATCGGGAATTCGCCGACCCGACCGCGAATGCCATCGGTGCCAAAATACTTTTTAGTCATAAGTGCTCCATCATTCTTATTCGGCTGATTCAACCGCTGCGATCATCCGCACTACATCTATCGTCTCGGCCACGTCATGCACGCGCAAGATGCGCGCACCCTTGACCACGGCAAGTGCCGCAAGTGCCAGGCCGCCATGCAGCCGCTCACCCACCGGACGATTCAACGCCAGACCTATCATGCTCTTGCGCGAAACCCCGACCAACAAGGGGCGACCAAGGGCATGCAGGGATTCCATATGCTTGAACAGGCTTAAATTGTGCTGCAAGGTCTTGGCAAAGCCAAATCCCGGGTCGAGGATTATCCGCTCGGGAGCAATCCCCGCCGCCGCGCATTGAGCCATGCGCTCGGCAAGGAAGCCTTTCACTTCACCGACCAGATTGTCGTAATGCGGGTCGTCCTGCATCGTGCCCGGCTCGCCAAGCATATGCATCAGACAAACCGGCAGCCCCGTCGCGGCGGCCGCATCCAGAGCGCCATCGCGCTGCAAAGAGCGCACATCGTTGATCAACCCTGCACCCAGCCGCGCAGTTTCGCGCATAACGGCAGGGGTCGAGGTGTCGACAGAGATGATGACGTCCAGTTCTTGATGGATGCGCTCGACAATCGGAGCAACCCGCTCCAGCTCCTCCAGGGGAGAAACTGCGCGCGCGCCGGGCCGGGTTGATTCGCCACCGACGTCAATCAGAGTCGCACCGGCAGCCACCATCGCTTCCGCATGGCGCAACGCAGCATCAAGCTGACTGAAGCGACCACCATCGGAAAAGGAATCAGGGGTTACATTAAGAATGCCCATAACGTGTGTATGGGCCAAATCAAGAACCCGGCTGCCGCAAGGCAACCGGGTCGAGGACAACGCAGAAGTCATTTCAAACCTTAATGGTCAGCAGCCGGGCCGCCGATCGGGGCTTCAGGGCGTTCGTTCTGTACCACTGGCGGCGTGCCCGAAGTACCCGAACCACCTTCCCAATCGCGAGGCTCGCGAGGCGTACGACCGGCCATGATGTCGTCAATCTGCTCGGCATCAATGGTCTCGTACTTCATCAGGGCATCAGCCATGGCGTCGAGCTTGTCGCGGTTGTCGGTGAGGATCTGCTTGGCCGTGCCGTAGCACTGGTCAATGATGCTGCGCACCTCGGAGTCGATCAGCTTGGCTGTCTCGCCGGAGAAGCTGGCAGCTTGACCACCACCACCGCGACCCAGGAATACTTCGCCTTCTTCCTCGGCATACATCAAAGGACCGAGTTTCTCCGACAGACCCCACTTGGTCACCATGTTCCGTGCAATCTGGCTGGCACGCATGATGTCGTTGGAGGCACCGGTGGTAACACCGTCGAAGCCCAGGGTCATCTCTTCGGCGATCCGGCCGCCATACAGCGAGCAGATCTGGCTGATCAAGGCACGCTTGGAGAGGCTGTAGCGATCCTCTTCCGGCAGGAACATGGTGACGCCCAGCGCCCGGCCACGAGGAATGATCGATACCTTGTAGACCGGGTCATGCTCAGGCACAACGCGACCAACAATGGCGTGACCGGCTTCATGATAAGCGGTGTTCTGCTTCTCTTTCTCGGACATGACCATGGATTTGCGCTCGGCGCCCATCATGATCTTGTCTTTCGCCAGCTCGAACTCCTTCATTTCGACGATGCGCTTGCCGGTACGGGCGGCAAACAGCGACGCCTCGTTCACCAGGTTGGCAAGGTCGGCACCGGAGAAGCCTGGAGTACCACGGGCAATCACGGCCGGAGCCACGTCGTCGCCCATTGGCACTTTGCGCATGTGCACTTTCAGGATCTGCTCACGACCACGGATGTCTGGCAACCCGACAACGACCTGACGGTCAAAACGGCCCGGACGCAGCAAAGCGGGGTCGAGTACGTCTGGACGGTTGGTTGCAGCGATCACGATGATGCCGTCGTTCATTTCAAAGCCGTCCATCTCAACCAGCAACTGGTTAAGCGTCTGCTCACGCTCATCATGACCGCCGCCCATGCCGGCGCCACGATGACGACCAACGGCGTCGATTTCATCGATGAAGATGATGCACGGAGCGTGCTTCTTGGCCTGTTCGAACATATCGCGAACACGGCTGGCACCTACACCGACGAACATTTCGACGAAGTCGGAACCGGAAATGGTGAAGAAAGGTACTTTGGCTTCGCCGGCAATGGCCTTGGCCAACAGGGTTTTACCGGTACCTGGCGGGCCAACCATCAGCACACCGCGAGGAATACGGCCACCCAGGCGCTGGAACTTGCCCGGATCGCGCAGGAATTCAACCAGTTCGCCCACTTCTTCCTTGGCTTCGTCGCAACCGGCAACGTCAGCCAGGGTGGTTTTCACCTGATCTTCGGAAAGCAGGCGTGCCTTGCTCTTGCCGAAGCTCATCGGCCCGCCCTTGCCTCCCGCACCACCTTGCATCTGGCGCATGAAGAACATGAACACGGCGATAATCACCAGTATCGGGAAGCTGGCCACCAGGAGCTGGGTCCAGATGCTCTGCTGCTCAGGCTGCTTGCCTTCAACAACCACGTGGTTATCCACCAGGTCGCCGATCAGGCCGTTGTCCTGAATTGCCGGACGGATGGTCTTGAAGCTGTCGCCATCGTTGCGCTTGCCGGTAATCACGTAGCCATCAACTGCTACGCGCTCGACCTTGCCATCCTTAACTTGCTGGATGAAGTCGGAATAGTTGAGGGTCTGCGGCTCGTTAGGGCTGGAGAAGTTGTTCATCACCGTCACGAGGACAGCCGCGATGATCAACCACAGGATCAGATTCTTTGCCATATCGTTCAATTAACTACCCTCTGAAGCAAGCTCCGCTACTGGCGCGTGCTTCGCATGATATTCACCGGCCTAACTTACTACATTACCTACAACTCTGGCAGGCGCCGTCTGTAACCCTTTGTGAAACTTTGACTACACAATATTCGTAAAGCTTCGTGACGAAAGCGATATAAAAAAACCTATCGCCTCCGTCAAATTTCTCAAAAACGCTCTTCACTGGCAGCGCCTTCAATGCCACGGAAGCCGCGACCCAGCAAATACTGCTCGCGAGACCTGTCCCGGGAAGAGTCAGGCTTGCGTGTCTGTACCTTGTCGAACAGTTTGCGGATGTTCTTGTGATACTCGTCGAAGCCTTCACCCTGGAAGACCTTGACCAGGAAGTCACCACCCGGACGCAGTACCCGTCCTGCCAGGTCCAGTGCCAATTCGCACAGGAACATGGCTCGCGGCATATCAACAGCCGGTAATCCACTCATATTGGGGGCCATATCGGAAATCACAAGGTCTACCTGCGAATTTCCGACGGCCTCAAGGATCTGTGCCAGCACTTCGTCCTGGGTAAAATCGCCGTGAACAAAGGTCACGTCAGGGATGCTGTCCATTTCCAGGATGTCGGAAGCGATCAAACGGCCTTGTCCACCAATCAGACGACTGGTCACCTGGGACCAGCCACCCGGGGCGGCACCCAGGTCGATAACGCTCATGCCAGGACGGATCAACTTGTCCTTTTCCTGGATCTCCAGCAGTTTGTAGCTGGCCCGGGAACGGTAGCCATCCTTTTGCGCCATTTTGACGTAAGGGTCGTTGAAATGCTCTTGCAGCCACTTAAGGCTAGTTTTGGAACGGGCCACGGGCCACCTCGAAAATAAAACGGGTCGTGATTAACTGGGCGGTCCCGGACTCGCTCGGGTAAACTGGCCGCCGCTTTTTACAAGATCAGACGCAGGGGTCAGATTATGCCGCTCACTCAAGAGCAGAAGAAACAGTACAAATCCATTGGCCACCATCTGAAACCAGTTTTGATTGTGGCTGACAACGGTTTGACTGAAGGTGTGTTAGCCGAACTTGAACGCGCATTGGGCGATCACGAGCTAATCAAGATCAAGGTCAGCATCCTTGATCGCGAGGCGCGCCTGGCAGCTATTGCAGAACTGTGCAAGGCTGGCAAAGCGGACCTGGTTCAGGTCATCGGCAAGATGGCGCTGCTGTATCGCAAGAACTTCAGCGCCAACAAGCAACTGTCGAACGTACACCGCTTCAAGTGAAACAAGGGTCACGGGCGTGCTTCGCACGCCCTGCCACTCCATCCTGGCGCCGGCTGTACAACCAGCACCAACCCGGAAAACCCTAGCACAAGATAGCTGAACAGCTGCCAGCGCAACGCCTCCGGCAGAAAGATACGCACCACGCAAAACATTGCGCACGCATACAGCGCCATCAACAGCAGTTGCCCGCGAATATCCCGCCACAGACTCCCCAAGCCTTCGGCCTTGATCAGCACCAGCGCCTGAAGCGTCACGCACGCTGCTGCAAAACCTACCAGCAACGCGCTTAATAATCCGCTGACCTCATCGATCAGCAACGGTGCCAGGCCAATCAGGCCCAGCGCCGGCAGCACACCAATATGTAACAGCCATAGGCCGCCAACCCAAAGCATCTGGGCAAACTGCCAAAGCATGGCGCCCGCACGAAGCGGGCGCCGTCTTTCAGATGTGACGAACTTCGACAATCTCGTACTCGATCACGCCACCAGGCGTCTTGACGGCCACCACGTCACCCTCTTCCTTGGCAATCAAGGCGCGGGCCAGCGGCGAACCGACGGAGATCTTGCCGAGTTTGAAGTCGGCCTCGTCTTCACCCACGATGTGGTAAACCACGCTTTCGTCAGTCTCGACGTTGGCGATTTCCACGGTGGTGCCGAAAATCACCTTGCCGGTATGCGGGATAGTCGTGACGTCGATAACCACCGAATTCTGCAGGCGGCCTTCGATGTCACGGATCCGCGCCTCGACCATACCTTGCTGCTCGCGGGCAGCATGGTATTCAGCGTTTTCCTTCAGGTCACCCAATTCCCGGGCCGTACCGATGTCCTGGCTCAGCTTTGGACGGACGACCTTGGTCAGGTGGGCGTGCTCTTCTTCCAGGGCTTTTGCGCCCTGGACGGTCATTGGGTATTTGATCATGCCTTCAATCCTGCGTGTAGATCCTGCAAGCGACGCACGGTTTTTTCAGGACCGAACTTCAGCGCTTCGCAGATAGCTTCGCCAGCAGCAATGGTGGTGGTGCAGTAGATCTTGTGCTGCAAGGCGTTACGACGAATGGAGTAGGAGTCCGCGATCGACTGGCGACCTTCGGTGGTGTTGATGATCAGGGTGACTTCGTCATTCTTGATCATGTCGACCACGTGTGGACGGCCTTCCGTCACCTTGTTCACGCGACGCACTTTCAGGCCGGCAGCCTCGATCAGCTTGGCGGTCCCGGCAGTGGCCACGACTTCGAAGCCCAAGTTGATCAGATCACGGGCCACACCTGCAACCAGCGGCTTGTCATCATCGCGCACGCTGATGAACGCAGTACCGCCGGTAGGCAGCACTTCGCTGGCGCCCATCTGGGCTTTGGCGAACGCTTCACCGAAGGTATCGCCCACGCCCATCACTTCACCGGTGGACTTCATCTCCGGGCCCAGGATCGGGTCCACACCAGGGAATTTGGCGAATGGGAACACCGCCTCTTTCACACTGTAGAAGTTCGGAATGATTTCCTTGGTGAAGCCGATTTCCTTCAAGGTCTTACCGGCCATCACACGGGCAGCAATCATTGCCAGGGAAACACCGATGCACTTGGAAACAAACGGCACGGTACGCGAGGCGCGCGGGTTGACTTCGATGACGTAGATGTCTTCGCCTTGCAGCGCCAACTGTACGTTCATCAGGCCGACCACGCCCAGTTCCAGCGCCATTTTCTTGACCTGTTCGCGCATCTCGTCCTGGATGTGTGCAGGCAGCGAGTATGGCGGCAGCGAGCAAGCGGAGTCACCGGAGTGAACGCCAGCCTGTTCGATGTGCTGCATGATCGCGCCGATCACCACGTCGGTGCCGTCGCAGACCGCATCCACGTCCATCTCGATGGCGCAGTTGAGGAAGTGGTCCAGCAGCACCGGGCTGTCGTTGGACACTTTCACCGCATCACGCAGGTAGCGCTTGAGTTCGTCTTCTTCGTAGACGATTTCCATCGCCCGGCCGCCCAGCACGTAGGACGGACGCACCACCAGCGGGTAACCAATCTTGCTGGCCGCGCGGATCGCTTCGTCTTCGCTGCGCACAGTGGCGTTTGGCGGCTGACGCAGGTTCAGGCGCTCAACCATCTGCTGGAAGCGCTCACGGTCTTCGGCGCGGTCGATAGCGTCAGGGCTGGTACCGATGATCGGCACGCCAGCAGCTTCAAGTGCGCGAGCCAGTTTCAACGGGGTTTGGCCGCCGTACTGGACGATCACGCCTTTTGGCTTCTCGACACGGCAGATTTCCAGTACGTCTTCCAGGGTTACCGGCTCGAAGTACAGACGGTCGGAAGTGTCGTAGTCAGTAGAAACAGTTTCCGGGTTGCAGTTGACCATGATGGTCTCGTACCCGTCTTCGCGCAGGGCGAGAGCGGCGTGTACGCAGCAATAATCGAACTCGATGCCTTGGCCGATACGGTTTGGACCGCCGCCCAGGATCATGATCTTGTCGCGGCCCGACGGCGCGGCTTCGCACTCTTCCTCGTAGGTGGAGTACATGTATGCGGTGTCGGTGGCGAACTCGGCCGCACAGGTATCAACGCGCTTGTAGACCGGGAAGATGTCCAGCTTGTGGCGATGGGTGCGCAGGTTCTTCTCGGTCACGCCCAGCAGCTTGGCCAAACGCATGTCGGAGAAGCCTTTGCGCTTGAGGCGGAACATCAGGTCGCGGTCGATGGAGGACAGACCGAGGGTCTTGACCTTCTCTTCTTCCTTGATCAGATCTTCGATCTGCACCAGGAACCACGGGTCGATCATGTTCATGCCGAAGATGTCTTCGACGGTCATGCCGGCGCGGAAAGCATCGGCCACGTACCAGATACGCTCGGCACCCGGCACGGTCAGCTCGCGCTTGAGCACGCTCATGCTTTCCGGGTTGCTCAGGTCGAGCTTCTCGTCCAGGCCGCAAACGCCCACTTCCAGGCCGCGCAGGGCTTTCTGCAGGGACTCCTGGAAGGTCCGGCCGATGGCCATGACTTCACCGACCGACTTCATCTGAGTGGTCAGGCGGGCGTCGGCTTTCGGGAATTTCTCGAAAGCGAAGCGTGGCAACTTGGTGACGACGTAATCGATCGACGGCTCGAAGGAAGCCGGTGTTGCGCCGCCGGTGATTTCGTTCTGCAGCTCGTCCAGGGTGTAACCGATCGCCAGCTTGGCGGCGATGCGCGCAATCGGGAAGCCGGTAGCTTTCGATGCCAGCGCCGAAGAACGCGATACACGCGGGTTCATCTCGATCACAACCATGCGGCCAGTGTCCGGGCAGATGCCGAACTGGACGTTGGAGCCACCGGTTTCCACACCGATCTCACGCAGCACCGCCAAAGAGGCGTTACGCATGATCTGGTATTCCTTGTCCGTCAGGGTCTGTGCCGGCGCAACGGTGATCGAGTCACCGGTGTGCACGCCCATCGGGTCGAAGTTTTCGATCGAGCAGACGATGATGCAGTTGTCCTTCTTATCGCGGACAACCTCCATCTCATATTCTTTCCAGCCGATCAGGGATTCGTCGATCAGCAGCTCTTTGGTCGGAGACAGGTCCAGGCCGCGGGCGCAGATTTCTTCGAACTCTTCACGGTTGTAAGCGATACCGCCGCCGGTGCCGCCCATGGTGAAGGACGGACGGATGATGCACGGGAAGCCCAGGCGCTCCAGGACCGCGTTGGCCTCTTCCATGCTATGGGCGATACCGGAACGCGGGCAATCAAGGCCGATGGACTTCATGGCCTTGTCGAAACGCGAACGGTCTTCAGCCTTGTCGATGGTGTCGGCATTGGCGCCGATCATCTCTACGCCGAACTTCTCCAGGACGCCTTCGCGCTCCAGGTCCAGTGCGCAGTTCAGGGCAGTCTGGCCACCCATGGTTGGCAGCAGGGCGTCCGGACGCTCTTTCTCAATGATCTTGGCAACGGTCTGCCACTTGATCGGCTCGATGTAGGTGGCGTCGGCCATGTCCGGGTCGGTCATGATGGTGGCCGGGTTGGAGTTCACCAGGATGACGCGGTAGCCCTCTTCGCGCAGGGCCTTACAGGCCTGGGCGCCGGAGTAGTCGAATTCGCAGGCCTGGCCGATCACGATCGGGCCAGCGCCGAGAATCAGGATGCTTTTTATGTCTGTACGTTTTGGCATGGGTTTGTCACTCAAATCCGCAGGTCAGTCGGCAAGCCGTCTTGAACAATCTTTGAAGAGCCCGAGGGGGCCGCCGGTTTCCCGGGCCGCCCTCAGGCCGCTCAGTTAGCGTCGCTTGGCCATCTCATTGATGAAACGGTCGAACAGCGGCGCTACGTCGTTCGGGCCCGGGCTTGCTTCAGGGTGGCCCTGGAAGCTGAACGCGCTCTTGTCGGTGCGCTCGATACCTTGCAGGGAACCGTCGAACAGCGACTTGTGAATCGCCCGGACGTTGCCCGGCAGCGTCGCTTCATCCACCGCAAAACCGTGGTTCTGGCTGGTGATCATCACGACGCCAGTGTCCAGGTCCTGCACCGGGTGGTTGGCACCGTGGTGGCCGTGACCCATTTTCAGGGTCTTGGCGCCGGAAGCCAGGGCCAGCAGCTGGTGGCCGAGGCAGATGCCGAACACCGGGATCTCGGTTTCCAGCACTTCCTTGATCGCCTTGATGGCGTAGTCGCAAGGCTCCGGGTCACCCGGGCCGTTGGACAGGAACACGCCGTCCGGCTGCAGGGCCAGTACGTCGTTGGCCGGGGTCTGCGCAGGCACCACGGTCACGCGGCAACCGCGCTCGACCAGCATGCGCAGGATGTTGTGCTTGATACCGTAGTCGTAGGCCACGACGTGGTACGGCAGTTCGGAAGCTTCGATGGTCGCGTGGCTGTCGGTCTTCAAGTCCCAGACGGTGGAGCGCCACTCGTACGTTTCCTTGGTGCTGACGACTTTCGCCAGATCCATGCCTTTCAGGCCAGGGAAACCTTGGGCCGCTGCGATCGCTGCTTCTTCGGAGATGTTGTCACCGGCCATGATGCAGCCGTTCTGCGAGCCTTTTTCACGCAGGATACGTGTCAGGCGACGCGTATCGATACCGGAGATCGCCACAACGTTGTTGGCTTTCAGGTAATCGGACAGGGACATCGTGTTACGCCAGTTGCTCGCTACCAGTGGCAGGTCACGAATGACCAGGCCAGCCGACCAGACACGATCAGACTCGGCGTCTTCCGGTGTAGTACCGGTGTTGCCGATGTGCGGATAGGTCAGGGTAACGATCTGTTGGGCGTAGGAAGGATCAGTAAGGATTTCCTGATAGCCGGTCATGGCGGTGTTGAACACCACCTCTCCAACGGTCTGACCGTCGGCTCCAATGGCTTCGCCGCGAAAAATGCTGCCATCAGCAAGGGCGAGTATGGCTGGCTTAGTCAAGAAGACCTCCCGTAAATAAAGCCTGAAAGGGCGATCGCAGGTTGTAAAAAAGCGGAGTGACGTATGGACACGTCACCCCGCTTCTTCACTGAATTATTCTGCGCGCTTTTAGTGGACACACTAAAGCTGTAGCTTACAGAAAAAGGCTTTTTTGGTCCACCGCTAATGAGCCTTAAAGGCAGGGGAATGCGACAGGACGTCGCCTAGCGGGTAAAAACGGGGCCTCAGCATATTCCTGAGACCCCGTTTTAGCTACTTCTTAATGCAGGTCCAGCACGTCGCGCATGTCGTACAGGCCCGGCGCACGACCCTCAAGCCACAGCGCCGCACGCACAGCACCCTTGGCGAATGTCATGCGGCTAGACGCCTTGTGGGTGATCTCAAGACGCTCGCCCTCGGTTGCGAACAGCACGGTGTGATCGCCCACCACATCACCGCCGCGAACGGTGGCAAAACCGATGGTGTCGTGGGCGCGGGCACCGGTATGGCCTTCGCGGCCATACACCGCCACCTTCGACAGGTCACGACCCAGGGCATCGGCAATCGCCTCGCCCATACGCAATGCCGTACCGGACGGCGCATCGATCTTGTGCCGGTGATGAGTCTCGATGATCTCGATGTCAGCCTCATCACCCATCACCCGCGCCGCCATGTCGAGCAGCTTCAGCGACAGATTGACGCCGACGCTGAAATTGGCCGCGAACACGATTGGAATATCCTTGCCCGCCTCCACCAGCAGCTGCTTTTGCTCGGCGCTCAGGCCCGTTGTGCCGATCACCATGGCCTTGCCCGCCTTGCGGCAGAACGCCAGGTTTTTCAGCATCACGTCCGGCAGGGTGAAATCGATCAGCACGTCGAACTCGTCGGCAACCTGCTCCAGATTGCCGGACAACGAAACGCCGATCCGCCCCAGGGACGCCAACTCACCGGCGTCCGCACCAATCAAGGTGCTGCCGGGACGAACAATCGCCGCCGTCAGCCCGGAGGCCGGCGAGCGCGCCTGCACGGCCTCGACCAGGGTCTTGCCCATGCGCCCGGCAGCGCCCATCACCGCGATACGTCGCATACTCACTTCCTTACAGGTCGCCGAAGAAGCGCTTCACGCCTTCGAACCAGCCGGTGGTTTTTGGCGAATGAGTGTCATCGCCGGCCAGGGAGCTGCGGAATTCTTCCAGCAGTTCGCGCTGACGACGCCCCAGGTTCACCGGCGTCTCTACCGCCACACGGCACATCAGGTCACCAGCACCGCCACCGCGCACCGGCGCAACGCCTTTGCCACGGATACGGAACTGCTTGCCGGTCTGCGTACCCTCAGGGATCTTCAGCTTGACCCGACCGTCCAGCGTCGGAATCTCAAGCTCGCCACCCAGGGCCGCATCGACAAAGCTGATCGGCACTTCACAGAACAAATGCTTGCCGTCGCGCTGGAAGATCGAGTGCTCGCGCACATTGATCACCACGTACAGGTCGCCCGTCGGGCCGCCCTGAGTGCCCGCCTCGCCTTCGCCCGACAGACGAATGCGGTCGCCGGTATCAACACCCGCCGGCACTTTCACCGAGAGGGTCTTGTACTCTTCGACACGCCCTTCGCCGTGGCACGAGTCGCACGGATCGGAAATGATCTTGCCCTGGCCGTGGCAGCGCGGGCAGGTTTGCTGCACCGAGAAGAAGCCTTGCTGCATGCGTACCTGGCCGATACCGCCGCAAGTCGGGCAAGTGATCGGCGAGGAGCCTTTCTTGGCGCCCGAACCGTCGCACGGCTTGCAGTTGACCAGCGTCGGAACACGGATATTGACGCTGGTGCCGCGCACCGCTTCTTCCAGGTTCAGCTCCAGGGTGTAGCGCAGGTCGCTGCCACGCTGGGCACCGCCACGCTGGCCACCGCGGCCGCCGCCAAAGAAGTCGCTGAACACGTCGCCGAAAATATCGGAGAAGTTCTGCCCGCCGAAACCGGCACCGCCGCCACCCATGCTTGGGTCGACACCGGCATGGCCATACTGGTCGTAAGCGGCGCGCTTGTTCGGATCACACAGGCATTCGTAGGCCTCATTGGCCTCTTTGAACAGCTCTTCGGATTCTTTGCTATCCGGATTACGGTCCGGGTGGTGCTTCATCGCCAGGCGACGGTAAGCCTTTTTCAGGTCCGCCTCGCTGGAGCCACGCTCCACACCCAACACTTCGTAATAGTCACGCTTTGCCATAAGTCTTTGCACTCTTAAGGACGTCCGGCAAAACCCTCCTGAGCCTTGCCAAACTCGTTGAGCCCCAATACAGGCCCGGACCCAACTCACGTCAATTCAACGATCCTGGTCGTTACTGCTTTCAACCGGAAACCGGCCAAAAACGCGGTGACTGTCGTCCGGAAAGCAGGAGCATTCCCGATCACACCGCCAGCATCCGAGCGTTGTCGCATGCTGTAAAAATTCGCGTACCCCAGACACGCCAACGCGGGAGCAAGCTCCCGCGCGGCGACATCCTACCAGTCACCGCTTGTGAGCGGTCAACCGGGCGACCAAGTTACTTCTGGTCTTTGACTTCTTCGAACTCGGCATCGACAACATCGTCGTGCTTGGCTTCAGGTTCTGCCTGGTGTGCAGCACCATCAGCCGGCTGGCCTTGTTCGGCGTACATTTTCTGAGCCACTGGCGCAGAGACTTTCGACAGCTCTTCAACCTTGGCTTCGATAGCAGCCTTGTCGTCGCCTTTAACGGCGGCTTCCAGGGCAACTACTGCGGCTTCGATTGCAGTTTTCTCTTCGGCAGTCACTTTGTCGCCAGCGTCAGCGATCATTTTGCGAGTCGAGTGAACCAGTGCATCACCCTGGTTACGGGCAGCGGCCAGCTCTTCGAACTTGCGGTCTTCGTCAGCGTTGGCTTCAGCGTCACGGATCATCTGCTGGATTTCTTCCTCGGACAGACCCGAGTTAGCCTTGATCACGATCGACTGAGTCTTGCCGGTGGCCTTGTCTTTGGCGCCTACGTGCAGAATGCCGTTGGCGTCGATGTCGAAGGTCACTTCAATTTGCGGCACGCCACGTGGTGCTGGTGGAATCTCGGCCAGGTCGAACTTGCCCAGGGACTTGTTCTGACCGGCTTGCTTACGCTCACCTTGCAGCACGTGAATGGTCACGGCGCCCTGGTTGTCATCGGCAGTCGAGAACACTTGCGATTTCTTGGTAGGAATCGTGGTGTTTTTCTCGATCAGCGCAGTCATCACGCCGCCCATGGTTTCGATACCCAGGGTCAGCGGGCTTACGTCCAGCAGCAGAACGTCTTTCACGTCGCCGGCCAATACCGCGCCCTGGATGGCAGCACCCATGGCAACTGCTTCGTCCGGGTTCACGTCTTTACGCGCTTCTTTACCGAAGAACTCGGTCACCAGCTTCTGAACCAGTGGCATACGGGTCTGACCGCCCACCAGGATCACGTCGTTGATCGCGCCAACGTCGATACCCGAGTCTTTCAGCGCAATGCGGCAAGGCTCGATGGTGCGTTGAACCAGGTCTTCTACCAGCGCTTCCAGCTTGGCGCGGGAGATTTTCACGTTCAAGTGCTTAGGACCGGTAGCGTCTGCAGTGATGTACGGCAGGTTCACGTCGGTCGAATTGCTCGAAGACAGTTCGATCTTGGCTTTCTCAGCGGCTTCTTTCAGGCGCTGCATGGCCAGCGGGTCACCCTTGAGGTTCATGCCGCTTTCTTTCTTGAATTCGTCAACGAGGTAGTCGATCAGACGAATGTCAAAGTCTTCACCGCCCAGGAACGTGTCACCGTTGGTGGCCAACACTTCGAACTGGTGCTCGCCATCGACTTCAGCGATTTCGATCACGGAAACGTCGAAGGTACCGCCACCCAGGTCGTAAACGATCACAGTGTGGTCGCCCTTGGCCTTGTCCATACCGTAGGCCAGAGCGGCTGCGGTTGGTTCGTTGATGATACGTTTCACGTCCAGGCCAGCAATACGGCCGGCGTCTTTGGTCGCCTGGCGCTGGCTGTCGTTGAAGTAGGCCGGAACGGTGATCACCGCTTCAGTCACGGCTTCACCGAGGTAGTCTTCGGCGGTTTTCTTCATCTTTTTCAAGATTTCAGCCGAGATTTGTGGCGGCGACATTTTCTGGCCGTTCACTTCAACCCAGGCGTCACCGTTGTCAGCCTTGGCGATTTTGTACGGGACCATCTTGATGTCTTTCTGTACGACTTCTTCGTCGAACTTACGACCGATCAGACGCTTCACCGCGTACAGGGTGTTATGCGGATTGGTCACAGCTTGACGCTTGGCGGACTGGCCCACCAGGATTTCGCCGTCGTTGGCATAAGCCACGATGGACGGAGTGGTGCGTGCGCCTTCGGCGTTTTCAATAACTTTGGATACGCCGTTTTCCAGCACGGAGACGCAGGAGTTGGTAGTCCCCAGGTCGATACCGATAATTTTGCCCATGATTTACTCTCCCGAAACTTAGATTTTTTTGCCGCAGCAGTGGTGGCTAACTGCGGCAGTACTTAAACGCTTGACTTATAGATGGGGCCGTTACGACTTATTTCAAGCCTGCTCATCAATAGAAGGTGCAACCGGTGCAGGAGCCTTGCTCACCACAACCATTGCCGGGCGCAGCAAGCGACCGTTGAGCTGGTAACCCTTCTGGAACACCTTCAATACGCTGTTCGGCTCAAGATCAGCGTTTTCCTGCATCGCCATTGCCTGGTGATGCTCGGCATTGAACGGCTCGCCGCCTTGCGGATCGATGGCTTCCAGCTGATAACGCTTCAGGGTGTCCTGGAACATTTTCAGGGTCAGTTCGATCCCTTCGCGCATTGGGCGGATGTTTTCGTCGTCCGGGTTGGACAGCTCAAGGCCACGCTCCAGGCTGTCGATGATCGGCAACAGATCACCGGCAAATTTTTCCAGGGCGAATTTGTGAGCTTTTTCTACATCCTGCTCGGCGCGGCGGCGGACGTTCTGCAGATCGGCGGCAACACGCAACGATTGATCCTGTGCGCCTGCCAATTGCTCTTCGAGCACTTGCACACGAGCGGCCAGGTCTTCACCTGCGGCCTGGTTGGCGTCTGGATTTTGCGTATCCTGCGTCTGTTCGTCAGCCATAGATTTCTCCTTTCAAAATCATGCGCGAACTCGACTCGCGCTTCTGTTCCGGTATATGGGGCCACAATTTTCAGGTTCAAGGGTCGAGGCGTTACCAAAAGTCTTTCACTTGTCCTGGATCAATTCTTATCAATCATTCCCTGTTGCGCTTAAAAAGCGATTTATTCAAGCAAATCGGACTAAGCATCAGGATTGTCACCTTCAAACAAAACACTGTATAAATAACCAGACCTAAAGCCTGGGAGCGGCCGTCATGCTGGTGCACCTGTCCGTACATAACTACGCCATCGTTGAACATCTGGATCTTGAACTGGATCGCGGGATGAGCGTAATCACAGGCGAAACCGGCGCCGGCAAGTCGATCATGCTCGACGCTCTGGGCCTGACCCTGGGTGATCGCGCCGACAGCGGGGTGGTACGCCCGGGCGCCGACAAGGCCGACATCCTCGCCACCTTTGACCTGGCCGATATCCCGGAAGCCGAGGCCTGGCTTGCCGAGCGCGACCTTAACAATGAAGGCCCGTGCATCCTGCGCCGGGTGATCACGGCCGAAGGGCGCTCCCGCGGCTATATAAATGGCACGCCCTGCCCGCTCGGCGATTTGAAAGCCCTGGGCGAACTGCTGATCGATATCCACAGCCAGCATGAACACCAGTCCCTGCTGAAAACCGACACCCATCGCCGACTCCTCGACGAATACGCCGGTGCCACCGATCTTGCGCGCCAGGTGCAATTGGCTGCGCAGCGCTGGCGCCAGACCCGCCAGGAGCTGGAGCGCCTTTCCAACTCCGGCGATGAGCAGCGTGCCCGCCACCAATTGCTTAGCTACCAACTGGAAGAGCTGGAAAGCCTGGGGCTCGGCGAGACGGAACTGGAGCAACTGGAACAGGAACACAAGAACCTCACCAACGCCGAAACCCTGCTGGGCATCTGCCGACAAGTGGTGGAGCAGTGCAGCGAAAGTGATTCCGGCAATGTGCTCAACGCCCTGACTGCAAGCCTGAACCGACTATCCAGCGTGAATAACGCATCAGGCTCGCTGAACGAAGCCACCACCTTGCTGACCAGCGCGCAAATCCAGGTAGAAGAAGCCGTGGGCGAGCTGAACCGTTTCCTCGATCACTTCGATGCCGACCCAGCCCGCCTGCAGGATATAGAAGAGCGCCTGGACACCATCTACACCCTGGCGCGCAAACACCGGATCCAGCCGACCGAAGTCGCAACCATGCAGCAAAAGCTGCTGGATGAAATTGAAACCCTGAACGCCAACGACGAATCCATCGAGCGACTGGGTGAAGAGCTGGCGTCCTTTGCTCGTCATTATCACGAGAAAGCCCGAGAGCTCAGCGACCTGCGCCATCAGGCAGCGACCGGCCTGGCCAGTGCGGTAGAGCAGGAAATCCAGCGCCTGGGCATGCCCGGCGGGCGCTTCACCATCGAGTTGCACACCAACACCAGCAATGAACTGCTGCCCAACGGCCTTGAACAGGTAGAACTGCTGGTCAGCGCGAACCCGGGCCAGCCACTCAAGGCACTGGCAAAGGTAGCTTCCGGCGGCGAGCTGTCGCGGATCAGCCTGGCGATTCAGGTGATCACCGCCCAGACCTCTCGCGTGCCAACACTGGTATTCGATGAAGTGGACGTAGGGATCGGCGGCCCGACTGCCGAGATCGTGGGCCAGTTGCTGCGCCGGCTGGGCGATCGCGGCCAAGTACTGACCGTCACCCACTTGCCACAAGTAGCCGCCCAAGGGCATCAGCACTTGTTCGTGCACAAGGTGCGAGGCAGCGATGCGACCCATACCGCCGTGTCCAAGCTGAACAAGACTGAACGGGTAGAAGAAGTGGCGCGGATGCTCGGCGGCATCGACCTGACCAAGGAGTCCTTGGCCCACGCGAAAAAAATGGTGGTAACCGCGAAGGTCTGAAGCCTGGCTTACCGAGCACTTTTCTTTCTATAGAAAGCACGAAGGCGACCCTAGGGTCGCCTTCGATCGTTTCGCAGAGCGAATCTGCGTAGCTTTCTTACTTTTTCTTACGTATGTAGAGAACCAGATTGTGGTCCACCAAATCGAATCCATGCTGCTCAGCGATCATGTGCTGGAGCTTCTCGATTTCCGGACTGGTGAACTCGATAACCTCATTGGTATCCAGGTCAACCATGTGGTCGTGATGACCGCCGTCGGCCAGTTCGAACACTGCATGACCGCCGTCGAAATTATGACGAACCACCAGTCCTGCTGCTTCAAACTGGGTCAGAACACGGTAAACCGTGGCCAGGCCGACGTCCTCGTTAGACTCCATCAGCGCCTTGTATACATCCTCGGCACTCATGTGGCGCTGCTCAGCAGAATCGAGCATTTGTAGAATCTTGACTCGTGGCAGAGTCACTTTAAGACCGGCTTTGCGTAGTTCGCTATTTTCAACCATGGTTAGCTTTCTCGCGGATGCTGCTTCGCAGCTTCTCTTAATACGGGTATGATCGGCGTTTACGTTGTCCCAGCCAAGATAGTGGAAGTCGCCCACCGATGCAAAACACCAAGCTCTTGCTAACCAGTTTCACCTTTGTGGGACTGCTCGCACTCGCCGGTTGTTCATTCCCCGGGGTTTACAAAATCGACATCCAGCAGGGCAATGTCGTCACGCAGGACATGATAGACCAGTTACGCCCGGGAATGACCCGACGGCAAGTACGGTTTATCATGGGCAATCCCCTGCTGACCGACACATTCCATGCCGATCGCTGGGATTATCTCTATAGCATCCAACCTGGTGGCGGTGAACGCCAGCAGGAGCGGGTCAGTGTCATCTTCAATGGCAATGACCAGCTCGTCAGCCTGTCGGGGGACTTCAAACCGGGCGTAAGCCGCGATGAAGCCTTGCTGGGCAAGGACAACGGCACCACCGCTCCTGCGCCCGCGCAGAACGAGGAGAAGCCGAAGTCCGAAGTACCGGCCAAGCCTGGCTCGTTGCTGGACGAGATCCAGAAAGGCGTCGACGGCGTACAAACCGTTCCGGTGCCGACTCCAGAACCCCTGGATGCCAGCCCGCAATAAGTTTGCAGCGCTCGATAAAAAGCCCGGCATGCCGGGCTTTTTGTTGCCTGCTGTTTCGCAAGCTATGAATTCTGCTGCTTTGCCTTGGCAGCCTTGGCTGCACGCAAACGACGTATCTCCATCGGATCTGCCAGCAATGGCCGATAGATCTCGATTCGGTCTCCAGCCTGCACCACACGCACGTCAGCGTCTGCCACCACCTTGCCGAAAATCCCCAAGGGGCAATCCTGCAGATTCAGCTCCGGAAATTGCGCAGCCATCCCCGAGCCCAACACCGCGGCCCTGAGGGTTGAGCCCGGTGCTACTGCCAGGCTCATCAACACCTGGCGATCCACCGCGGCATACACCACCTCGATTTCAACCAATGGCTCAGCCATGCATTTGCTTGGCGCGCTGGCAAAACGCGTCCACCAGAGTATTCGCCGCCTGATTGAACAGTGGCCCCAGGGTGGCACGCACGATAGGGCCGGCATAGTCGAACGACAGGTCCAGGCTGATCTTGCAGGCTTTCTCGTTCAACGCCTTGAACACCCACACACCGTGCAACTGAGTGAACGGACCTTCTTCGAGATTCATCTCGATGGACTGCCCGGGCACCAGCGTGTTGCGCGTGACAAAGTGCTGGCTCAAGCCGCCCTTTGCCACCCCCACGCTGGCAACCATGTGCGCATCACTGCTCTCCAACACCTCGGCAGTCGAACACCAAGGCAGGAACTCCGGGTAACGCGCCACGTCGTTGACCAGGTCATAGAGCGCCTGTGCCGGATAAGGCAGCAGGGCCGAACGTTGAATATGCGTCGTCATGTGAGCGTTATTTCCACAGCTGAGCGGCAAACATCGCGAAAGGACAACAGGATTCGCGAAAGAAAAAAATCAAAAACCAGCCTGCATTGTCCGGGATTCATTCAACACGCTCAAGCACGCAGGTTGACCGTAGCCGACGCGCTCGCAACTCCCTATAATGCCGCCCCTATGGCTAAACAAAAGAAACACCCAACAGGGACCATCGCGCAAAATAAAAAGGCGCGACACGATTACTTCATCGAACATCGTTTCGAGGCTGGTCTGGTCCTGGCCGGCTGGGAAGTAAAAAGTCTTCGTGCCAGCAAGCTGCAGCTGGTCGACAGTTATGTGCTGCTCAAAGACGGCGAGGCATGGCTGCTCGGCAGTCATATCACGCCGCTGATGACCGCCAGCACCCACGTAATCGCCGACCCGGTGCGCACGCGCAAGCTGTTGCTCAATGCCCGCGAGCTGGAAAAGCTCCACGCCGCCGTGCAGCAAAAGGGCTACGCCTGTGTCTGCCTGTCGTGGTACTGGAGCAAGCACCTGGTCAAGTGCGAGATCGCACTGGGCAAGGGCAAGAAGGAATACGACAAGCGTGATACCGAGCGCGAGCGCGATTCCAACCGGGAATTGCAGCGTGCCGTGCGCAACAAGGGCAAGGAAGACTGACTTTCTTGTGACTTGATGTGGATGACGGAGCCCGCTCCCTCATCCACAGCATTTGCTACATCCCTTTGCGCCGTTCCGCCCGGGCCATGCGCTGAACCTCCTGCCGCACTTCCTCCAGAACTTCCTGCACATACAGCAGGTGACGTGTTGAGACTTCCCGTGCCTGCTCGGCACGCCCCTCGATAATCGCCAGGTAAAGGTCCCGGTGCTGATTGATCAGCATGTCGCGGGTCTCCGTACGCTGCTGGTACATGCCGCCAATGTTGGTCACCACGTTGCGCTTGAGCAGATCAAACAGGCCGCGAATGGTGTGCAGCAATACTGCATTATGGCTGGCCTCGGCGATGGCTAGGTGAAACCTCGCATCCGCCGCCCCCTCTTCCGCCCGACTCACTTCATCCGACCGCGTGTAGCAATCCTGCAACTCCTCGAACGCCGCGGTCAGTCGCTCGCGGTCCACCTCAGTGGCACGCAACGCTGCGTAATACGCGCACGAGGCCTCCAGGGTCTGGCGAAACTCCAGAAGATCACGCTGAGCCTCCGGATTATTTTCCAGCAGATGCAGCAGCGGATCACTGAAGGTTGAACCCAGCGACTCCACCACATAATTGCCACCACCCTGGCGACTGATCAGCAAACCTTTTGCCACCAGCTTCTGGATCGCCTCACGCAACGACGGACGCGACACCCCGAACTGCTCGGCCAGTGCGCGCTCGGCCGGCAAGCGCTCGCCCGACTTCAGCGTGCCCTCAAGGATCATGCCCTCAAGCTGCTCGACGATGTCATCAGACAAACGGCGCTGACGCACCTGATCAAACCCCATAACTCACTCTCCACCATCCCGACCACTCGCCGGGGCCCCTATTCTGGCCTATCGCCGCGTATCCGGCACCTATCAGAACGCCCTCGTTTAAGCCAATCAGCACCCACCAACCCCGACCTACGACCAAAGATTCACAAGCGGCAAATTGACACATCCCCCAGAAGGCTTTTAACCTAGCCAACGGTGATTGTAAATTGGTAATACCAATTACCCAAATCATCCAAGCAGTGCCTGACCAACAACAATTAGGGGCCACCCCATATGCAAACCTGGCAACAGCTCTACAGCCCGCTCGGCAGCCTCGGCCTGTCCGCACTGGCCGCCGTCATTCCCATCGTATTTTTCTTCCTGGCCCTGGCGGTGTTTCGCCTCAAAGGCCACGTTGCGGGCAGCATCACCCTGGCACTGTCGATCCTGGTGGCGATCTTTGCCTTCCAGATGCCGGTCGACATGGCGCTCGCCGCCGCCGGTTATGGCTTCGCCTACGGCCTATGGCCAATCGCCTGGATCATCGTCGCCGCCGTATTCCTGTACAAACTGACGGTCAAGAGCGGCCAGTTCGAAATCATCCGCAGCTCCGTGCTGTCGATTACCGACGACCAGCGCCTGCAAGTGCTGCTGATCGGCTTCTGCTTCGGCGCGTTCCTGGAAGGCGCCGCCGGTTTCGGTGCACCGGTGGCGATTACTGCCGCACTGCTGGTAGGCCTGGGTTTCAATCCGCTGTATGCCGCCGGCCTGTGCCTGATTGCCAACACCGCCCCCGTTGCGTTCGGCGCACTGGGGATTCCGATCATCGTGGCCGGGCAAGTGACCGGGATCGACGCGTTCAAGATCGGCGCCATGGCCGGTCGCCAATTGCCGCTGCTGTCGTTGTTCGTGCCGTTCTGGCTGGTGTTCATGATGGACGGGCTGCGCGGCGTCAAGGAAACCTGGCCTGCCGCGCTGGTTGCGGGCCTGAGCTTCGCCGTTACCCAGTTCTTCACCTCGAACTTCATCGGCCCGGAACTGCCGGACATCACCTCGGCCCTGGCCAGCCTGATTTCCCTGACCCTGTTCCTGAAAGTCTGGCAGCCCAAGCGCAGTGCCGGCGCGCAAATCGTTGGCGCAACGTCCGGCACTGCCGTCACTGCCAGCGCCGGTGGCTTTGGCCTGCCGCGCAACACCCTGGCTTCGCCTTACAGCCTGGGGGAAATTTTCAAGGCCTGGTCGCCGTTCCTGATCCTGACCGTGCTGGTCACCATCTGGACCCTCAAGCCCTTCAAGGCGATGTTCGCCGCCGGCGGCGCGATGTACAGCTCGGTATTCAACTTTGCGATCCCGCACCTGGATCAACTGGTGATCAAGGTTGCGCCCATCGTTGCCACCCCGACGGCAATCCCGGCGGTATTCAAGCTTGATCCGATTTCCGCGACCGGCACGGCGATTTTCTTCTCCGCCCTGGTTTCGATGCTGGTGCTGAAGATCGATTTCAAAACTGGTCTGACCACCTTGAAAGAAACCTTTTATGAGCTGCGCTGGCCGATCCTTTCCATCGGCATGGTGCTGGCCTTTGCCTTCGTCACCAACTATTCGGGCATGTCATCAACCATGGCCCTGGTGCTGGCGGCTACCGGCGCAGCATTCCCGTTCTTCTCGCCATTCCTTGGCTGGCTCGGGGTATTCCTGACGGGTTCTGATACTTCATCCAACGCCCTGTTCAGCTCGCTGCAAGCCACCACCGCGCACCAGATCGGCGTCAACGACACCTTGCTGGTAGCGGCGAACACCAGCGGCGGCGTGACCGGCAAGATGATCTCGCCGCAGTCGATTGCCGTGGCATGCGCCGCGACTGGCCTGGTGGGCAAGGAATCCGACCTGTTCCGCTTTACCCTCAAGCACAGCCTGTTTTTCGCGACGATCGTCGGGCTGATCACCTTGGCCCAGGCTTACTGGTTCACCGGTATGCTGGTGCACTAAGACCTGCACGCGATAGGGTAAGAACCGACGCCGGGCAGCGATTCCGGCGTCTGCTATTTCTGGAGGACCGATGAGCCTGCCTGCTGCTTTTCTGAGCGACGCCGCACAACTGATCCCGAAAGATCGTCGTTTCGACGATCCACTTTCCACCCTCGCCTTCGGCACCGACGCCAGCTTTTACCGACTGATCCCACAACTGGTGATCCGTGTCGAGTCGGAAGATGAGGTGGCGGCGCTGCTGCAACTGGCTCAACGCGATCGCGTGCCGGTGACCTTTCGTGCGGCGGGCACCAGCCTTTCCGGACAGGCCATCAGCGACTCGGTACTGATCGTGCTGGGGGACAATTGGAACGGGCGCGAGATTCGCGGCCAGGGCACACAAATTCGTCTGCAGCCCGGCGTGATCGGGGCGCAAGCCAACGCCTGGCTGGCGCCATTCGGGCGCAAAATCGGTCCGGATCCGGCGTCGATCAATGCCTGCAAAATTGGCGGCATCGTCGCCAACAATGCCAGCGGCATGTGCTGCGGCACGGCCCAGAATACCTACCACACCCTGGCGGGCATTCGCTTGGTGCTGGCCGACGGCAGCCGCCTGGACACGGAAGATCCGGCCAGTGTCGCGGCCTTTCGCCAACGCCATGGCGAGCTGCTTGACCGCCTGGCGGCACTCGGTCGAGAAACCCGGGCAAACGCTGAACTGGCTGCAAAAATCCGCCACAAATACCGTCTGAAAAATACCACCGGGTTGTCACTCAACGCCCTGGTGGATTTCGACAAGCCACTGGATATCCTCAGCCATTTGCTGGTCGGCTCCGAAGGCACCCTGGGCTTTATCAGCGCAGTGACCTACGACACGGTGATCGACCACCCGAACAAAGCCTCGGCCCTGATCGTGTTCCCGGATGTGGAAACCTGCTGCAACGCGGTGACCGTACTCAAAACCCAACCTGTTTCAGCGGTTGAACTACTGGACCGGCGCAGCATGCGTTCGGTGCAGGACAAACCCGGCATGCCGGCTTTCGTACAGCAGCTATCGGAAAATGCCTGCGCCCTGTTGATCGAATCCCGCGCCGCCTCGCCCTCATTGCTGCATGAGCAACTGGCGCTGATCATGGCTTCCCTGGCCAGCTTCCCAGTGGAGAAACAAGTCGACTTCACCGAAGACCCAGTGGAAAACGCCCGCCTGTGGGCGATCCGCAAAGACACCTTCCCCGCCGTGGGCGCCGTGCGTAAAACCGGCACCACCGTGATCATTGAAGACGTGACCTTCCCGGTGGAACAATTGGCCATCGGCGTCAATCGCCTGATCGAGCTGTTCGACAAACATCACTACGATGAAGCGATCCTTTTCGGACACGCCCTTGAAGGCAATCTGCACTTCGTCTTCACCCAAGGCTTCAACAGCGCGGAAGAAGTCGCACGCTACCAGGCGTTCATGGACGACGTCGCCCAGTTGGTGGCCGTGGAGTTTGGCGGCTCGCTGAAGGCCGAGCACGGTACCGGTCGCAACATGGCGCCCTTTGTCGAGCTGGAATGGGGCAGCGATGCCTACCAATTGATGTGGCAGCTCAAGCGCCTGCTCGACCCCAATGGCATTCTCAACCCGGACGTGGTGCTCAGCGAAGACCCGCAAATCCACCTCAAGCACCTCAAGCCCCTGCCTGCCGCCGACGAGCTTGTGGATAAGTGCATCGAGTGCGGCTTCTGCGAACCTGTATGCCCGTCGAAAGGACTGACCCTGAGCCCGCGCCAGCGCATTGTGATCTGGCGCGATATCCAGGCCAGGAAACGCGCCGGTATCGACACCACTGAACTGGAAGCGGCGTATCAATACCAGGGCATCGATACCTGCGCGGCCACCGGGCTTTGCGCCCAACGCTGCCCGGTAGGCATCAATACCGGCGACCTGGTGAAAAAGCTGCGCGGCCGCGACGCCGACCGTACGAAAACCGCCGAATGGTTGTCGACGCATTTCGCCACGGCACTGCAAGGTGCGCGCTTCACCCTGCACGTAGCCAACGGCGCGCGCATGCTGCTGGGCGCGCCGCGACTGGCGAAGCTCTCGGCCACGGTAACCCGGCTGTCCAAGGGGCAAATCCCCCAATGGACCAACGCCATGCCGCAACCGGAAAAGGCCATTCGCTTCAGCCCCGCCGTGAGCGATGAGCGACCCCGCGTGGTGTACCTCGCCGCCTGCGTATCACGCGCGATGGGCCCGGCAGCCGGCGACCACGAACAGATGTCGCTGTACGACAAAACCCGTGGCCTGCTGGAAAAAGCCGGTTATCAGGTAGTCTTCCCCGACAATCAGGACAACCTCTGCTGCGGCCAACCATTCGCATCCAAGGGCTACGCCGAACAAGCCGAACACAAACGCCAGGAACTGATCGGCGCCCTGCTCCACGCCAGCCGTGGCGGCCTCGACCCGATCTACTGCGACACCAGCCCGTGCACCCTGCGCCTGGTCCAGGACCTGGCCGAAACCCGGCTCGACCTCTACGACCCCGTGCGTTTTATCCGCACCCACCTGATGGACCGCCTCGACTTCACCCCCCAGGAAGCCCCGATCGCCGTGCACGTCACCTGCAGCACCCAACACCTGGGAGAGAGCCAGGCGCTGATCGACCTGGCCAGGCAGTGCAGCAAAAACGTGGTGATCCCCGAAGGCATTCATTGCTGCGGGTTTGCCGGCGACAAAGGCTTCACCACGCCAGAGCTGAACGCCCACTCACTGCGCAGCCTGAAGGACGCCGTGCAGTATTGCAGCGAGGGCATCTCCACCAGCCGTACGTGTGAGATTGGCCTGACACAACACGGTGGAATTGATTACCACGGCCTGGTGTACCTGGTGGATCGAGTAACCCAGGCGCGCGCCCACTAGGGCCGCCCTCTTTGGGTGCAAAACCTAATGATTTCGGGGTTTTTCGACTAATCCAGCGACAAAACAGAACCCCTGCGCGCCGGCGTAGTCATCTGCATAGGCCTCGACAAACGAGGCTCATCAGTGACCTCGCTGGCTGCACGGAAAACCGGCAGCATCGAGCCCTATTTGCACAAGGAGATACCCATGAAGCGTTCCGCTCTTGCTGGTTTGTTCATTACCGCTGCGATGCTGGCGTCCCCCGCGTTTGCGGCCGGAACAAAAGACGATCTGTGCCAAATCAACCTGGACAAAATCAACAACGGTAAAGCGTTGCTCGCCACCGACACCAGCGGCAAATCTGGCGAAATCGACACCGCCGTTTCCCAAGCCAAGGCAGCCCATGCGGCAGGCGATGACAAGAAATGCATCGAGATCACCTCCAAGGCCCTGCAAAGCCTGCAAGACACGGACAAAGGCGGCAATCAGTAACTCGCTGATTGCTCAGGCCAACCTTCGGGTTGGCCTTCTGTGACCGATTGACGTACACTGCACAGGCTTGTCACTCACTAAGAAACAACGAGTTATAAGCACGGGGCCGTTTAGGATTCGACGCCGGTTGCGAAACTTTAGGTGCATGCCGAGTTGGTAACAGAACTCGTAAATCCACTGTTGCAACTTCTTATAGTTGCCAATGACGAAACCTACGGGGAATACGCTCTCGCTGCGTAAGCAGCCTTAGCCCTTCCCTCCTGGTACCTTCGGGTCCAGCAATCATCAGGGGATGTCTGTAAACCCAAAGTGATTGTCATATAGAACAGAATCGCCGTGCAGTACGTTGTGGACGAAGCGGCTAAAACTTACACAACTCGCCCAAAGCACCCTGCCCTTCGGGTCGCTGAGGGTTAACTTAATAGAAACGGCTACGCATGTAGTACCGACAGCGGAGTACTGGCGGACGGGGGTTCAAATCCCCCCGGCTCCACCACTTCATCATCTAAAGACGTCCACGGACGTCTTTTTTTGTGCCTGCGATCCAGTAAATCCGCGGCCTCCAGCGCTTTTTCGGTCTTTTGAGAGTTTTTGAGTTCCAGCCATTCGGGTATTCCAGACAGTATTCCAGCTCATCCGGTGCTAATCTTTGGAATACCGAATCAGTGCCTGAGGACAATCTCATGCCGGCTCAAAATCTCCGCCTCTCCGATCGACAGCTCAAGGGAGTCAAACCCGCGTCCAAGGATTACGTCCTCACCGACGGTGACGGTTTGCAGCTCCGCGTACGCAGCAACGGCTCGTTGCTGTGGAATTTCAACTACCGCGAACCGGTGACCAAAAAGCGCATCAACATCGGCTTCGGGACCTACCCCGAACTGTCACTAGCGAATGCACGAAAGATGGCAGTCGATGCGCGCGAGCTGCTTGCACAGGGCATTGATCCGAAGGTGCAGCGCGATACGCTGAATGAGGCGAAGCGCGCAGAAACGGAACATACCTTCGAGAACGTGGCCACCGCCTGGTTCGAGCTTAAGAAAGACTCGGTCACCCCGGCCTACGCCGAGGACATCTGGCGGTCGCTCACGCTGCATGTGCTCCCCGACTTGAAAACGACACCACTGGTGAAAATCACCGCGCCGATGGTGATCGGATTACTGCGCCCTATCGAAGCGAAAGGCAGCCTGGAGACGGTCAAACGTCTTAGCCAGCGGCTTAACGAGATCATGACCTACGGGGTGAACTCCGGTCTGATCTTCGCCAACCCACTCAGCGGCATCAGGGCAGTATTCAAGAAGCCCAAGAAAGAGAATATGGCTGCGCTTCCGCCCGAAGAGCTCCCCGAACTCATGCTGGAGATCGCGAACGCCAGTATCAAACGCACCACCCGCTGCCTGATCGAATGGCAGCTGCACACGATGACTCGCCCCGCCGAGGCGGCGACTACTCGTTGGGCAGACATCGACTTCGAGAGGCGTGTTTGGACTATCCCACCGGAGCGGATGAAAAAACGCCGCCCTCACAGCATCCCGTTGAGTGATCACGCGGTCGCACTGTTGGAGTCACTGAGGACTCACAGCGGTCATCGCGAGTACGTCTTCCCGGCCGACAGAAATCCACGCACCCACGCCAATAGCCAGACCGCCAACATGGCGTTAAAACGTATGGGCTTCCAAGATCGGTTGGTCAGCCACGGCATGCGTTCGATGGCAAGCACCATCTTGAATGAACATGGCTGGGACCCGGAGCTCATCGAGGTGGCCCTGGCGCACGTCGACAAGGATGAGGTGCGGAGCGCCTACAACCGAGCCGACTACATCGAGCGACGGCGCCCGATGATGGCTTGGTGGAGTGAGTACATCCAGAAAGCCGCGACCGGCAGCATGCTCGCCTCTGCATACGGCCAAGCCAGAGACAAGAACGTGGTGCCGATCCGCTAGCGCTGTACAGGCTCAATAACGGTAGCAACAACAACTGAGCGCTCGAGATTCAGGGCAAGCAGTCTCGTTTATCCGCTTGTAAGCGCGGGTCCTTCCAAACAGGGCTGCAAAGCCGCCCTGTTTGGAAGGACCTCACTTTGAAAAACTAAAAGCCACGACGTTGTCCGGGGTTTACCACGGAATTCCATATGTGGATAACCTCACTCCAAGTCCAGAGTAACGCTGAATTTCGGCCCTTGACCGGATTTATTCACAAGCGTAGAACTGGCCGTGCAAGCGCTGTCGTTGACAGCACCCCAGGTGGCCCGAACCTTCAAGGTCACGCCGCTACCGCGGTGGTTCTCCCCTAATGGCGATTCGCGTCCGGCAGCTCGCCCGGTCACCTCCCCGGTGATGGATGCCTACTTCAGATCATGGCCCTCATGCGCCAGACGACTACTCCGCTGCCCTGCAGCAACCTATCCGCTTGGCCGAATCTTGCGCCAACCTGCGCCCGTCTCTTTCTCCTGGAAAGAGACGGGCGCTTCTAACACTGCTGCAGCCCACATCGCACTTGGCTTTGCGGCAACTCCCCTCGTGACAATTGGCGTGACAAACGCCGATGTCACCAGCAACAGCCATGCAGATGATGGTGCCGCGGACCACGGAATGGACTGTACCTGACTGACAGTCAGGCATGCCCCGGTCATCGCATCGCTGCTTTCACCCGGCTCAGGATCTCGCGGCACTGGTCTCGTCAGCCAATGCAGCCTCCACCCGCCCACCTGTAACGGTGCTCAGGAGACCAGATCATGAGATGCCCTTGCTCCCGGTCGTAAGGAGCCGCCAGTCCTGCGTGAGTGGACACCCCCACAGGCCGCAGGGGCCTTGATCCCTGATAACACTCAGCACTCTTGGCGGGAAGACGTGGGGTGAGGACGGGAGAACGAAACGTGAGGTGACCGACATGGCATTAGTGGGTAGGCGCGATGGTCGTAATTTCGGTTACGGCAGGCAGTTGAGCTATGCAGCACCGCAGGCGCTAAAAGATATGTTCGGCTGTGGCCACTACGGCACGGTTAAAGCGCACTGTGATCGGTGGCTGGCATTCGTGAAGTGGTGCCGCTCCGAACAGGGGCCCGGTATCAATGATGCGCGGCAGATTGATCGGAAGGTGTTGGCCGACTATGCGGCGTATCTTCGCGACGTGGTTAGGCGCGGTGACCTCGCCGTCAGCACCGCTCAAAACCGGCTCTCCAGCGTTAACAGGACCATGGCAGCGCTACGCGGTGATCAGTGCGTGAAGTTGCCCAATCCGAGCAAGGCGTTGGGTATGCAGCGCACCGGGGTTCGTCACACGATCCCGCAGGGCCAGGATCGCGAACAGGTTAAGCAGATCGTCGATGCGCTTTGCCGCCACCATCAGCTACGCGCCGCCGCTGTCGTCCTATTGGCGCGAGCCACCGGCATGCGCTTACGTGAGGCCATCTTGGCTGACCTGCCACGGTTGAGCCATGAGGCTAATGTCCTAGGCAGGATTAACATTCAGGATGGCACCAAAGGCGGTCGCGCCGGCGCCTCGGCACCAAGTTGGATTGCGGTGGACGACCATGTTCGAGGTGCACTTGGGTTTGCACGGCAGGTGTCACCTGCGGGTAGCCGCAACCTGATTGCACCAAACGAACGTTACCTGGAGGTTCTGCAAGAATTCGTCCGACCTGCGCAGGGCATCCTCCATGAGCACAACCTCAAAGGCTTTCATGAGCTACGAGCGGCGTACGCATGTGAGCGCTACGAGCACATAACCCAATACCCCGCGCCAATCAATGGCGGCCAATGCTGCCAGGTAGACAGGAACCTTGATCGAGAGGCCCGACGACAAATTAGCTATGAGCTGGGGCACGGGCGGATCGACGTGGTCGCTGCCTACATTGGAGGGTGCGCATGAGCAAGTCATTCGACATGGAGCTGTTCTTGTCTGCGGTGTTGACGGGCTCGCACGCAACTCGACAACGCCATGTACGACAGGCGAAAATCATTCAGGCTGAGATTGCAGAGCGCTGGCAGCGAGAAACGCCTTGGACTTGGCAGCGGAAGCATGTGATTTGGTTCCTAGAAAAGCGTCTAGCCCGGCGCAGCAATGCAACGCGGTATTACTACCTCCTAACCCTGCGACTGCTCGCTCGTCGCTTAGAAAAGTCATGGGTATGAATATGGTAGGCAGCGCGTTGAGATCAGCAATTTGGCTCACTAAGACAAAGCGCAGTCGCTGAGCTGCTACGTTGGACTAAGCCTCTCATCAGGAATAGAAAGAGCCATGTCAGTCCCGACCTACGACCAGTTCATAGAGCCCATCCTACGTTTTCTCGCCACACTCCCTGACGGTTCCTCCGCGAGCGAGGCTCACGAAGCCGCCGCCATGTCTCTTGGCCTGAGCGAGTCACAGCGGCAGGAGACCATCGCAAGTGGCCAGGCCACCTACAAGAATCGATCAGGCTGGGCGCATGATCGGCTAAAGCGTGCTGGCTACTCCAGCAGCGCCAAGCGTGGCTACTGGCAGCTGACCGACACCGGCCGCGCATTCGCCCAGGCCAACCCACCCCCGTTGAGCCCAGAGCAAGTCGAGCACCTAGCTGTGAACTTCATGAGCGTGAAGCTGAAGACAGCACCGGACGCCGCCTCGCTGGATGAAAGCAGCGACACGTCAGAGCCTATTGCCAAAGCCGGCCTCGCCACTAGCAGCCCGCAGGAGCGCCTAAACCAAGCCATCCTTGAGCTGCGCACCAGCGTCGCGGGAGACCTGCTGGACAATTTGCTGCAAGCCAGCCCTACGCGCTTCGAGCACATCGTACTCGACGTGCTGCACAGCCTGGGCTATGGCGCGAACCGGCAGGCTCTGCAACAAGTCGGCGGCAGTGGCGACGGTGGCATCGACGGCGTCATCTCACTGGACGCACTGGGGCTGGAAAAGGTCTACGTGCAGGCCAAGCGCTGGCAGAACACTGTCGGGCGTCCCGACCTGCAAGCGTTTTATGGCGCCCTGGCCGGGCAGAAAGCCAAACGCGGTGTATTCATTACCACCTCTGGCTTCACCGCCCAGGCCGTTGACTTCGCGCACTCGGTCGAGGGGCTGGTACTGGTCGACGGTAAACGCTTGGTAAACTTGATGCTCGACCACGAGGTGGGGGTCAGCTCGCAGCTTTGCAAAGTGCCCAGGCTCGATAGCGATTACTTCGACGAATCGCTCGTCTAAGCCGACGCTCGACAGCCCAAATCCATTGTAAGCAATTCATAGACCCCGTTACATGAAAAATCAAAAGAGGCAACTTCAAAAAATAGGGGACAAGATTTATTGCTCATCATCAAGCGCAGACCAAATAAAACTCTCCCGTTGTTGTTCCGTCATATTACTTTGACCTGGCCATTCATTAGCATAGGGAGAAGCCAGTCGCGAAGTCTTGCCAATCCAGCATTCTCTCTTTGGTTCATTATTATTGCTTTAATCATGGAGTCTAATTTTTCGCCAAGAGCCTTAGCCACTTCGAGATTGAACGGAACTGGAAAGCGCATCATGACACCTGGATTTACCCGTTTATGGCTGTTGGAGGTGCCCGTTGCTGATTGTGTACAGTGCGCGATAAATTGTGGCGACGTGGCCACCATGTACAGAAAGTTCTTGATATTACTACTTGGTGTTCGCCACACGACAAATTCCGTGGAACAAATCAAGCCCTCTTCTTCCATGGCGTAAATAACTCGGCTGAACCACGGATTCAGCTTTGAGACCAAAACATCACTATCTTTGACAGTGAATTTGTTACTCCCAATGGTTTCGCCAGCCTCAATTCCAAAGTTATTAGTGGCGTCATATACTGGGATACTAAAGTGCCTGAAGACCTTATCAGGATAGTTCGCTGGATTTACTGACTGACTGCTAACAGGAGTGATTTTCGACAACGTTGTGGCATCCCATCCCTCCGGGATTTCCCGCTTCAGAGTTTGGTTGTAGGCCATTTTGCCGCCGGAGGTCTTGTAGGGCTTGCCATTAATGTCAGGGAAGTCGAACTGAACAAACCAGTAGTCGTAAAGTGTTTTGACAATAGCTTCTAGCTCGGAGTTGATGCGATTGTTCGTCTTGATCTTGTCAGTAATTGCTTTTAGTGCTGCCGCAATATTGCTAGTATTTTCTAAAATAGGTATTTCTAGCGCTCTCAGATCCGGCAGACACAAATTGCTAACAGTCGAGCCGGTTCTGTCACTCTTCCTGATTTGTTTCTGCACAAATTCAGACTGTAGCGCAAAGAGCAAATATTGGCTCGATATTTTCTTTTGGTTGACTTTAAGCAACACCATGCGTTGGCCAAGGCAACATTCTAGACCAGCTGGGATTAAGCAAACCTCTCCCATTGGGGCCTCTCTAGTTATAATTATGTCGCCTGGTTCTGGCGCGGCTCTTTTAACCCTCTCTTTAAATGAAATTTGGTCTGTAAAGGACGGCGAGGACAGATCAAGCTCACCGCCCTTTATGTTAAAGTTTCTTATGACGATCGCACCTTCATCAGCCCACTTAGGGGTTGAGTGAGGGCAGTCCGTAATTGAAGTGCACAGATCATCTAATGGAATGGTTTTTCCTGGAAAACCTTTTAAATACGACGATACTGGATGACTATTACTCATACTTCAACCCCGCCAGCTGTTTCTTTATTTCAGCCTCCAGCTCATGTGACTGCCCAAATAGGCTTTCTAGATTTACGGTAAAGCTGTTCATCTTCTCGGCGAATTGATCTGGCGTGATATCAATATATTCAACCTTAACATCGAAATACTGACCTGCACTCAGACTGTAGTTTTTATCTTCGAGCTGCTCATAACTAACAGTCACGGAAAAATCTTCTACGGCCTCTCTGGAGTTAAAGGTATCGATAATGCACTGCTCTTCCTTCGGACTGAGAACGGTCCTCTGATTTTTACCGTCCTTGATTTTTCCGCCGAGATTAGACGCGTCAATCAGCACTACCTTGTCTTTGCTGCTGGCATCTATAAATAGAATGGAGACGTTTGTGCCGGTGGTAGCAAAAATATTGGAGGGCATGGATACCACACCGGCCAGCATCTTGTGTTCGACAAGATATTGTAAGATGCCCTTGTCGATACCTGATTTCGCGGAGATAAAGCCGGTGGGCACTACCACGGCAGCCTTTCCACCGGGCTTGAGCGAATAGATGATGTGCTGCAAGAACAACTGGTAGATTTCCATTTTGTCCGTTGCTTTCGGTTTTACCTTGGGAATACCGGCAAAGAAGCGTGACTTGTTTTCCTTGCTGTCCAACGCATCGCGAAAATCGCTGAAGTCCAGTTTAAAGGGAGGGTTGGAGACGATGTAATCAAATTTCTTCAGGTCTTTGCCATCACGGTGATAGGGGTGCAAGACGGTATTGCCCTGAATCACATTGGGGATGGAGTGCACTAGGTTGTTCAGAATCAAGTTCAACCGCAGCAGGCTGGAGGATTTTTGCGAAATATCCTGGGTATAAATGCTACAACGGTTTTCACCGATGGCATGTGCGACGTTCATCAGCAAGGTACCGGAACCTGCGGAGGGGTCGTATACGCTGACGTTGCGTACGTCGCTGCGGGTGCCCTCCGGCACCAAGATTTCCGCCATGATGCGCGCTACCGCATGGGGGGTGAAGTATTCGGCGTATTTGCCACCTGAGTTGCTGTTGTAATCCTTGATCAGGTATTCAAACAGGGTGGCATAGAAGTCAAATTTCTGAGTGAAAATACGCTCGAAGCTGAAGTCCACTAGCTTGTTGATAATGGCCCGGCAGAAATCATCACGCTTGGATTCGTCGGCAATGTACTGGCTCAGACGGTCAAACAGCACAACTTTTGTCCCGCGATCGGTTTTTACTGCGAACACGTCGTTGTTGCTGATGGCTATATCCAGCAGGGTATCGTCAAATAGCTTGGCGAAATCAGCGGTGGCCTGCCTATTGTAGAGGTAACCGATGAAGTGCACTGGTTTCAGCCGAGCCGTGTCACCGCCCATCCGCCGTTGCAGCATTTCCAGTTCGTTTTTTGGCATCTTTGCCAGTGCGTCCTCCAAGCTGGCTTCGGCAACCAAGATAGGTTTGATTCGTTTCGCCTCGTAGGCGAATTTGTCGTTGAGAAACTTGTACAGAAATGCTTGGGTGATGATCTTGAATTCGTTGCCATCATTGCCCAAACCATAGTTGGCGCAAATACTTTTCAGGCTGTCGATCAATGCCTTGGCTTTCTGTTGAAACTCAAACTCTACCACGAACGTGCTCCACTGTTGTATTCATTCAGGTATTCGGTGACGACCAAATGATTGATGTAATCTGAGGTGTCGGGGTTAAGTTGTATCTGTTGCTCATCCAGGAATCGGACTATGACTCGTGGCATCATTTGTCGCTCAAAGTAGTTTTCATTGAGCAATATCTGATGGTTATTCAGCGCCTGTTCGTCGGCGTCCTGTTTTACCCCGGTAAGTGCCGCAAATATTTTGCGTTCTGATTCATTTATGTCGTTTTTACTGTTTTGACGCTCTTGCAAGCGCTTATGGATGCGGGTGTATTTGGCATCGCCCAGATACTTCTGCCGGAGTTGGTTATTCTGGCGGTTTAGCTCTTTTACACGTACATGTATTTTTTCCAATGCGCCGATATTGGCGACCATTTCATCTTGGGTGACTTCGCTGAGGTTCTTTTTCTTGAACAAGCGTTCCAGCTCTTCCTTGAGACTGATGAACTGCGGGTCTTGCTGGTCAAAGTTGCTGGCCAGCGCCTCGCGGGTTTGGCGCAGGGTGTTCTTCAACTGGTCGGCCAGTACCAGTTCTTCTTCGCCGATCTTGATGAATTTGAAGATGACATCCTCAAGGGCGACATTCAGCAGGTTAGTGGTGTCCGCACCTTGCTCGATGCTTTCCTTGAGGTTGAGCATGTCCAGGTGGTTGCAGGTTTCCCGATACAGAATGTTCAGCTTGGCAAAATCCAGCTCATCAAGAGCGCCATACTCGCCTTGCAGGCGGATCAGGTTATAGAGGCTTCTGGCATTTTCCAGTGCCTTTTTCAGTGCCAGGATGGTGTGCCGATCTTGTATCTGGTTGATCTGGTCGGCAAAGACTTCGGCGTTTTCAATATCGAAGCGGAACAGCACATCTTTGATTTGCTCAATTTCCTGCTGAATTTCTTCGCGGGATTTGAACAGCTTGGAGTAGTGCTCCATTTCGTCGCCGAGTTCATCGTTCAACTCTTTTAGGTAGCGTTGGTTGGTTGCCTCGAACTCTTTGCTGATGTCGGCAAAGTCCACCACGTAGCCATAACGGAAATCCTTGTAGGTGCGGTTGACTCGGGTTAACGCCTGCAGCAGGTTGTGTTTGCGAATCACCCGGCCCAGATACAGCTTTTTCAGGCGCTTGGCATCAAAGCCGGTGAGGAGCATGTTGTAGACGAACAGGAGGTCTATTTTTCCTGCCTTGAAGTCTTCCACCCAGTCTTTGCGTTCTTCCTTGGTGCCGATGTCGTGCAGGATCAGCGCTGCGCTTTTGACCTTGTTATCCAGCCTGACTCTGGCGGCATAGCTGTTTGGTTTGGCGGCAGCAATCAGGATTTGTGCGGAGTCCTTGACTTCATAAGGTGCGCTGGAAGTTTGTGCATAGACCGCGTTGAAGATGTCGAACATCTGCTTGGCTTGTTCCGAGCTGTCGCAGATCACCAGGCCACCAATGCTGGCATCGTTAAGCGTGCCCCGGCTTTTTTCAAAGTCGGTGACGATGTAGTCCAGCATCGGCTCGACAAAACTTGCATGGGCATAGATGAGCTTGCGGTCTACGTCGCCCATTTTGACTTCCACGTCTTCCAGCGCCTGTTGCAGCACCATTTTGTAGTTAGTGGCGATCTCTTCCCGGATCAGGCGTAGCGTGTAACCGTCGGCAATGGAGGCGTTGTAATAGTATTTGTGGATGTAGCCGCCAAAAAGCGCCCGCGAGTTGTAGTCGTCGCCCAGCAGTGGTGTGCCGGTAAGACCGATCTTGATGGCGTTGGTGTCCGACTGGCCAAGGTTGGCAAGGAAACTGCCCGTCGGGTTGTAGCTGCGGTGTACTTCATCAAGAAAGTACACGCGCTGGATGGCGACGTCGTAGTCATTGGTCGAAACGACATCCGGGTCGTCCTTAAATTTCTGGATGTTGACCACGGTGATTTCCGGTTTGCCCGAATGGTTGTGGATCACCTGGGTTGCCTTGATGGCACGGGTAAAGGCTTCGCGCGAATCGATGGTGTAAACCGTCAGGCCGCGTGCGATGAATTCCCGCTGTGCTTGTTGTAGTAGATCAAGCCGATCGACGATGAAGTAGAACTTGGGAACGATCTGCCGCTTCTGAAAATGGTCGGTCAGAAAGCGAACGTTGTAGAAGGTCAGTGCGGTTTTGCCGCTGCCCTGGGTATGCCAGATAATCCCCTTCTTGATGCCGTTATCGAGTGTTCTTTCGATGGCCTTGGTGGCGAATAGCTGCGGGTAACGCATGATGTGCTTGTGCAGCCCGTCAGCCTCCGACACATAGGCGAGCGCGTAACGCAGGATAAATGCCAGCCGCTCTTTGCCAAGCAATGAGGTGCAGATACGGTTGGTTGGCCGGTTCGGATCTTTGTTGGTCTGGAACTCGGGATTGTTACGGATCACTTCGAGGTTGTTGTCTTTCAATACCCTGATCTCTTCCGCTTCCGGCAGCGGCTTGAGCAGGGCCGTCAGGTTCAGTACTTCTTCTTCGCGGAAGTAGTTGAAGACCGGCTTATGGTAGGAGCTGCTGGCATAGAAGGCACCTTGTACAGGCTCCGGGTCGCCGTCGTCGTACTCCATGTTGTTGGAGAAGATCATGAACTGGGTGGTGTTGGCAAAGCGTCTGAATTTGGGGTTTTGAAAGCGCTTGTTGATGCGATCACGCTCGGCCAGTATGCCTTCCCGATTGTTGGGCTTCTTCACCTCAATAAAGACCAGCGGAATGCCGTTGATCAGCAAGGTGATGTCTGGCCGGAATTCTTCATCGCCATTCTGGCAGGTCAGTTCCGTGACGACATGGAAGCTGTTGTTGTTGAAGTTTTCGAAATCAATCAGCCGGATATTGGAGCGAGCGCTCAGGCGTTCAAAGAAAGCGCGGCCGAGGTCTTCGTTATCCAGCAGCAGTTTGGTGTCTTCCAGCAGGCGATGCACATCATCCGGTTTGATGCCTGGGTTGATTTTGCTTATGGCGGCAAAAAAAAGCGTTGGGAAGATATTGGTATTCTGATCCCAGGTTTGATCCTTGAGTGACAGGTACTGATAGCCCAGCCGCATCAGATGGAGGATGACTGGGATTTTGACTCGGGTGTCTTCATTGAACTTCATGCTAAGTCCCTATTTTTTACGTCGTGCGACGCCATTTCGCGCCACGCCCTTTGCCAGTCGATTCGATCAACTCCTCCGATTTCATTGTCGGCAGCCCCAGCCGCACCACGTCCCGGCTGACGCCTGGGCAGGTTTCCTCGATCTCCGAAATAGAAAACAGCAGGGCTCGATCCAAGATTTCCGTGCGAACCCGGTGGCATTTGCTACCTCGAAAGCGCTCAATGGTGCCGACGCTCTTCAAACTCGCGGTAGGCCCGCAGCAGAGCTCACCAGAAGTAGTCGAGTCAGAGTTTGACGTCGTGTTGCCCTTGATGCCAGCCCTGTGAGCTTGCTTCCAGTGTCTGGTATAGCCTTCCTTGGCGTCCTCGAAGATGCGCTCTAGGCTGATATAGCGACCCACGGCGTAGTCGAGTTGGTAGAGCAGCACAGACTCAGCAAGCGAGAGATGCGGCCATTGCCGTCTTGGAAGGTGTAAATACATAGGAGGTCAAGTATCGCCAGCGGTATTGGCCCCAGTGGGTCGGCCAGGTGCTGATCCAGTGCGGTGGAGAGTACCGAGTCAAGTCGGCCACGGCCATCGGCGTCAAATGAGCGGCTACTGGCTGGACGCGCGGCCGTGACGTGCCGTCCGGAAGGTGTTCGATGATATCATTTTTTGGCGGCTTTCCAGCGTCCGCTGGGCAGCGGCATGCACCGATACATCATGCTGTGCAGTTACAGCGCCGCGCCTTCGTTGAAGGTCATGTGTGCGGCCGATTCGTGGATCAACGCCAGGGCATCGCGGTAGCCGGCGATCTGCTGTTCAAAGCGACTCTTCGGTGCTGCATTGCGGATCCAGAGACTTCAGTCGTGAGGACGCGACAACAACACCTTCCAATCGGTTGCATATCTTGCTGAATTCGACCAAGGCGATCTGGTGCAGGCCCTTGAGGGCTTCGGGGGACTGCGACGTATAACTGTTGCTTGCCCTGAAACTCTGTTACTGCCACCAAACCTGAGCACTCAATCTTCTCACTGGGGAGAAATGGTAGCACTGAAGCATTCCAGCTGGTATTCCAACCGATCACTATAACCAGAGTTTTTATATTAAAAACAATACATTACGGATTTAATTCAACTTACCCCGACACCAAATCCGAAGCACCGCCAAAACCCGCCTTGTGCGGGTTTTGTTGTTTCTGTTCTCCTGGAAACACACAGCAGATTAGCCCTTCGGATTTTTCCCGCAAGACATCGCGCCCTTGGTGAACTGGTGCTCATCAATCGACACGACTAGCCTTGAAACGTCGCTGCAAAATCAGCGACCGGGTTTAGCAGCTCGGTTAATATCAAGGCATGCAATGCCACCATCCGTTCAAGCGAAGCATCTTGCGTTCGCTAGTCCACGTTATGGCGGCTGTGCGTGGGGCACTTTCGAGTGCGCTGGGTTCCTTGATTCCTGGTCTGCTAACCCGCGTACAGTCGCCACCCTTTTCGTTTAGCAGCGATGTCTGGCGACTCCACCAATCAAGGAGTTGCAGTCATGAAAAAGCACAGCCCCAACCCTCCAAGCCCCAGCCAATCCGGCACGGATATCTTCTGTATCGCCCAAAACATCGACCCCGAAACCCTGCTCGTACAGGCCTGCGAAACCCTCGCCTCACTGAACGCGCTCACTACCGACCTGGCTTTCGAGTTCGATGGCGCCTTTCGCCATAAACTCCTGGCCACCCAGCAATTGAGCGTCCTGGGTGAGTTGCTGGTGACGCGCGCACTGGACATTCTTGCGCCAACGGCAGACTCAGAAGCTGCGGGAAGGACCGTTTCCTGACAGAAAACATGACGATCCGTTTGAGCCCCCCCAAAAGTAAGAAAAAGGTGAAGGTCTATTTTCTTTTAAAATAAACCCCACCTTTTTTGAAACATAAGGATGTGTGCCGCAGTGAACAAGAATTCCTACGCCTACCTGATACCTGTCGTGCTGGGCGTACAGCTTCTGTTGGCCGTGCTGTTTATATGGCAGTTCAGCATCTCACCGGCCATCCACTTCAAACCGGTCGCGGAGAAAGCCTGTTTATCCGTATCTCTCGTCCTGACCCTGGCTGCGTCCGTGATTGTCTGGCGGGTAAGAAAACCTCAGCTGCGGCTCGAAAAAAAATGGACACTGCTTAAGGCGTTTGCCGGGATGTTCATCCTATGCACGCTGTTCTCGGTGACGCTGTTTTCGTTGGCCATTTTATGTTCGGGCGGCACCCGCAGCAGCTATACAGCTCACTACGAATATTCGTCAGGCGGCAGTAAAAGCTGCAGCGGAATCACGGTCTTCGATGCTGAGCTGAATAATACGATTAAAATCTGCCGCCCCACGTGGATCGGTTATCGCGATGAAGTGAGGGTGGTGAAAGTCAGCAATGACCTGGGGATCGTTGTGAAAGAGGCCGTTATCCTTTGAGCGAGAAAGCCCTCCAGACCCTGATCAGCAGCGATGCCCAACGCTGGCACCTACTGGACATCGTCCGCTCCCTCGCCCTCCCCGACTGCTGGATCGGCGCCGGCTTCGTACGCAACGCGGTATGGGATCACCTGCACGGTCGCCCCCTATCACCACCGACCGGCGACGTCGACGTACTGTGGTTTGACGCCTCCTGTACCGACCCCAACGAAGACCGCCGCCTCGAAGCCCTGTTACACGCAGCCGAACCCTCCATCATCTGGTCCGTCAAAAACCAGGCCCGCATGCACCTGCGAAACGGCGACGCACCTTACCGCAACGCCAGCGACGCCATGCGCTTCTGGCCCGAGACCGCCACCGCAGTAGCCGTCAGGAGAACCGCAGAAGACCTATGCGAAGTTTCAACCCCTCTCGGCCTGGAAGACCTGTTCAATCTCCAACTCAAACCCACGCCCCGCTTCACCCAGGAAAAACACGCCATCTACCAACAACGCATCACCTCCAAACGCTGGCTAACCCACTGGCCATTGCTGAAACAATCCTGACCCTACAAAAACCTCACATTCATTCACGAATTATTAAGAATCGCCCTCGTATACTCGCCGATCGCCCGGGCCGTTCCCCCGAATGGCCCCCTGCCCCGGTAGCCAGAATCCATGACGCGTTCCGCTCCTCTGCTGCTCCTGCTCGCTGCGCTGTTGTTTTTCTTTGCCCTTGGCAATCACGAGTTGCAAGGCTCGACCGAGGCCCGTGTGGCCGGGATCGCCATGGCCATGCACCTGGATAACGACTGGGTGGTGCCGCGACTGTTCCGTGAACCCTTCCTGGAGAAACCGCCGCTGAGCCTGTGGCTCGACGCCGGGGCGATCCGGCTGTTTGGCGGTACCACTTGGGCAGTGCGCCTGGCGTCGGCGTTTGCCGGGCTGTTCAGCGTGATGCTGCTGTACGGGATGCTGCGCAAGTTTGGCCGGCCCAAGGCGCTGGCGTTTGTCGCGGGCCTGATGCTGGCGACCATGGCCAGTTACTGGAGCAATGTGCGCGGCGTCGGTGAGGATTCGCTGCTCACCCTCGGGGTTACCATGGCCCTGCTGGCGTTCTATCAGGCCAACCGCCCCGAGTCGGAGCGCGACCGTTCCAACCTGAGCACCTGGTTGCTGTTCACCTTTGGGATGGTCATCGCCACCTTGAGCAAAGGGGTTCTGGGCCTGGCCATGCCTGGCGTGGTGATCTTCGTCTATCTGGCCAGTACCAGCCTGATGGACAAACAATTCAAGCTGGGCGACTGGATCAAGCCCGGGCTGTTCACGCTGCTGGCGCTGGTGCCGCTGATGATCTGGCTGGGTTTCCTGTACCAGCGCGACGGGTTGCAGGGGGTACGTGAAGTGCTGCTGACCAATAGCGTCGGGCGCTTCAGCGGTTCGTTCGTCGAAGCCGGCCACTACGAGCCGTTCTATTACTACATCGTCAAATTGCCCGAAGCGTTTTTGCCGTGGAACATCCTGGTGTACCTGGGGCTGTGGCACTTCCGCAAAAGCCTGGTGCGCAACCGCTACCGGTTGTTTTTCAGCGTATGGCTGGTGGCGCAGTTCACCCTGCTGACGTTTGCCTCCAGCAAGCGCACGGTTTATCTGATGGCCTTGACGCCCGCCGCAGCAGTGCTGGCCGCCGAGTATGGCGGCGTGCTGCTGGGCTGGCTGAAAAGTCGTGGGCAGGTTTCACACGTTGCCGAACACGTTTATGAAAACCGACGGGGTCTGGTAGGTGGCTTCTTCACCGTGGTAGTGGCCTGCTACCTGATTGCAGCTTTCTGGTTCGCGCCCAAGGCCGATGTGCGCCAGTCGTTTGTGCCGGTAATCAGCCAGATCCAAGCGATGCAGGCGCAGGGCAAAGAGGTGGTGTTGTATCAGGCCAACGAGCGGATCGCCGGCGCCGGGGTGTTCTACATGCAGGGTTACTTGACGATCCTGCAGACGCCGGAGGAGCTCAAAAGTTACCTCGCGGCCAAGCCCGGCAACGTGGCCCTGGTGGACAATACTGACCGGCTGAACGTCCCGGTGAGGGTGGTCAAGGAGATGGCGATCAACCGTCAGCCGTACTATTTCGTCGAGCAGTAGGGCCTGTCACCACAGTGCCAGGTCGTACGTGAGGTAGATCCGGTAGTTGTCACGATCGCTCGCATAGGTCGAGCGATACGTGGCCTTGCGCAACTCGATGCCTACGCCTTTGAAGGTGCTGTCCTGGATCACGTAGCGCAGGTTGGTGTCCGACTCCCACTCACGGGCTTCGCGGCCCTTGAAGTCACCGTTCTGGCCCTTGTAGTAACGGGTCATGAAGGTCAGGCCCGGCAGCACGGCGGCAAAGTCGTAGTCATAACGCAGCATCCAGGTTTGCTCACCGGCCTGGATGAATTTGCCGACACCTGCGTTGCTGAAGGAATACACCGTCGACACGCTGGCGTAGGGCAACGCGGTATTGCCGGTGACTTTCTGATAACCCACGCCCAGCGCCTGCGGCCCTAGCCGGTAGGTGAACAACCCGCTGAACATGTCGCTGTCGACCTTGCCGTTGCGTGCCTCGCCCGCTTCGTTGCTGATGAAGTAACGCAAGTCGCTGGTCAGGCTGCCGGCACCCACTGGCTGTTTATGCACCAGGCCAAAGAACTGCTGGCGATAGAATTCACGCATTTCGCCGTAGTACCAGGTACCGCTTAGCTTGGGCGTGAAGGCATAGGTAGCGCCGGCAAAATCAAAGTCGCTGCCCTTTTTGCCGCTGTAGCCCTGGGGATAAATGTCCACGCTGTCGGTCGAGTTTCGCAGCTTGAACTTGTCCAGGTGCCCGGCGTGCACGTACAGGTTACGGACGCCGCTGTACTCGACTTGAGTGCCCTGGAATGTTTGTGGCAACAGCCGGCCATCGTTGTATACCAGCACTGGAATCTTCGGCAGCAGCGTGCCGGTTTTCACCACGGCTTCACCGATGCGCATCTTGGCGGTCACGCCCAGGCTTGAGAATTCGCTGGCCGCGCGGCCATCGTCGTGCACGGGCAATAAGCCGGTGCCAGCATGGGCGCGGCTGGAGTCGAGCCGGATCCCCGACAACCCCAGCGCATCGAGGCCGAAACCCACCGTGCCTTCGGTATAACCCGATTGCAGGTTGAGCAAAAAGCCCTGGGCCCACTCCTTGCGGTCCTCGCCGCCGTCGCGGTAACCGTCGTTGAAATAGTAATTGCGCAAGGTCAATTTTCCGTGGGAATCCTCCCAGAAACCCTGGGCCATCAGTGCCGGTGACAGGCTCGCCAGCAAGCCCGTGCACACCACTGCTCCCCTCGTGAAAAGCTCACGCATAACCGTCTCCCGAATGCCGTATTGTGATTTTTTATGGGCAGTTGCTGCCTGCGACACGCTGGACGGCGCCTCGCATTGCGGCGGACACTAACGGCTCCTCGAACGCCCGGCAACGTTATGCGAGAAGCGCATCAGGCTATGCGCAAAGCCCTCAAACCACAGGAAAATCACGGTGAATCTCAAGCAGCTCGAAGCCTTCAAGGCGATCATGTCCACCGGTTCGACCATCGGTGCGGCGACCCGCATGGGCCTGTCGCAATCGGCAGTCAGCCGGTTGTTGAGCCAGCTGGAAGAGGCATTGGGTTTCGCGTTGTTCCTGCGCAAAAAAGGCCGCTTGATGGCGACCCCGGAGGCTGAAGAACTGCTCGCCGAAGTGGCCGGCCTGGTCGACGGCATGCAGCGTATCCAGCGCCTGGCAGATGAGATGCGCGTGGGCCGTTCGCGCAAGAGCCTGATCAAGGTCGGGGTGCCCACCAGCATGACCCAGGAGCTGCTGCCGCGGATCGTCGCCGAGTTTCTCAAGGGCCGGGAAGACATCGTCGTCGAGCTGCTGACCGGTTCCTACGACATGATCGAACGGGCCGTGCTCGACCGCTCCGCCGACCTCGGTTTTGTGCGCTTGCCTACCGAGATTCCCGACTTCGAGATTGAACCGGTGCTGGAAACCGAAGGCGTGTGCGTGATGCCCGCTGACCATCCGCTGACCCGCCACGCCTGCATCGAAGTGCAACACTTGCGGGACGTGCCGCTGGTAATGCTGGGCCGGCAACGGGCCCTGCGGGCGGAGTTGAACCAGGTGTTTCGCGCAGCCAACCTGACGCCACAGGTGCGGGTGGAAGTGCACTCGGTGGGCGCCGCGTGCAGCTTTGTCGCCGAGGGGTTGGGGGTGTCGATCGTCAATGGTTTGCTGGCCAGCCACTTCATGCATTTGCCGATTGTGGCCCGCCCGTTTCGACCGGCATTGCCCTATGCATTCGGCCTGGCGTTTCGCGCGGATGAACCCAGGTCCAAGGTGGTGACGGCGTTTGCCGAGCACCTCAAGCACCGCCTGGCCGCACAAAACGCATAGCCCAACCCAGCCCGCGCATAACGTTGTCGCCGTTAAAACTTTGCCCTAGTGTCCACTCCACAAGTGTCACCCGACACAACAATAACAGCGCACACCGGGGCAACCAGCATGACCGAACCGCAGATCGTCCGTACCCACTCGCCCACTGAAACGCCGGTGGAAAAACCCGCGCAGCGCAAGCAGATCAACCCGGCCATCATTCTGTTGAGCATCGTGCTGCTGGCTGTCGCCTTCACCTACGCGGTGAACTCGGGCAAGTTCCAGCGCCAGAACGGCCTGGTGGTTCCGGGCTCCTATCAGGTGCTGGAAAAGCACGACTCCCTGGGCCAACTGTTCTCCCTCGAACCGCGCAAGGCCAGCGATATGGTCGCTCGGCCGGTATCGTTGGTCGAGGGCTTCATGGCCATTCCCCAAGGCATCGAAAAACGCGCCGCGCTGATTTTCATGGTGCTGTTCATCGGTGGGATGTTCGGCGTGTTGAACAAGGCCGGTGTGATTGATGCCGGTCTTGAACGCCTGCTGGGGCTGACCCGGGGCAATATCTACGTGCTGGTGCCCAGCCTGATGCTGGTGTTTTCCGCCGGCAGCACCTTCATGGGCCTGGCCAAGGAATTCATCCTGATCGTGCCGTTGATGGTGGCCATGGCCAACCGCCTGGGGCTGTCGAACCTGATCGGCCTGGCCATCGTGACCATCTCGGTGAAGATCGGCTACCTGGCCTCCATCTCCAACCCGGTGGCGTTGTCCGTGGCACAGCCGATGGTGGGGCTGCCGATTTTCAGCGGCCTGAGCATGCGCGTCCTGGCCTACTGCACGTTCCTGCTGGTGGGCATCGCGTTCGTACTGTGGAGTATCCGCAAGCACGGGTTTGATGCCAGCGCGCAGATCACCTTCGAACGCAAACCGCTGCCCCTGCGCCACCTCCTGAACCTGATCGTGCTGGGGGCCGGCATTGGTTTCCTGGTATACGCCTCGAACCGCTGGGAGTGGAAATACCACGAGCTGTCGGCGTTCTACCTGCTGCTGACCGTGGTGTTCAGCGTAATCGCCAGCCTGGGTGCCAGCACCGCCGCCAGCGCCTTTGTCGACGGCATGAAAAAGGTGCTGATCGCCGGTGTGTTGATCGGCCTGGCGACCGCCGTGGAAATCATCCTCAGCACCGGCCAGGTGCTCGACACCATCGTCAACAGCCTCGCCAATCTGGTGGGCGATCATGGCCCGGTGGTCTCGGCCTACGGCATGTTCTTCGCACAACTGGGGCTGGATGTACTGATCCCGTCCACCTCGGGGCAGGCGGCGGTGACCATGCCGATCTTCGGGCCGCTGGGACAGCTCTCCGGCGTCAGCCCGCAAACCACGGTGTTCGCGTTTTTGCTGGGCAACGGCCTGACCAACATGATCACCCCGACCTCCAGCGGCCTGCTGGTATTACTGGCCACCGCCAACGTCGGCTGGGGCCAGTGGGCACGCTACATCCTGCCGCTGTTTCTGATCTATGCGGTGCTGGCGATGGTGTTGTTGGCCATTGCCGTAGGCACCGGGTACTGAACCCATGAGTGTTTTTCCCATGCAGACGTTGCACAACCAGATGATCGCCATGCGCGACGGCATCCACCTGGCCACCGATATCTACTTGCCCCACGGTCCAGGCCCGTTTCCGGTGGTAATCGAACGCACCCCGTACGACAAGAGCAAACCATCGCGCTCGGAAATCCAGCTCGACGGCCAGCACATTTCCCGCGAGCAAATGGCCGCGCGGTTCGCAGCCCAGGGCTTTGTCGCGATCTTCCAGGATTGCCGCGGGCGCTACGCCTCCGAAGGCGTGTTCACCAAATACACCGCCGAGGGCGAAGACGGTTGCGACACCCTGGCCTGGATCGTCGAGCAGCCGTGGTGCAACGGCAAGATTGGCAGCATGGGCCTGTCCTACGCCGCCCACACGCAACTGGCGATGGCCTGCCTGCATCCGCCGGGCCTTGCCAGCATGGTGCTGGACAGCGGCGGCTTCGCCAACGCCTACCAATGCGGGATTCGCCAGGGCGGCGCGCTGGAGCTCAAGCAGGCCACCTGGGCGTTTCGCCAGGCCAAGGAAAGCCCGGCGGCACTGGCGGATCCGAAGATCCTCGAAGCCCTCGAACAGGAAGACATCCACCAGTGGTTCAAGCGCATGCCGTGGCACGCCGGGCAATCGCCCCTGCGGCATGTGCCGGAGTACGAAGCCTATCTGCTGGAGCAGTGGGCCCAGGGCGACTTCGGCCCGTACTGGCAAGCGCCGGGCATCTACGCCGAGGGGCATTACCACGATCTGCCGGATATCCCGGTGCTGTTCATGTCCAGTTGGTACGACGCCTATGTCAGTTCGACCCTCGCCAACTACGCGGCGTTTTGCGCCGGCAGTACGGCGCAGCATCAGTTGATCATGGGCCCTTGGCTGCATGGTGATCGCAACATCACTCACAGTGGCGATGCGCAATTTGGTGCGCCAGCGGCCTTCGACGGGCAGGTGGCGAAAGACTGGTTGAGCTGCCGCCTGGACTGGTTTGAACGCACCCTCAAGGGTTCGCCGCTGCCTGCACCCGCGGCGGTGAAGGTGTTCTTGATGGGCGGTGGCACCGGTGAGCGCGATCAACAGGGGCGCTTGCAACATGGCGGGCACTGGATCGACAGTCATCAATGGCCGCTACCGGATAGCCGGCAACTCACCCTGCACCTCACCGCACAACGCCAACTGCAACCTGAACCGCCGACCACCGAGGGCCAGCTCAGCTACTGCGCCGACCCGGCCGATCCGGTGCCGACCATCGGTGGCGCCCTGACCTCCGGCGCGCCGATTTTTGTCGGCGGCGCTTTCGACCAACGCGAGCGGGCGGACTTCTTCGGTACCCGTGGCGACCAGCGCCCCCTGGCCGAGCGCAGCGATGTCTTAAGCTTCCAGACCGAGCCACTCAGCCACGACCTGATCGTCGCAGGCCCGCTGCGCGTGGAACTGTGGATCGACAGCGATGCGCCCGACACCGACTTCACCGCCAAACTGGTCGACGTCTACCCGGACGGCTACGCCATGAACATCACCGACGGCATCCTGCGGGCCCGCTACCGAAACACCTGGGAGCACCCCACCCTGCTGACCCCGGGTGAGCGGGTCAAGGTGGTGATCGAACCCTTCGCCACCTGCAATCTGTTCCAGCGCGGCCACCGGTTGCGCCTCGACATCGCCAGCAGCAACTTCCCGCGCTTTGACGTCAACCCCAACAGCGGTGAAGCACCCGGCCAGGCAGAACATCCCAGGGTGGCGCGCAACACGCTACACCTGAGTACCGATTGCCCGTCACGCCTGATACTGACCGTGGTCGAGGCCTTGAGTAACTAACTACCGCCATCCACACGCCGAGACTGCGCACCCTCAGGGACCATTGACTCCCTGAGGACCGGCCATGCCCGCCCAGCCCCCGAACACATCACCACTTACCCCGGAACAACTGAACGGCTACCTGCTGCAAATCGGTCATCGTCTACAGATTTTCCCCAACGGCCACGCACCGGCAGCGCAGTCTTCTACCGAGTTGCTGGAGGTGCAGGCATTGCACGCCGCCCTGGCAGAAGAAAGCCGCTGGAGCCTGCAGAACGCACAGGTGCATTACACCGTCCCCGGCGACTGGCTGATCCAGGGCGAACCCGGCCGGTTGAACCGCACGCGCATCAGCCAGGCATTGCACAAGAAGCTGGCCGCCCTGGAAATCGAACGGCGGCCCAACGGCCATCTACGCAAGAACTGGATACTCGACAGCCACCAGCCGATGCTGGAGGCCGAGGCCAGGCTGAAGGTCAAGGATCGCCTGCTCAGCCCTGCCGACCAGCTGCTGGTGACGAATATCGTCAGCGGTCCCGAGCTGCGCCCGGGCATCCATCGCCTGACGTTTCGCTACCGCCAGCAGACCATCGAGTTCGCCGGGGTGTTCGTCCTCACCCGCAGCCAGACACCGGCCACCCACCTGGAGATCGAGGACGGCGATGTGTTGCTGTTCACCCCTTCCAGAGGCCTGGAGGCTTTCACCTCACTCAAACACCTGGATCGCACGTTGCAAGAGCGCATGAAGCAGGCGGCCTGGCGCCAGGAGCTGCTGCAACACTTGCCGCGCCGTTACCAGCACTTGCGCGCGGCAAGTATCTGGCCGCTGGTGCCAGAGCCTATCGACAGCCTCCCGCTGAACGAACACACCTACAATGCCCTGCAGGACAAACAACATCAGGACATCGCGTTTGCCCTTGGCCTGGACGGCCACCCCGCGCCGACAGACGTCGCCAGAATGACCCTCGAACTGGACCAGGCGCTGCGCTGCTCGCCTTGGGACCTGGCCTCGCGCCTGGAACTGCGCGCGCAACAGTTACTGGAAAAACTGCTGCACGAATCCGCTCCCGACTGGTACCGCAGCGCCAATGAGGCCCAGCGCAAAACCCTCGCCGAGCACCTGCGCACCTATGAACACCTCAGCCTGCAAGTGCTGGCGCTGCTCGGCCCGGCGGCCTCGCCCGAGGCCATGGCGCGCCTGCAATTGCTTGAGCACCTGGACGACGACCTGGATATCCAGGGCCTGATCCCCGAGCAACTGCAGATCAGCACCGAGCGCACCCTGAAGTCAGGCAACTCGTACAACCAGCACAACAACCTGGTGCAACTGGCGGTACGTGGCTTGCACCGTGGCGATGAACACGCCGGTTCCGAGTTTCTCAAGCACACCCAACTGACCTACGGCCAGCAGCCATTGCCGCCCGAGTTCCAGGACGTCACCCCGGCTTACCTCGCCGAGCTGCTGGCCAAGGTTCAACCAAGCCTGACCTTCGCCGAAGAACAAAAGCGCGCCCACAGTTTGCCCGCCGTACAGGAAGCCATGCAGCAGATGCTCGACAGCCGCCTGCACGCGCTGGCCTACAGTGCATCGTTGCAAAACCATATCAGCGCGGACGACTACGCACTGCTGCAAACCCTGAGTGAAGGCCCCTCGCCCACACTCACTGCCTGCTGCCTGTTCCTGCACAAGGCTCCGCTCAAGGACCTGTGGGTGCTGCGCCAGACCGATGCAACGGGCGCGGTCAAACGCTTGCTGCTGTGCACGCCACACGCGCCACGCGCCGAACAGTTCCAGGCCTTTGGCAGCGAGCGGGAATTGCAGGCGCATATCCTCGGCTGGAGCCAGGAGATAGCGTTCGCTCCCGGTTCGCGCAGCATGAAAGACTACCTGCTTGAACAGTTGGTCAGCCGGATCCGGCCCAAATACAGCGCGATGCTTTCCGCCCTGGGTTTTGCCCCGGCCAGCCTTGAGTATTTGATGATCAGTTTCGGCGCGCCCTCCACCTATGAAGCCTGCCTGGTGGAAATGAGTACCACGACGCTGGCCATGCAGGCCGATGAATACCTGCATCAGATGCCCAAGTGGCTGAGCCAGGCATCGGCAGCCGACCGACAGAAACTCGCCGACCTCAAGGAACAGGCACTGGGCGCGGCACAGGCCTACGCCGCAAGCCCGGGTAGCCCACAACAGTTTCCCGACTTCGACAGTTACTTGCACAAGGCGGCAAAAGCCGCCCTCAACCAACTGCTCGGCAACCCGATCCCGGCGGTAGACCCAAACCTCGTGGGCGTGATCACCCCGCGCGAACGCGTCAGCTACACCACGCTGTACCGCAACGGCTACGACGCCAGCCTGGGCTTTATCAACCCCGACGCCAGCACCACCGCGCAGTTCAAGGGACCGCCCGGCGTCGACCTGAGTCGACTCACCGCGCAAACGGTGAGCAACTCGGTCAGAGGCACCTGGATCGGTGACCGCTATGTCGCCGAGGTCGAGAAAACCCTGTTGGACCCGCAAGGCCCCCACTATGCATGGCGCCGCAATATGGCCCTGGAGGTTGCCCAACTGCACATGCACGTCGCTGCGCTTGAGTGCTGCCTGCAAGGCTGCCTGGCAACAAGCGACCTGGCCTGGCTGGAAAAAAGCATCGACAGCCTGGCCGATAACAGCGATGCCGTGCGCAATCGGTATCGGCTCTATCCCCTGCACATCAGCGGCCAAGTGATCGATGGCTGCTACCTGTTCCACCACGCCAACGACCTGCCCCTGCTCTACACCCCGCACGCACCGGATGGCATCGCCTTCAGGCCGCAACGGGAATTCAACGAACGCCTGAAAAACCTTGAAGGCATGGACACCTACTACATCAGCCGGGTCGCCAGCGTTGAGCGCGCGGCGTTCGAGCCGAGGTTGCATGCGTTGGTGGCCGGCCTGCCGGCACAGCTCAAGGGGGTGTATTCCAAGCCGGTGTTCGACGAAGTGCCTCGCACCGCACTGCCGCTGAAGAACCTGCATTACCACACCTACGACAAAAAGCTGCGTCACCGTATCGACGAAGTCAAAAGCACCACCACCGGGCGCTTGCAGATGATCATGGAGCTGGTCAGCGTGATCGGCGAAATCACCATTGCCGCGCTGACCGCGCCCTTCCCGACACTGAGCCTGGCCTTGGGCGGCTTGCTGGTGTTCAAGGATTCGATGCTCGCCCTGCATGCCTACAGCCGCAACGACACCGCCGCCGCGCTGGGACATTATCTGGGCGCGCTGCTCAATGCCGGCGGGACGTTGTTGACCGACCTGCGGCCCCTGCTGTTCGCCCCCGTCAAGCTCGCCCGTCCGCCGTTGCGCCATATTGCCCGGGTGACCAAGGACCAACAGGCCATGAGCTTGATCAAGCAACTGCAACCGCAGCCCCCATTGCCCCAGGGCATGCAGCCTGTGCTGTTTGCCGGCGACAGCCTGTGGGCCTCGCACACCCCGGACAGCCTGGGGCGATTCCTGTTGTTTCGCTACGACAACACCAGCGGGCAATTGCGCTCCACCGGCAAGCTGGTGAACCAGACGGTGGACGGCCAGTGGCAGCGCTCCGGTGTCATCGGTGGCATGCCTGGCCCGGAAAGGCTCGGGCAGCCCTATGAATTGTCGGAAAAGTTTCGCCGGGACGTAGCGGCCGTCATCGCCCCCGAGGACAGGTCGGCGCTGTTCCTGCAGATCGCCTACCTGGATCGAGACCTCAATACCCACAGCATCTGGATCTCGCGTCGGCAACTCGCCCCGGCACTCAAACAGCACCTGGACAATGTCAGGGCCCTGACGGATGACGCCGACGCGTTTTTTGCACGGTTGCCCGCCGTGGTTCCCCGGGCCGAAACCCTAAACCCGGCGCCAGACATTGCCCTGCGTGATTTGCTCAAGCTGCTGATCGATGACGCGCACCACCTGGTGGTAGGCGAGGCACCGTTTTCCACCGTGGCTAAACAGGTGCTGATCGAAAACATGCAGTACCTGCGCGAACTGAAAGTCACGGTTCTCTATATCGAGCCACTGTGGCGCGACATTCATCACCTGAAAACCCATTCAAGGTTTTCCAGTGGTCTCTCCAAACGGGCCGAGGGCCAGCTCAAATCCATCGACAAGGAAAATTACCGCGACCCCGAAGGGTTGTACGGCCACTGGATGCTGGTAAAGACCGCGCAACAGCACGGAATTGAGGTCAGACCGTTGAACGCCTCAAGCTCCTACGACCTGGAAAACACCCTGTGCCTGTTTGATTCACGCCCGGCCCCGATTCGCGCCAACCGGCTGACCAACTTTTACTCCCACACCCTCATCAACGACGACCAGGCGAAAAAACCGGGCGAACGCTGGATAGCGTTGGTTGATCAAAAACGCATGAGCACCTATCGCGGCACGCCGGGCCTGGCCGACCTGCAAAAGAGCATTGCCCTGCGGGTCGACGACGCCTTCGACCAACCCACCCGAGTCATCGCGGATGTGGCCGGCGGCATTCCCGGCGATGCCCTGGCCAAGGGCGACCTGAAGCTGTCGCTGCACACGGCACGCCAACCGGCGCCGCACCCGGGGCCCTCGGTGGAGCGCTCACACGCGCTACGGCCAACGCGCCCTCTGCCTGTTGAGGCGCCGCGCCACTTCAGCACCTTTGACCTGCCCCATGAACACCTGGGCCTGATCAGCGAGGAAATCACCTTGCCGATAGGCACGCGTGAAGCGCTCTTCGCCACCGCCTACAGGGAGACCGCCAGCAGCCGTCGCGCAGCGCAAACCACCTTCGACCAGACCCGCAAAAAACTTCAGGATCAGGCCCAGGCGTTTTTTACCGAACACACACCGCCTGCTCGGGGAGCACTGCCTGTGGTCGACCCGGCCCTGGATGAGGCGAAATTTATCGATCAACTGCTGGACACCGCCGATGGCCTGGTAGTCGGCGAAGCCCACGCCGGTACGTCGAGCAAAGGCTTCCTCAGCCGGCACATGGAATACCTGAAGGGCCCGCGAGAAGTAAAAACCCTGTACATGGAGCAACTCACCACCGAGCTGCATCAAGCCGACCTGGATATCGTCCACAGCCTGGGCTTTATGCCAGATGAACTGTGGAGCTACCTCAACGCATTGGACAAAGGCCACGGCGTACCGGCCGACAGCCCCTACGGTTTTGTCAGCCTGGTGCAGGTGGCGATGAAGCATAACGTGCGGATCCGCGCACTCGACTGTGTCGCCAGCTTGCGGGTGGACGGCATGCCCGCCTCCAGGACATCAATGTTCAACTACTTTGCAACCCAGGTGATCCGCGCCGATCAGCTTCAACAGGGGCCACACAAGTGGGTCGCGCTGGTGGGCGAAACGCACGCCAATACCCATCGCGGCGTACCGGGCATTGCCGAGCTCAACAACGGCATCAGTCTGCTGCTGGACGATGTGCCTCCCGGCTCGGCCAGTGGCTTTGTGCGTGAGCCCGCCAGCGTCCAGGCGCTGCCGCGCGAGCAGCAATGGCCACTGGTGCGCCACGACTTCAAGAAAAACGTCGAAGTCGCCGGTGCGCCATTGCCGCTACCTGCCACGCCCGCACCACCCCTCAGCCTCGAACAACGCCTGCGGCGCAAAGGCGACTATCTGCTTCAGCGCACCCTGGACGATGGGTTGGAGATGGTCCATAAAAACCGCGACGGCGTACTGGTCCACACCGCGTTGCAGCAGGATGCCAGGGGGCACTTCGTCAATCGCTGGAACCTGGATGACCGCCGTTTCAGCAGCAGGGAAGCGTTGATCGACATCATCACCACCAGCAAAAGAATGCGCCAAGTCCACTGATCCTCGCACCGCCCTCTGCATGAGGGCGGTGCGACCGCTCGTCGCTCACGTTCCATAAATCCTGCCCTCACGAAAAAACCGTTTCAGCTCTCGCCAGGGCTGCCGATACCTCCTGACTACCCATCGGCTGGTCGCTACTTCCAGCAACCGGATGTACCCGCAAATCTGTTCCTGGAGGAATGCGATGAATAGTTGGTTCGGCAACATCAGCGTCAACATGAAACTGGGCCTGGGCTTCGGCCTGGTACTGGTCCTCACCTCGATCCTCGCGCTCACCGGCTGGACCAGCCTGGGCGGCCTGATCGACCGCAGCAACTGGATGAGCGACATCACCCAGCTCAACGCTTCGCTGACCAAACTGCGCATCGTGCGCCTGCAATACATGTTGGCCAACGGCGACGAAGCCGTGGCGCAAAACGTGCAGACCAACCTCGACGGTTTTGTGGCCCAGCAACAGAAGCTGCTGGACAGCTTCAAGAGCCCGGACAACCTCAAGCTGCTCAATGAGCAAAAAGCGATCATCACCGCTTACCAGCAGTCCTTGAACAAAATGCGCGAGGCCTACCGCAACGGTAACGCCGCGCGCCAGGTCATGGGCGACAAGGCTGACATCGCCAATGCGCAGATCAGTGCCCTGGACGCCAGCGTGCGCCAGATGCCCGAGAGCACCGAGCGCTTTGCCCAGTTCGAGGCCGTGACCAGCGCCAAGGAACAGTTCCAGTTGGCCCGCTACGAAGTGCGCGGCTACACCGGTAACGTCAACGCCGAGACTGAAGCCCGCGCCGCCGCGCAGATCGAGAAAGCCATCGACGGTCTGAAAGGCCTGCACGCAGCGTTTGGCGCCAGCCAACAGCCTGCACTGACCGCCCTGGAAACCGCCCTCGGCGCCTATCGCAGCGCGGTGCAGAACTACAAGGCGGCCAACGCCAACATCGTCTCGGCCCGGGCAGAAATGACCACCCAGGGCACCGACATTGTCACCATCAGCGACAAGCTGTACGACATCCAGCTGCAACGCCGCGACGCCGAAAGCGCCCAGGCCCGCAGCCTGCAACTGATCAGCACATTGCTGGCCTTGCTGGTGGGCATCGTGGCTGCGTTGATCATCACCCGCCAGATCACCCGCCCACTGCGCGAGACCCTCGCCGTGGTGGAGCGCATCGCTTCCGGCGACCTGAGCCACAACATCCAGGTGACCCGCCGCGACGAACTCGGCGTGTTGCAGCAAGGCATCCAGCGCATGGGCACCACCCTGCGTGAACTGATCAGCGGCATCCGCGACGGCGTGACCCAGATCGCCAGCGCCGCCGAAGAGCTGTCGGCCGTGACCGAACAGACCAGTGCCGGGGTCAACAGCCAGAAGATCGAGACCGATCAAGTGGCCACCGCCATGCACGAAATGACTGCCACCGTGCAGGAAGTCGCACGCAACGCCGAACAAGCGTCCCAGGCTGCCTCGGCCGCCGACGGTGAAGCCCGTGCCGGTGACAAGGTGGTGGCCGAAGCCATCGCCCAGATCGAACGCCTGGCAGCTGAAGTGGCACGCTCCACCGACGCCATGACGCACCTGCAACAAGAGAGCAACAAGATCGGCAGCGTGATGGACGTGATCAAGGCCGTGGCCGAGCAGACCAACCTGCTGGCGCTCAACGCCGCCATCGAAGCAGCGCGTGCCGGTGAAGCCGGTCGCGGTTTTGCGGTGGTCGCCGATGAGGTGCGCGGCCTGGCCCAGCGCACCCAGAAATCCACCGAAGAAATCGAAGGCCTGGTGGCCGGTTTGCAGAACGGCACCCAGCAAGTGGCCGCCGTGATGAACAACAGCCGCAGCCTCACCGACAGCAGCGTCGAACTGACGCGCAAGGCCGGTGTGTCACTGGAAAACATCACCCGTACGGTGTCGAATATCCAGTCGATGAACCAGCAGATCGCCGCAGCCGCCGAGCAGCAGAGTGCCGTGGCGGAAGAGATCAGCCGCAGTATCGTGAATGTGCGGGACGTGTCGGAGCAGACGGCAGCGGCCAGTGACGAGACGGCCAAGTCGAGTGTGGAACTGGCGCGTTTGGGCGGGCAGTTGCAACAGATGGTCAGCCATTTCCGGGTGTAAATCCCAGGTACAAAAAAGCCGCCCCGGTCGAAACCGGGGCGGCCCACTTCTCAGACCTTAACGGTCATCAAAGCTGTCCCGCAGGAATTTCCACACGTGATAAACACGCAGGGAGTTCACTACGAGGTCCCACGTACGTCGTGCAAACTTGGACATACTCGGCCCTCCATCAGTTGGGCCTACCTCCAGCGCACTTACCGGAACACGTGAGCCTTCGGACGCAGGTCAATGCTTCCAGTGAGGCGGCCGGGCTTTGGGTCCTCCCGCATGAATCCGGCACGGATTACTAGCCCGTGGCGTTCGGTCCATAAATTCGCGCGCGTACCCAGCCCACCTACAAACGACATACACAGAACGGGGGCGATACTAACCAACATCCCGCTCAAAGGTGTGACCTGGGAGAACTAATCCACCGGTAACGCTCCAAGAATTTATTGCCAGTTTTTGCAGTCGTCCTTAAATAGCGTAGATCTCAAAGAACTGAAAACACCGAGTGTCACCAGGCCTTGCGTGATGCCTGAACCGACAGTAGTATCCGGTCAGCAGGTCAATGCTTCCGGTGAGGCGCAACCCCAGCCGCGAACTGGGATTGCAATAAAAAACCGCCCTACTAAGGCGGTTTTTTATTGCCTGCGATTTATGCGCGCAGCCTCATCTGCTGACTTCTTCAACAAACACCAACCGGTTCCCCGACGGGTCGCTGATGCTCATCTCGCGGCTGCCCCATGGCGTGTCTTCAATCCCCGGCTTGGCGTTGCGGTAATTCCTGGCCAGCAACTGTTGCTGGTACGCTTCCAACCCTTGAGCCTGAATCCGCACCGCCGCACCTGGCGTGCAATCGCCATGGTGCTCGGACAAGTGCAGCACGCAGTCCCCCAGCGACACCTGCAGGTACAGCGGAAAGTTGTCTTCAAACCGGTGCTGCCAATCGACCTTGAACCCCAGGAAGTCGACGTAGAACTCCAACGTTTTGGCCTCGTCGAAACTGCGCAAGATGGGGGTGACTTTTCCTAAGTGCATGGCGATTGCTCCGTGTTTGAGAGCGGCCACTATACGGCCGCAAACCCGTTTCGCAAATCCCCACTGCGCGCCAGGAATCGTCCGGGACGCTGCCCGTTGGCCTGCCCGTCGCTGTAGCTGAGCACGCCGTTGACCCACACACCGTCAATCCCTTCCGCCGCGCGCTGCGGCTCTTTGAAGTCCGCCACATCCCGCACCCGCAACGGATCAAACAGCACCAGATCGGCCCAGTGTCCTTCACGGATTTCACCGCGCTCGGCCAAGCCAAAGCGCGCTGCCGACAGTCCGGTCATCTTGTGCACGGCGGTGTGCAGCGGGAACAAGCCAAGGTCCCGGCTGAAATGCCCCAGTACCCGGGGAAACGCGCCCCACAGACGTGGATGAGGAAACGGATCTTCCGGCAAACCATCCGAGCCAATCATCGACAGCGGATGCGCCAGGATGCGCTGCACGTCGGTCTCGTCCATCCCGTAATACACCGCCCCGGCGGGTTGCAGGCGGCGGGCGGCGTCCATCAGCGGCACCGCCCACTCGGCGGCGATATCCTGCAGATCCCGCCCGCCCATTTCCGGATGCGGCGCAGACCAGGCGATGGTGATGCGAAACGCATCGGTGACTTGCTTGAGGTCCAGGGTCGAAGAGCTGGCCGCATACGGGTAGCAATCGCAGCCCACCGGGTGGGTCTTCGCCGCGTGTTCCAGCGAGGCCAACAACTGCGGACTGCGCCCCCAGTTACCGGCGCCCGCGCACTTGAGGTGGGAAATGATCACCGGCGCCTTGGCATGCCGGCCGATCAGAAAAGCCTCGTCCATCGCCTCCAGCACCGGTTCGAATTCGCTGCGCAAATGGGTGGTGTACACCGCGCCATACGCCGTCAGTTCTTCACTCAACTGCAGCACTTCATCGGTCTCGGCGTTGAAGGCGCTCGCGTATGCAAGCCCGGTGGATAAACCCAGGGCACCGTCCGCCAGACTCTCCTGCAACTGCACGCGCATCGCGGTGATTTCACCCGGCGTGGCGGTACGGTGCAGGTCGTCCATATGGTTGCTGCGCAGCGCGGTGTGGCCGATCAGCGCCGCCACATTGACGGCCGGGTGGGCATTTTCCACCGCCGCGCGGTAATCGCTGAACCGTGGGTAGGCAAAGGCCTCGGCGGTGCCCAGCAGGTTCATCGGGTCCGGCGGATCAGCCTGCAAGCTCACGGGCGAGGCGCTGATGCCGCAGTTGCCGACAATCACCGTGGTCACGCCCTGGCTCAGCTTGGGCAGCATCTGCGGGTGACGGATCACCACCGTGTCGTCGTGGGTGTGCACGTCGATAAACCCCGGCGCCAATACGCGCCCGGCAGCGTCGATTTCATGCTCGGCGCTGTCCCGGGACAGGTCGCCGATCTTCTCGATACGGCCCTCGTGCACTGCCACATCGGCGACATAGCCGGGGGTGTTGCTGCCATCAATGATCAGCGCCTGGCGGATCAGCGTGTGGTACTTCATCTCAATCTCCAAGCGGCAGGCTGTCAGGGCCGCCGCGATAATCGTCCAGGGCCAGCTTGATCCGTCGCAGGCGTTCCTGGTTGTCGTCCGGCATGGCCAAGGCCAGCTCGGTAGCGAGCACATCGATGGCCAACAGCATTCCGTAGCGCGCCGCCGTTGGCTTGTAGATAAAACTGGTTTCGGCCGGTTGCAGCGGCAGCAGCACGTCGGCCAACTGCGCCAGCGGTGAATCCGGCAGGGTGATGGCGATGATTTTTGCGCCGTAGTTGCGTGCCAGCGCCACCACGCCCAATACCTCCGGGGTGATGCCGGTCAGCGAGCAGACGATCAGCGCATGCTCCGGGCCCAGGGTGGCGGCGGTCACGCGCATCATCACCGGGTCGTGGCAGGCGTTGATCGCGTAGCCCAGGCGCACCAGGCGCACTTGCAACTCGTCGCTGCACAGGCTCGACGGCCCGCCCATGCCGAACGCGTGGATCATCCGCGCATTGCCCAGCAGGCTCACGGCGTCGACAAAACTGCGCTGGTTGAAACCGGACAGGTGCCGGCGCAACGTCGCCTCGATATCGCTGAGAATCTGCCGGTGAAACGCCGACTGCTCCGGCAGGCCCGCCGGGTCGAGGAAACGGCTGCCGACGCCGCTGGCCTGGGCCAGTTGCAGGCGCAGGTCACGCAGGTCGCGGCAGCCGACGCTGCGGGCAAAACGCGACAAGGTGGCGGTGCTGACCTCGGCCCGTTGGGACAATTCTTCCAGGCTGGCGGACGCTGCAAAGCCGACATCATCGAGCATCAGCCTGGCGATACGCCCTTCGCCGGCGCTGAAGGAATCCTGGCGGGCGCGGATCTGGTAGAGGATGTCCATCGGTTCGGCTCCGGGTTACAAGATGCAGGACAAACCATAAGTCAGACCGAAGGCGACCACCGAAATCAGGGTCTCCAGCACGGTCCAGGTCTTGAAGGTCTGGATCACCGTCATATTGAAGTATTCCTTGATCAGCCAGAAGCCGCCGTCGTTCACGTGGGAAAAGATTACCGAACCCGCGCCGGTGGCCAGCACCAGCAATTCCGGGTGTGGATAACCCAGGCCCATCGCAACCGGTGCGACCACGCCTGAGGCCGTGGTCATGGCCACGGTGGCCGAGCCGGTGGCGATGCGCATCAGCGCGGCGAACAGCCAGCCCATCACCAAAGGCGACAGGTTGAAAGCGTGGGCCAGGCCGAGGATTTCATTGGTGACCCCGGCGTCCACCAGAATCCGGTTCAAACCACCGCCCGCGCCCACCAGCAAGGTGATGCTGGCGGTCGGTGCCAGGCATTCGTTGGTGAACTTGAGGATCGATTCGCGGTTGAAACCCTGGGCCAGGCCCAGCGTCCAGAAGCTCACCAGGGTCGCCACCAGCAGCGCAATCACCGAGTTACCGATAAACAACAGGAACTGGTTAAAGGCGGTGCCCGGTGTGGAAATCAGGTTGGCCCAGCCGCCGATCATCATCAGCACAACCGGTAACAGGATGGTGCCCATGGTCAGGGCGAAACTCGGCAGGCGGGTGCGCGGCTCGCGGTCGATGAACTGGCGCTCCAGCGGGTTTTCCGCTGGCAGGTGAATGTGCGGCACGATGAACTTGGCGTACAGCGGGCCGGCAATGATCGCGGTGGGTATGCCGATCAAAATTGCATACAGCACCGTCTGCCCGACCGAGGCGTTATAGGCCAGCACCGCCATCATCGCCGCCGGATGCGGCGGCACCAGCGCATGCACCACCGACAAGCCGGCCACCATCGGCAGGCCGACCATCAGGATCGACACGCCCACCCGCCGCGCCACGGTAAACGCGATCGGCACCAGCAACACAAAACCGACCTCGAAAAACAGCGGCAGCCCCACCAGGAACGCGATACACACCATTGCCCAGTGCGCGTTACGCTCGCCGAACCGGTTGATCAGCGTGCGCGCCACCTGCTCGGCGCCACCGGACTCGGCCATCATCTTGCCGAGCATGGTACCCAGCGCGACCACCAGCGCAATATGCCCCAGCGTCTTGCCGACGCCGGCCTCGTAGGAGCCCATGATCGTGTCCGCCGGCATCCCGGCCAACAGCGCCAGGCCGATAGACACCAGGGTGATGACGATAAACGGGTTGAGCCGGTAACGCGCGATCAATACGATCAATGCAATGATGGCGATGGCGGCGTAGATCAACAGCCAATACCCCGGTGATGCGGCCATGCGGTACTCCTCGGAAAGGGTCACGTCGAATAGGTTGTGAAAGTCATAAATCATTACCGAGGTGCATTTTCAATTTTTATGAAAGTAATTTTCGCCCACAGACAAGCCCTGTCGCGCAGGGATATGCCCAGGGTCAGTGGATGAAAATTCGGGGGGCGTTCTTACATGAAGATCGCCGGGGCTGGAAACTCAACTGCGCAGGCCGAGTCTTAGACTGCACACCGACTCATGACCAGGAAAACCCAGAATGAATCGTAACCCCCTGCTTGTTCCTTTCGCCGCCGGCGCACTGTTGCTGGCCTTGTGCGGCACGGCTTCGGCCGACGAGAACCCGGCACTGAAAAAATGCATGGACGGTGCCAACACCACCGCCGACATGGTCGATTGCAACGCCAAGGAAACCAAGGTGCAGGACGCGCGCCTGAACACCGCCTACAAAACCGCGATGACCGCAATGGAAGGCAACCGCAAGCAGCAGCTGCAGGACGTACAACGCCAGTGGCTCAAGTTTCGCGATGCCAACTGCGGCTTCATCGGCTCGGCCACCGGCGGCACCATTGATCAGGTCAACGGCTCCGGCTGCGTGTTGGACATGACCCAGACCCGCGCCCAGGAACTGGAAAACCTGGTCGGACCATGATCGTTCCCACGCTCTGCGTGGGAACGCATCCTGTGACGCTCCGCGTCACGACTTTAGGAGCGGACGCGGAGCGTCCAAAGCGGCGTTCCCACGCAGAACGTGGGAACGATCATTGCGCTTAAACAACGGTCAGTCGTGCTGCACCCGGGCGCGCTTGAGCAGTTTGCGGCAGCGCTCGGACAGGTGCAGCACCCGCAAATGCTTGCCGGCCTTGGTGTAGCGCTCGCGCAAGGTCATCAACGCAGCAATCGCCGAATAGTCGACGAAGCTCAAGTGACGGCAATCCAGCGTCACCTGGGCCGGGTCGTTGGCCGGATCGAAGCGATTCAAAAACGGCGTGGTCGAGGCAAAAAACAGCGTGCCGTGCACCCGATAGAGTTTGCTGCCGTCCGCTTCCATGTGCTCATCCGCGTACAGCTCGCGCGCTTGCTGCCAGGCGAAGTTCAGCGCCGCAATCACAATCCCGCACAGCACCGCCGTCGCCAGGTCGGTGAACACGGTAATCACCGTCACCGCCATGATCACCAGCACGTCGTTGAGCGGCACCTTGTTGATCACCCGTAGGGACGCCCAGGCAAACGTCTGCTGGGACACCACAAACATCACCCCCACCAGCGCCGCCAGCGGAATGCGCTCGATCAGCGGTGACAGAAACAGAATGAACAGCAGGATCATCACCCCGGCAAATACCCCGGAGAAGCGCCCGCGCCCGCCGGAGCTGAGGTTGATCACGGTTTGTCCGATCATCGCGCAGCCGCCCATGCCGCCGAACAGGCCCGAGACCATGTTGGCGGCACCCAAGGCCACGCTTTCGCGGTCCGGGTAGCCGCGGGTTTCGGTGATTTCGTCGGTGAGGTTGAGGGTCAGCAGGGTTTCCAGCAGGCCGACCATGGCCATCAGGATCGCGTAGGGCGCGATGATGTGCAGGGTTTCGAGGGTCCAGGGAATCTGTGGCAGCGCGAAGGTCGGCAGGCCGCCGGCGATGTGGGCCATGTCGCCCAGAGTGCGGGTCGGCAGGCCGAGCAGGTACACCGCCAGGCCTACGCCGAGGATCGCCACCAGGGCTGGCGGTACGGCGCGGGTCAGGCGCGGCAGCAGGTAGACGATGGCCATGGTTGCCGCGACCAGCCCGGTCATCACGTACAGCGGCGTGCCGCTGAGCCAGGTGTCACCGCTCTTGAAATGCTCCAGCTGCGCCAAGGCAATGATGATCGCCAGGCCGTTGACGAACCCGAGCATCACCGGGTGCGGCACCATGCGCACCAGCTTGCCCAGGCGCAACAGGCCGAAGGCGACCATAATCAACCCGCCCAGTAATACCGTGGCCAACAGATACTGCACGCCGTGCTGCACCACCAGCGCGACGATCACCACCGCCATCGAGCCGGCGGCCCCGGAGACCATGCCAGGCCGGCCGCCGAACAGCGCGGTGAGGGTGCAGATGATGAATGCGCCGTAAAGGCCCATCAGCGGGTTGAGATGAGCCACCAGGGCAAAGGCGATGCATTCGGGCAGCAAGGCAAAAGACGTGGTGAGTCCGGCCAGGGCGTCGGCGCGCAGACGGGTGAGGTTCATTGAAGTACCGGGGAGTTGCGGGGGATTAGGCGGGGGATGGTACGGAATTGGGCGGGGTGGGGCTAGTGTTGGGTAAGACCGTTGGACCGAGTCGCCCCTTTTGCGAGCAAGCCCGCTCCCACATTTGACCGCATTCCAAAGTTGGAACTCGGTTAAGTGTGGGAGCGGGCTTGCTCGCGAAGAGCTCGCCTCGGTCTCAAGCGAACATCACACCATCTCGTTGCGAATCCACTCAACTACGGAGGTCCGCTTCGGCGCCCATCCCAGCAATTCCCGCGCATGCTTGCCGCGCACCCGGCTGTTGGAGCCCAGGCCATAGTTGGCCATTTCATAACCCCACTCGGCCTCGGCATCCGCCAATGGCCAGTCCTGTGGTTTACCCAGCTTCAGCGCTTCGGCAATCGCGGTGGTCATGTCGACAAACGCCGCTTCGCCACTCTCCACAAAGTAGAAAGTGCCCGGCACATTCTTTTCCAGCGCCAGCAGGTACAACGCAACCACGTCTTCAATGTGCACGTTGGACCAGATGTTCTGCCCGGTGCCCACATGCCGCACTACACCGCTTTTGCGTGCCTGCTTGAGCAAGCGTGGCAACTGCACGCTGTCGCGCTTGACGCCCAGGCTGTGACCGTAGATCAGGGTGTTGCAGATCACTGCCGAGTTCACGCCATCTTTGGCGGCAGCCAGGATCAGGTTGTCGATGGCCACGCGAGCAGCCTTGTCGACAGTCGGCGCCGGCAGGTTGTCTTCAAAGTAGATGACATCGCTGGACTTACCGCCCGACGCATCGCCGACGATGCTCGAACCGCTGGTGTGCAGGAAGGTTTTGTTGGAACCGCGCAGCGCGGCCAGCAAGGTTTCCACGGCGCCGCGATGGTCGCTGCTGGCGGCGTTGATCACCGCGTCAGCTTTCTTCGCCTGCTCGGTCAACAGCGCGCTGTCATCCAGCGTACCGATTACCGGCGTGATGCCCAGTGCCGTCATTTCCGCAGCCTGTTCGGTGCTGCGCACCAGGCCGGTGACGTTATGGCCGGCCTTGACCAGGCCAGTGGCGATGGAACCGCCGATAAAACCGGCAGCGCCGGTAATGAATACGTTCATGGAGGTGTCTCCCTGCGTGAGTAATTGATGGACTCAGTATTGCGGACCTATCCATTCCGAATAAGTCCGTATTGCCCAATTCAATCTTGCGCAGAGGTCACGAATCAGCTGGCGTAGCTGACCAGCTTGCCCTGGATAAAGTCCAGGAAGCACTGGATGCGCAAGGCCAATTGCGAGTTGCGGTAGTACACCGCATTGATCGGTTGACGATAGCCGCTGTTGAACTCGGCCAGCACCGGTATCAGGCGCCCGGTCTTGATGTCCTGGGCGGTCATGAAGTCCGATAAACAGGTGATGCCCTGCCCTTCCAGCGCCAGCTGGCGCAAGGTTTCACCGCTGGAAGCGGCAACGCCAGGCTGGATTTGCCAGCGATCGCCGTGCACATGGCGCAACGGCCAGTGGTTGAGGGTTTCGGTCTGGGTGAAGCCGAGCAACGTGTGTTCGGCCAGTTCGGCAACGGTCGTGGGCGTGCCGTGCTGTTCCAGATACACCGGGCTGGCGAGGATATGCAGCGGGCTGCAACCCAGTGAGCGGGCGTGCAACGTCGAGTCGGCCAGGGCGCCGATGCGAATCGCGATGTCGGTGCTCTGCTCCAGCAGGTCGATGATCAGGTCGTTGCTGTTCAGTTCCAGCTGGATATCCGGGTACAGGCCACGAAACTCGGCGATGTACGGCACGATCGCATGCAGCATGAACGGCGACGCCGCGTTGATCCGCAGGCGCCCCGACGGGGTTTGCTGGCGCGACGACAGGCGTTCTTCCAGGTCGTCCATCTGCTCGAGGATCACCTTGGCCCGCTCGAAGAAATACTTGCCCTCTTCGGTCAAGTCCATGCGCCGGGTGGTGCGGTTGATCAGGGTGGTGTCGAGCTTGGCTTCCAGGCGCGACAAAGTGCGGCTGACCGCCGACGGCGTCTGCCCGACCTGCTCGGCTGCGGCGGAAATCGACCCGCATTCAATCACGCAGACGAAGATCTGTAGCTCATCGGATCGGGCTTTCAACGTGAATCCTCTTTATAGCGGCTGCACGGATACTAGCCGCATTACAGACTCAGGTTAAACACCTGTGCCAGATGCTGTTCATAACGCGCCACGTCGGCTTCGATGGCCGGGCGTTTCATCACGTCCACGCAGAGGAAGGTCGGCAGGCCGGTCATGCCGAGGAACTCGTTGGCCTTGTGGAACGGGAAATACACCGCGTCCACGCCCTTGGCTTCGAAGAAGTCGGTGGGGTCGTCGAACGCTTGCTGAGGAGCGTTCCAGGTCAGGGACAGCATGTATTGCTTGCCCTGGATCAGGCCACCGCTGCCGTATTTCTGCGACGAGTCGGAGCGGGTGCGGCCGTCGCTGGCGTACAGGCTGCCATGGCCTTCGGTGAAGACTTCATCGATGTACTTCTTGACGATCCACGGGGCGCCCATCCACCAGCCGGGCATCTGGTAGATGATCACGTCGGCCCAGAGGAATTTGGCGACTTCTTCGGCCACGTCGTAGCCGGCGTCGATGTGGGTTTCCTTGACGTCGATGCCGCCACGGTCCAGTACCGCCAGGGCGGCTTCATGCAGGGTGCTGTTGTAGCGACCGTCGGAATGGGCGAATTTCTTACCGCCGTTGAGCAGGAGTACTTTTTTCATAGGGGATGCCTAAAGATTAAATGTCTGAAGGCAGGGTAACGGGGTCGGCGCTTTGGAATAAGCGTCCCGGCGGCAAAATACATTTGACCAAGGCGCACGAATCAACGGCATATTGTTAACCACTGATCAGCAGATGACCTCCCAGCGTGGCCATGCCGATAAAGAACACCCGCTTGAACAGCACGGCACTGATGCGCTGGCGCAGGGCCTGGCCCAGCCACATCCCGAGCAGCGCGGGAACCAGCGCCAACAACGAGGCGTTCAATTCACCGCCGCCCAGGCTGCCACGCCAGAACAGCCCGGCTGCCAGCGCCAGCGTCGACACGGTGAACGACAGCCCCAACGCTTGCACCAGCTGATCGCGGTTCAAGCCCAACGCTTGCAGATACGGCACCGCCGGTATCACGAACACCCCAGTGGCCGAGGTGATCACCCCGGTCAGCACGCCGCACAGCGGGCCCAGCCAACGCTCGGTGGCCGGGCTTACCTTGAACGTCGGCAGCAACAGCCCGCTCAAGGCATACACCAGCAGCGCGCCGCCCAACGCCCGCACCACCCAATGCCCGCCATCCATGCCCAGCCACACCGAGCCCAGCCCGGTGCCGAGGAAAATCAGCAGGAGCATCGGCCACAGGCGTTTGATCAACGCGCTCAGGTGACCGCCGAAGGCCAGTTGCCAGAGGTTGGTGACGGTGGACGGGATGATCAGCAACGCCGCAGCCTGCGCCGGCAACATAGCCAGGCCGAGCATGCCCATGGCGACGGTGGGCAGGCCCAGGCCGATGACGCCCTTGACCGTACCGGCCAGCAGGAAGGTGCCGACCACCAGCAATGTCAGGGCCGGGCCGAGGTTTTTGTAGAACGCGAGTAAGGTATTCATGGGTCGATTTTGCAGGTTTGGGTGATGTCTGAAAATTCGCCATATACTGAGGCAGCCTCTTGTTTTGCATGAGGCAGATGACCTCTTCGCGAGCAAGCCCGCTCCCACATTTTGAAAGGGTTCACAGATCTAAATGTGGGAGCGGGCTTGCTCGCGAAGAGGCCCGTACAGACACTGAGATCCCCAGCACATGCACTTTGACCTGATCGACCTGCGCCTGTACCTGCACATCCTCGACACCGGCAATATCACCGCCGGCGCCGGCCGCAGCCATTTGTCCCTGGCGGCGGCCAGTGCACGGATCCGGGCGATGGAAGCCTCCCTGGGCATCGAGTTTCTTGAACGTGGCCGCCGTGGCATCACCCCGACTGCTGCGGGCAAAGCCCTCGCCCGTCACGCCCGCCTGCTGTTGCAGCAAGCCGATCACCTGCAGCAAGACCTCGCGGAATACGCCAACGGCGTCAAGGGCCAGGTGCGCCTGCTGTGCAACACCACCGCCCTGAGCGAATACCTGCCGGAACTGTTGGCGGACTTTCTGCACGAGCACCCCAACCTCGACATCGACCTGCAGGAACTGCCAAGCCTGCGCATCACCCACGCCTTGCGCCAGGGCGCGGCAGACCTGGGAATTATTTCCGACGCAGTAGACACCCACGGCCTGCAAACCCTGCCCTTTCGCGACGACCCGCTGGTGCTGATCATGCCGCTGGATCACCCGCTGACCGGGCGCACCGTGAGTTTTATCGACAGCTTGCAGCACGACTACGTGGGCCTGGCCGCCGACAGCGCGCTGGCGGTGTACCTGGAGGAACAGGCATTGCACGCAGGCTTTCGCTTGCAGACACGCATCCGCGCTGATGGGTTTGACGGGCTGATTCGCATGGTCGCCCGGGGCGCCGGGCTGGGGATCGTGCCCCTGGCGGCGCTGGAACGCTGGCCGTTGGAGCGGCGCTTCAAGGCCCAACCCCTGAGCGAGGATTGGGCCTGTCGCAAACTGCTGTTATGCGCCCGCGAGTTCGAGCAATTGCCGGGTTATGCCAAAGCCTTGTTCGATGCCTTGGCCGCGCCCTTGCGGAAGAATACGTAGTACACCAGCGACAGAATCAGCAGGAACGGCACCCCGAACACCAGCGTCATCTTGAACGCATCGGTGAAGAACGTGGTGATCATCACCGCGCCCATCAGCACCAGGCCCAGCAGCGTGCTGTAGGGAAACAGCGCCAGCTGGAACGACAGCTTCGCCCCGCCGTGACGCTTGCGGTAGCGGCGGAAAAACAGGTGCGTGAGGAAGATCATGAACCAGGTGAAGATCGCGCCAAACATCGAGATCGCCATCATCAGGGTGAACGAGCTTTCCGGGTACACCACGTTCAGCAGGGTCGCCAGGGCAATGCCCGAGCTGGACAGCAACAAGGCGTTCAACGGGATCCCGCTCTTGCTCAAGGCGCCCATGGACTTGGGCGCAAAACCGGCGCGGGACAGGCTGAACATCATGCGGGTGGTGATGTAGAGCTGGCTGTTCATCGCCGACAGCGCAGCGATCAGGATCACGAAGTTCATCACCCCGGTGGCGCCGGGAATGCCGATGGTCTGCATCACCGTGACGAACGGGCTCTGGGCGTGGCCAGCCTGGTTCCACGGCACGATGGCCAACATCAGCGCCAGGGTCAGCAGGTAGAACACCACCAGCCGCACGATGGTCGCGCGGAAGGCTTTTTTCACCGCCTGCTCCGGGTCGGCCGCTTCACCGGCGGCCACCGCGATCATTTCCACGCTCAGGTAACTGAAGATCGAGACGATCACCGCGATCCACATGCCGCTCAACCCGTTCGGGAAAAAGCCGCCGTGGGCCGCGTAGTTCTGCACACCGTAATCCGGGTTGCCGGAGCCGAACACCACGTACACCGCGAGGATGATGAAGCCAACGATGGCGCTGATCTTGATCGTGGAGAACCAGTACTCGAAGTTGCCGAAGGTCTTGACGCTGATGGCGTTGAGCACGATCAACACGCTGGAGAACGAGACGATCCACACCCATTCCGGCACGTTGGCAAACCAGTACTTCATGTACATCGCCACCGCCGTGACCTCGGCGCCCACCGCCAGCACAATCGCCGCCCAGTACGCATAGCGCACCAGGAAACCGGCCAGCGGGCTGACGTAAAATTCGGCATACGCGCCGAAGGAGCCCGAGGTGGAATGCGCCACGGTCATCTCCGCCAGGCAGCCCATCAACAGCAAAGTGATCAGCGCACCGATGGCATAGCTGACCAGCACGCTGGGCCCGGCATAGCCGATGGCGTAGGCGCTGCCCATGAACAGCCCGGTGCCGATGGCGCCACCGATGGCGATCATGCTCATCTGGCCGGAAGTGAGCTGGCGCCTGAGGCCCAGTTCGCGATTGGTGATTTCGGCAAAGCCTTGGTCTGGCGTGGTCACGTGGCGTGCCCCTTTATTATTGTGATTGCACTGCTTTCTGGTTGAAACACTGTCCCCTGTGGGAGCGGGCTTGCTCGCGAATGCGGTGTGCCAGTCAATACATCAGAGACTGATAGACCGCATTCGCGAGCAAGCCCGCTCCCACATTTTTTGCTCTGCGTTTACTCAGGTGACGCTGTGGCGAACCTTGAACTGCGGCTGGTCCCAGGTTTTCTGATCGAGAATCTCACCCAGGATTTCCACCGCATCCCACACTTCAGCAAAGCTGGTGTACAGCGGGGTAAACCCGAAACGCATGATGCGCGGCTCACGATAATCACCAATCACGCCACGAGCGATCAAGGCCTGGATAACCGCATAGCCTTCCGGGTGTTCGAAGCTGACATGGCTACCCCGTCGGGCATGCTCACGCGGGGTGATCAGGGTCAGGTCGTGGGCGGCGCAACGGCTTTCCACCAACTCGATAAACAGGTCGGTCAACGCCAGGGATTTAGAGCGCAAGCTGGCCATATCGGTCTGGGCGAAAATATCCAGGCCACACTCCACCATCGCCAGCGAGGTAATCGGCTGGGTGCCGCACAGGTAGCGGGCGATGCCCTGGCTCGGGGCATAACGCGATTCCATGGCGAACTGTCGGGTATGCCCGAACCAGCCCGACAGCGGCTGCGTAACCACATCCACCAGCGCCGGGTTGACCCACACAAACGCCTGGGAGCCGGGCCCGCCGTTGAGGTATTTGTAAGTGCAACCAATCGCATAATCGGCACCGGCCTGATGCAGGTCGATCGGCACCGCGCCCGCCGAATGCGCCAGGTCCCAGATCGCCAGCGCGCCACATTCATGGCTCAAGGCAGTCTGGGCCTGCATGTCGTACATGTAGCCGGTCTTGTAGTTGACGTGGGTGAGCATCACCACGGCCGTGTCCTGGTCGATGGCTTTCGGCAGTTCGTCCGGGCTGTTGACCAGGCGCAGGGAGTAGCCCTGTTGCAGCAGTTCGGTGAGGCCTTCGGCGATGTACAGGTCGGTGGGGAAATTGCTCGCTTCGCTGACGATCACCTTGCGGCTTGGCGCGCGTTCGCGTTGCACGGTCAGCGCGGCGCTGAGCACTTTGAACAGGTTGATGGAGGTGGTATCGGTGATCACCACTTCACCGTCGCGGGCACCGATCAGCGGTGCCAGGCGATTGCCCAGGCGCTGGGACAGGTCGGCCCAGCCGGCACTGTTCCAGCTGCGAATCAGGCCATTGCCCCACTCCTCGGCGATCACCGCTTGCGCCCGCTCCAGTGCCGCTACCGGGCGCGCACCGAGGGAGTTGCCGTCGAGGTAGATGACCCCGGCCGGCAAGGCGAATTGGTTGCGCAATGGCGCCAGCGGATCCTGGGCGTCGAGGGTCAGGCAATGGGTGCGGGTGGTCATGGTCAGTCCTGTTGTTGTAGTAACAATGAGCCAAATAATGAACGAAGCTTTAGAGAATTTTCGTGCAAAGTGGTGGGCAACAGGCTAATTAAGCTGTAGGAAATTCGAATTTAACCCCCAAACACGCGGATTTATTCTAACCATGATTCTCGACGCCACCGACCTGCGCCTTCTGCATTTCCTGCAACAGGATGGCCGTATCAGTAACCAGGAACTGGCGGAGAAAGTCGCCCTGTCGCCGTCGGCCTGCCTGCGGCGTTTGCGCCTGCTGGAAAGCGAGGGAATCATCAGTGGTTATCGGGCGGTGTTGAACGCCGAGCAACTGGGGATCGAGCTGGAGGCCATCGTCCACCTGTCGTTACGCCAGGATGTGGAGGATTGGCACGAGACGTTTATCAAGAAGGTGCAGGGGTGGCCGGAGGTGGCCAGTGCGTATGTGATTACCGGGGCGAGCAATTATGTGCTGCGGGTGCAGGCGCGCAACCTCAAGCACTTTTCGGATTTCATTGTGAACCACCTGAACCGCACGGCGGGGGTGATGGATATTCGCTCGGAGATCGTGCTGCAGAAGATCAAGGATCGGGATGATCTGCTCGACCTGGTTGTTCGCAAGTAGGCCAAACGATACAGAGCCAATGTGGGAGCGGGCTTGCTCGCGAAGGCGGAGTGTCAGTCACCGGAAATATTGACTGATCCACCGCATTCGCGAGCAAGCCCGCTCCCACATTTTTTTACCGCGTTCAGTCTTCGAGGGCGCGCACTCGCTGCATGCGCTTCTGCTCTACCGGCGCCGCCGCAGGCTGCAACTCAAAGTCAAAATCAATCTGCGCAAACTGCCCTTCCACACCAAATTCCTTCGCCAGGTTTGCGTCCTCGCTGAAGCGAATTTCGGCGATCAACTCATCCCGCGTCGCATAGGCAAAATCATCATGCAGGTACGGATCATCCGACAGGTTGATCTGCGTGGTCAGGTGCCGATGGCCCGGCGCCGAGATGAAGAAGTGGATATGCGCCGGCCGCTGGCCATGGCGCCCCAACTGGTCCAGCAACTGCTGGGTCGGGCCGGTCGGCGGGCAGCCATACCCCGACGGCACGATGCTGCGAAAACGGTAGTTGCCCTGGGCATCGGTCTCGATTCGCCGACGCAGGTTGAACTCCGACTGCGTGCTGTCAAACCACGAATACGTACCACCGGTATTGGCCTGCCATACATCGACAATCGCCCCCGCCAACGGCTTGCCATTGGTGTCGCGCACCTGGCCCTGCATGAACAGCGGCACGCCCGGGTCCTGCCCGTCGTCCAGCCGCGCCTCGAACTTGGACAGCGGCGCACCGGCCACATACAGCGGGCCTTCGATGGTGCGCGGGGTGCCGCCGGATTTGCCGGCTTCCTCGTCTGCCGCGTCCATCAGCATGTCCAGGTAATGCTCCAGGCCCAACCCTGCCGCGAGCAAGCCGGCTTCCTGGTTTTTGCCCAGTTCGTTGAGGTAGTTGACCGCCTTCCAGAACTCTTCCGGGGTCACTTCCAGGTCTTCGATGATGTTCACCGTGTCCCGCAGGATCCGGTAGATCAGCGCCTTGGCCCGTGGGTTGCCGCCGTCGTTAAGGTTGCCGCTGGCTTCTTCGAGAAACTGTTGGGCGTGAGCAGTCTGGGAAAGTCGGATGGTCATGGTGCAATCCTCATCTTGTAATTATTAGGTGAAAAAACAGACTCAGCGATCATCCTCACGGATCGACGATGGATGCCGGCACAGGGCATTCACTTCGATGGCCATGTAAGGATAAAGCGGCAGTTGCATCAGCAGGTCATGCAGTTCCTGCACGCTGTCGACATCGAACACGCTGTAGTTGGCGTACAGCCCGGCGATGCGCCACAGGTGGCGCCATTTGCCTTGCTCCTGCAGCCGCTGGGAGAAGGCTTTTTCTTCAGCCTTGAGGCCGGCAGCGCGCTCGGGGTTCATGTCGACTGGCAGGTTCACGGTCATTTTTACGTGGAACAACATCGCAGGTGTCCTCTTGTTATTTATCGCGACGGAAGAACGCCAGGCGCTCTTCATCGATGGCCAGGCCCAGGCCCGGAGCGGTGGAGACATGCAGGTGGAAATCGCGGTACACCAGCGGCTCGGCGAGGATGTCTTCGGTGAGCAGCAGCGGGCCGAACAGCTCGGTGTCCCACGCCAGTTTGTTCAAGGTGAGAAAGGCATGGGCCGAGGCCAGGGTGCCGATACCGCCTTCAAGCATGGTGCCGCCGTACAGGCCGATACCCGCCGCTTCGGCAATCGCTGCGGTGCGCAATACCGCACGCGGCCCGCCGTTTTTGGCGATCTTCAGGGCGAACACCGAGGCCGCGCCTTCGCGGGCCAGGTTGAAGGCATCTTCCACGCATTCGATGGATTCGTCGGCCATGATCGGCGCCGGGCTCGACAGGTTGAGCCGCACCATGCCGCCGCGGTTGTTGCGCGAGATCGGTTGTTCGATCAGGTCGATGCCGTTGTCCCCCAGCACCTTGCAGGCGCGCAGGGCCACGGCTTCGTCCCAGGCCTGGTTGACGTCGACCCGCACACTGGCGCGGTCGCCCAGGGCTTTTTTGATCGCGATGACGTGGGCCAGGTCCTGGCTGACTTCACCGGCGCCGATCTTCAATTTGAAAATGCGGTGCCGGCGCAGGTCGAGCATCTTCTCGGCCTCGGCGATGTCTTTTTCGGTGTTGCCGCTGGCCAGGGTCCAGGCCACCGGCAAGGCGTCCCGCACACGGCCGCCGAGCAATTCGCTGACCGGCAGGTTCAGGCGTTTGCCGAGGGCATCGAGCAAGGCGCTTTCGATACCCGACTTGGCAAAGGTGTTGCCCCGGATGCTGCGCTCCAGGCGCAACATGGCGGCATTGATGTTGCTCGCGTCCTGGCCGAGCAGCAGCGGCGCGAAGTGCCGGTCGATGTTGATCTTGATGCTGTCGGGGCTTTCATTGCCGTAGCTCAGGCCACCGATGGTGGTGGATTCACCAATGCCTTCGATACCGTCGGCGCAGCGCACGCGGATGATCACCAGGGTCTGGTTCTGCATCGTGTGCATCGCCAGTTTGTGCGGGCGGATGGTAGGGAGATCGACGATGATGGTCTCGATCGACTCGATGGCGCAAATCGGCATGGCAATACCCGTTGGGTTCTTTATAGATTTGGCCTGATTCTGTTCCGGATCTCTGCTGGCTTCCAATATAGAATGAGTCTCGAACAATACCCTTAAGGTATGAATGGAGTCTTTATGGAACTGCGCCATCTGCGTTACTTCCAGGTGCTGGGGGAAACCCTCAACTTCACCCGCGCCGCCGAACGCCTGCACATTGCCCAGCCGCCGCTGAGCCGGCAGATCCAGCAACTGGAGGACGAACTGGGTGTGGTCCTGCTGGAGCGTGGGCGCCCGTTGCGCCTGACCGAAGCCGGGCGGTTTTTCTATGAGCACGCCAATGTGCTGCTGGAGCAACTGGGCAAGGTGTGTGACAACACCCGGCGCATCGGCCTTGGGCAGAAAACCTGGCTGGGCATCGGTTTTGCGCCGTCGACGCTGTACGGCGTGCTGCCGGAGTTGATTCGCCGGCTGCGCAGCCACGATGGCCTGGAGCTGGAGTTGGGCCTGTCGGAGATGACCACGCTGCAACAGGTCGAAGCCCTCAAGGCCGGGCGGATTGACGTGGGCTTCGGGCGGATTCGCATCGACGACCCGGCCATTGTGCAGCGGGTGTTGGTGGAGGACCGGTTGGTGGCGGTGTTGCCCGCCGGGCATCCCCTGCTGGGCGCCCCGGCCACCCTGGCGCAATTGGCCGCTGAACCCTTCGTGCTGTATCCCGGCAACCCGCGGCCGAGCTACGCCGACCATGTGATCGCGCTGTTCGATGCCCATGGCTTGAGCCTGAAGGTTTCGCAGTGGACCAACGAATTGCAGACCGCCATTGGTCTGGTCGGCGCAGGCATGGGCGTGACCCTGGTACCCGCCTCGGTGCAGGTGCTGCACCGCGCAGACATTGGCTATACGCCGGTGGTGGAGGCCACCGCCACGTCGCCGATCATTCTCAGCCGGCGGATCAATGACCAGTCGCCGGGGCTCAGTCATTGCCTGCAACTGGTGGAAGAGTTGATTTAAAAGAACACCACACATCCAATGTGGGAGCGGGCTTGCTCGCGAATGCGCAGTGTCAGTCACCGAATGAGTTGGCTGATGCACCGCATTCGCGAGCAAGCCCGCTCCCACAGTTGATCTCCGTTGTTTTTGAGTAAAGTGTTCACCCCCGCATGCGCCGGGCGTCGTTGCGCTGCAGCGTCTGGCTGGGGGATTCGTCGAACAGCTTGCGGTATTCGGCCGAGAATCGCCCCAGGTGGGTAAAGCCCCAGCCCAGGGCGATTTCGGAGATGGTGCGCGTGGAGCCATGTTCGAGGATTTGCTGGCGCACGGCACCCAGGCGGTATTTCTTCAGATAGGCCATGGGCGACAGGGCGAAGTATTTGCGGAAGGCATCGAACAGCTTGAAGCGCGACACGCCCGCCGCCGCCTCCAGATCCTCCAGGTGCACCGCTTCCCGGGCGTTGTCGTGGATGTACTGTCGGGCACGAATCAAATAGTGCGGCAGTTTCACCCCCAGCACGTCCCGCAGCTCTTCGGAATAGTTGTTCGGCTGGGCCAGGATCAGGCCCTTGATCAGCGAGCTTTCCAGGTCCCGGGTAAACGCCACCTGGTCATACAGCTCACTGCTGCGCTCCAGCTCGGCGATGAAATACCGCGCCATGCGCCACCACGACGCGGAAGCGCCGTCCACCGCGTCCATCGCCGACTCGAAGCGCAGCGGCGCTTCAATCGGCCGCTGCAGCAGGCCTTCCAGGGATTCGCTCATCGCCGCGCGGGTGATCACCACCTGCAACTTGCGGCAGTCGCCGGAGATCTCCAGCACCTGATGTTCGTTGGGCGAGATGATCACGCCCTGGTCACGGTTGGAGCTGAGCCGCACGCCGTTCTTGCTCAGTTCCTGCTCGCCCACCAGCGGCAGGGTCAGGCTGTAGCTGCTGAAGTGCTCGGCGTCTTCGATGTCGATGGTGACGTCGGTGCCGTATTCGATAATCCCCAGCGTCGTGGCGCGGGACTTGAACACATTGGCGCTGTGGTGAAAGCGGATGCGCTCCGGCGTCGCGGTTTGCAGGCGGTGCGGCCCGCAAATGCCGGACATCCAGCTGCAGGCGCCTTCAAGGTCGAAGCGCTCGATACGTATATCGCGTGTATTGCTACTCATCACGGGGCACCCACGGCAATTGTGGCCGGCGCGCTCTGACGGCGCGTCCTGGTAGATCGACAGCAAGTTTTGCGCCACGCCAGCGGGATCGCCACTGGGTGGATAGCAACCGTCGACTAAGTGGATAACAAGCAGACTTTTCCGACAATCGCCTTGCAAGACAGTAGCGCATTCCGCCACCGCCCTGCACCGCCGTGGGTATTTCGTGCCCAACTAAGTGGCCCACCTTCCCCCATTAACCGGATAGCCCGGTGCCCCGCCGCAGCCTCTTAATGGCTTACCCGTCTAGCCATTATCAAAAAAGGTGCCTCCCATGAGTGGTGCAAGAAGCGTCGAGCAGTGGAAAAGCTTTATCGAAGGCTGCCTGGACTTCCGTCCGGTGGATGAGGTGTTCCGCATCGCCCGGGACATGTTCACCGAGCCGGAGTTGTTCGAGCTGGAGATGGAACTGATCTTCGAAAAAAACTGGATCTATGCCTGTCATGAGAGCGAACTGGCCAACAAGCACGACTTCGTGACGATGCGCGCCGGGCGCCAGCCGATGATCATAACCCGCGACGGCGAAGGCCAGCTCAACGCGCTGATCAACGCCTGCCAGCACCGGGGCACCACCCTGACCCGAGTCGGCAAGGGCAACCAGTCCACGTTTACCTGCCCGTTCCATGCCTGGTGCTACAAGAGCGATGGCCGGCTGGTGAAGGTCAAGGCGCCGGGGGAATACCCGGAAGGCTTCGACAAGGCCACTCGCGGCCTGAAAAAAGCACGGATCGAGAGCTACAAGGGCTTCGTCTTCATCAGCCTCGACGTGAACGGCACCAACAGCCTGGAAGACTTCCTCGGCGACGCCAAAGTGTTCTTCGACATGATGGTCGCCCAATCGGCCACCGGTGAGCTGGAAGTGCTGCCGGGCAAGTCCGCCTACACCTACGACGGTAACTGGAAACTGCAAAACGAGAACGGCCTGGACGGTTATCACGTCAGCACCGTGCACTACAACTACGTGGCCACGGTGCAGCATCGCCAGCAGGTCAATACGGAAAACGGCACCGGCTCGGGCACGACACTGGACTACAGCAAGCTCGGCGCCGGCGACGCGAACACCGATGACGGCTGGTTCGCCTTCAACAATGGCCACAGCCTGTTGTTCAGCGACATGCCCAACCCCACCGTGCGTTCGGGCTACGCCACCATCATGCCGCGCCTGATCGAAGAACACGGCCAGCAAAAAGCCGAATGGATGATGCACCGCCTACGCAACCTGAACATCTACCCAAGCCTGTTCTTCCTCGACCAGATCAGCTCGCAGCTGCGGATCATCCGGCCCATCGCGTGGAACAAGACCGAAATCATCAGCCAGTGCCTGGGGGTGAAGAACGAGTCTGACGCCGACCGTGAAAACCGTATTCGCCAGTTCGAGGATTTCTTCAACGTCTCGGGCATGGGCACGCCGGATGACCTGGTGGAATTTCGCGAAGCCCAGCGCGGCTTCCAGGGCCGCCTGGAGCGCTGGAGCGATATTTCCCGTGGCAGCCACCGCTGGGAAACCGGGCCGACCCCCAATAGCGAATCCATCGGTATCCAGCCGGCGATGACCGGCACCGAATTCACCCACGAAGGGCTGTACGTCAACCAGCACCGCAACTGGCAGAAATTCCTGCTGGACGGGCTCGACCAGCAAGCCCTGAAACTGCGGGAGGTGGAATGATGAATGCGCAATTGCAGTACCGGATCGAGCAGTTTTTTTATCGTAAATCCGAGCTGTGCGATGCCCAGGACTGGGACGCCTACGTGCAGCTGTTCGACCCGCAGAGTGAATTCCACCTGCCGCAGTGGGATTCGGAACATGTCTACACCCGCGACCCGAAGCGCGAAATGTCGTTGATCTACTACGCCAACCGCTCGGGGCTGGAGGATCGGGTGTTTCGCCTGCGTACGGGCAAGGCTGCGTCGGCCACGCCGATGCCAAGGACGCTGCATTTGATCAACAACGTGCGGATTGCCGAGCAACCGGGCGGGCTGCTGGAAGTGAAGTTGAACTGGCACACGTTGTTCTATCGGCTGGCGACGTCGGAGCAGTTCTATGGCAGCGCCACCTACAGCCTCAAGCCCGATGGCGACAGTTGGTTGATCACCCGCAAGCACGCGCTGCTGCTCAACGACACCATCAACTCGGTGCTGGATTTCTATCACCTGTGACCTGATGCATTACACCTGTGGCGAGGGAGCTTGCTCCCGCTGGACCGGGTTGGCGCTCCAGTGCGTAGCGCCCCCGGCTTTTTGGGGCTGCTGCGCAGCCCAGCGGGAGCAAGCTCCCTCGCCACAGGTAAATCGCAGGCATAGAAAATCAAACTCGCGGAGTTCTGCGAATGAATCACAAAGTGGCCTTCAGTTTTGCCGACGGCAAGACCCTGTTTTTCCCGGTGGGCGCCAATGAGATCCTGTTGGATGCGGCGTTGCGCAACGGCATCAAGATCCCGCTCGACTGCCGCGAAGGCGTATGCGGCACCTGCCAGGGCCGCTGCGAGTCCGGCGACTACAGCCAGGACTACGTAGACGAGGAAGCCCTCTCCAGCCTCGACCTGCAACAACGCAAAATGCTCAGCTGCCAGACCCGGGTCCAATCCGATGCGGCGTTCTACTTCGATTTTGATTCCAGCCTGTGCAACGCGCCGGGGCCAGTACAAATCCGCAGTACGGTGAGCCAAGTGCAACAGGTCTCGGCCAGCACCGCGATCCTGCACCTGCAGCTTGAACACCCATTGGACTTTTTGCCGGGCCAATATGCCCGCCTGTCGATTCCCGGCACCGACAGTTGGCGCTCCTACTCTTTCGCCAACCGCCCGGGCAATCAGTTGCAGTTCCTGATCCGCCTGCTGCCCGATGGCGTGATGAGCAACTACATCCGCGAACGCTGCCAGGTCGGCGATGAACTGCTGCTGGAAGCGCCACTGGGCGCTTTCTACCTCAGGCACGTCACCCAACCGCTGGTGCTGGTTGCCGGCGGCACCGGCTTATCCGCGCTGCTGGGCATGCTCGATGACCTGGCCGCCAGCGGCTGCCAACAGCCGGTGCACCTGTATTACGGCGTGCGGGGTGCGGCAGATTTATGCGAGGCAACACGCATAAAAGCCTACGCCGATACGATCCCGGGGTTTCGCTACACCGAGGTACTCAGCGACCCACCTTCGGACTGGGCCGGCAAACGCGGCTACCTCACCGAGCATTTCGACCTGGCCGAATTGCGGGATCAATCGGCAGATATGTACGTCTGCGGCCCCCCTCCGATGGTCGAATCCATCAAACAATGGCTGCTGGATCAGGCACTTGATGGCGTTCAGCTGTATTACGAAAAGTTTACCGAGAGTAATATCTGACCCCTCAGCGGTTTGAGGGGCTGGTTCGGTGTGCGATCAACCCTGAAAAAAACAAGTAGAAGGGAATGTTAATGGCGGATGACATGGTTAACCCGGTGGGCCTCAAGCGTGGCCTGAAGAACCGGCATATTCAGCTGATTGCCTTGGGAGGGGCGATCGGGACCGGGCTGTTCCTCGGCTCGGCGGGCGTGCTCAAGTCGGCGGGGCCGTCGATGATCCTGGGCTATGCGGTAGCCGGGTTCATCGCGTTCCTGATCATGCGCCAGCTGGGCGAAATGATCGTCGAGGAACCGGTGGCCGGCTCCTTCAGCCACTTCGCCCACAAGTACTGGGGCGGTTACGCAGGCTTCCTCGCCGGCTGGAACTACTGGGTACTCTACGTGCTGGTGGGCATGGCCGAGCTGACAGCGGTGGGCAAGTACATCCAGTTCTGGTGGCCGGAAATTCCGACCTGGGTCAGTGCGGTGGTGTTCTTTGTGCTGGTCAACCTGATCAACACCCTCAACGTGAAGTTCTTCGGTGAGACCGAGTTCTGGTTCGCGATCATCAAGGTGGTGGCGATTGTCGGCATGATCGTGCTCGGCTGCTACCTGCTGTTCAGCGGCACCGGCGGCCCGCAGGCCTCGGTGAGTAACCTGTGGAGCCACGGCGGGTTCTTCCCGAATGGCGGCATGGGGCTGTTGATGTCCATGGCGTTCATCATGTTCTCGTTCGGCGGCCTGGAGCTGGTGGGTATTACCGCCGCCGAAGCCAGCGAACCCCGCAAGGTGATCCCGAAGGCGATCAACCAGGTGGTGTACCGGATCCTGATTTTCTACGTTGGCGCCCTTACCGTGCTGCTGTCGTTGTACCCATGGGACCAACTGCTGCAAACCCTCGGCGCGTCGGGCGATGCCTACAGCGGCAGTCCGTTCGTGCAGATCTTTTCCTTGATCGGTAACGACACCGCCGCCCACATCCTCAACTTCGTGGTCCTGACCGCGGCACTGTCGGTGTACAACAGCGGCGTGTACTGCAACAGCCGCATGCTGTTCGGCCTGGCCGAGCAAGGCGACGCGCCGAAAGCGCTGATGAAGTTGAACAAGCAAGGCGTGCCGCTGCGTGCCCTGGGCATCTCGGCCCTGGTGACGCTGCTGTGTGTGGTGATCAACTACGTCGCGCCGCATGACGCACTGGAGCTGTTGTTTGCGCTGGTGGTTGCCTCGTTGATGATCAACTGGGCGCTGATCAGCCTGACCCACATCAAGTTCCGCAAGGCCATGGGCGAGCAAGGCGTGGTGCCGTCGTTCAAGACCTTCTGGTTCCCGTTCAGCAACTACCTGTGCCTGGCGTTCATGCTGATGATCATCTGCGTGATGCTGGCGATTCCGGGCGTACGGGCGTCGGTGTATGCGATTCCGGTCTGGGTCGGGATTATCTATGTGGCGTACCGGTTGCGGTTGAACAACGCGAAGGCAGTAACAGCGCAATAACCCATGTGGGAGCGGGCTTGTGTGGGAGCGGGCTTGCTCGCGAAGGCGTCGTGTCAGTCACCTGATGTATTGACTGACACACCGCTTTCGCGAGCAAGCCCGCTCCCACATTTGGATCGTATTCCAAATGAAAAGCCCCGGTACTGATGAGTACCGGGGCTTTTTGTTGGGCCTTGATTACAGCGTGGAACGCACTCGCCACAGCTCGGGGAACAATACGGTGTCGAGCATCTTGCGCAGGTAGCCCACGCCTTCGGTGCCGCCCGTACCAGGCTGGAAGCCGATGATCCGCTCCACGGTGGTGACATGGCGGAAGCGCCACTGGCGGAAGGAATCTTCCAGGTCGATAAACTTTTCGGCCAATTGGTACAGGTCCCAATACCGGCTCGGATCGCGATAAACCTCGCGCCACGCCGCCTCCACGGAATCATCGTGAACCGTTGGCGCCGTCGGGTCGCGTTCGGCGCGCTTGGGGTCGATCGCCAGCCCGGCCTTGGTCATCAGGTTGATCGCCTCGTCATACAGCGACGGCGTGGCAATCGCCACCTGCAGCTCCTTCAACAACTCCGGCCGGTGGGCGTGAGGCCGCAACAGCGCCGCGCTTTTGTTGCCGAGGATGAATTCGATTTCCCGGTACTGGAACGACTGGAAACCCGACGACTGCCCCAGGTACGGGCGGATCGACTTGTACTCCGACGGCGTCATGGTCGCCAGTACCGCCCAGGCGTGCACCAACTGGTCAAAGATCCGCGACACCCGCGCCAGCATCTTGAACGCCGGCGGCAGCTCACCCAGGCGCACGTGTTCGCGGGCGGCCTTGAGTTCGTGGAGCATCAACTTCATCCACAGCTCCGAGGTCTGGTGCTGGATGATGAACAGCATCTCGTTGTGGTCCGGCGACAGCGGGTGCTGGGCGCTGAGCACTTTGCCCAGGTCCAGGTAGTCGCCGTAGCTCATGGACTCGGAAAAATTCAGCTCGGCGTTATGCCATTCTTCCGGCGGCTGGTAGTCAGGGGAGAAAGGACACTGGCTCATCGCGTGGGCTCCTTGAGCGGGCGGAGAATGGCTCGTACCGGGCTGGCATCGAGGTTGGCAAAACGCAGCGGCAGCGCGATCAACTCGTAATCGCCCTCCGGCACGTCGTCGAGGACGATGCCTTCGAGAATCGCCATGCCATGCCGGGCGACGGCGTTGTGGGAGTCCATGGTCTTGGACTGCTGCGGGTCCAGGGACGGTGTGTCGATACCGATCAGGCGCACACCGAGGCTGAACAGCAACTCGACCGTTTGCGGGGCGACGGCGGTGAAATTCGAATCCCAGGCATCCAGCGGCGCCTGTTGATAAGTGCGCAACAGTACACGCTCCGGGAGGTTTTCCAGGCGGCCTTCCAACTGATGCGGCTGCACCAGCGCGCCGCTGCCCAGGCAATGCAGCACCCGGCACGGGCCCATGTACACATCCAGAGACACTTCGCCAATCGGCGCGCCGTCCGCGCTGTAGTGCAACGGCGCGTCCACATGGGCGCCGGTGTGGGGCGACAGGGTGATGCGTCCGACATTCACCGGGCACTCGGGGCCGAACTGCCAGACCCGCTCTTCCTGAAACGGCGTATCACCCGGCCAGGTCGGGGTCGCGGTGCTCAAGGGCGGGCTGATGTCCCACCACGTTTTTATTGGATTCATCTCAAGGCTCTCGGTCGTTACTGGGGTGAATGATACGAGGGCTGGCTGTAAATATTCTTGCGAATTCCAGCGCAAAGCGGGAAATCTTTCGCACTTACTGCGAGGAAATGTCTGATTGGCGCACAGATATTTCGTACCGACTCAATCCTTCACACAACAAATATCCCCTGTGGGAGCCGGGCTTGCCGGCGATGAGGTCGGCACAGCGTGCCCTTCCATCGCCTGACACTCCGCCATCGCGGGCAAGCCCGGCTCCCACCGGGGTTGGCGGTGACTCACGGCTGTGCAAATGACTGCGCTTCTGGGCATCCCGATGTCGAGTCCAGACCACTGGCGGGCCGCCCAAGGCGATAGGGTTCGGACTTCCCTTCCACTGCCTCGGAATCATCATGTCCAAGCCAATCACCGTACTGCGCGACACCCATCCACTGCCGGTGCTGGACGCCTGCAAATGGGAAAAACTCGAAGGCGACCCGCACACCGTCAACCTCAACGCCTACACCAGCGAAGACGGCAGCAAGATCATGGGCACCTGGATCTGCACCCCCGGCAAATGGCGGGTGGAGTATGTGAAGTGGGAATACTGTCACTTCCAGGAAGGCTACTGCGTGATCACCCCGGACGGCCTGGAGCCGATCCATTTGCGGGCTGGGGATATCTTTGTGGTGGAGCCGGGGATGAAGGGGACGTGGGAAGTGGTCGAGACGGTGCGTAAGTATTTTGTGTTTGCCTGATCCCACCTCCTGGAAAGGGGTCGCCCTGGCCCCTTTTACCTCAACGACGACCGTCGCGCCCTTCTGATAAAAGCAGCACCTCCCTGCCCCTCTTCCAATAACAGTCGCTGTTATTCGTGACAACAACCCTTGATATTCGAAAACAATCAATTAGTATTTTGTGACAGAATATTGTGAGCGCCAAGTTCTTGAAAAAATCTCATGACGTAATGCGCAAAATACATAATCAAACTCACCAAACAGTACAACCACTACTTTAGTTATAGATAAGATTGACTTTTGACACCCCCTACACTTTGAGATAGCTTTCTTGCAACCGGTCTATACTCGAATCTCATAGCATTATAACCCGATGATAATAAGAGGTACGGAGAAGGTGCAGAACTTCACATAATCGCAACCTTCACTGCACATTGATGGAAAACGCGCAGCGATTTGAATTAGACTCCAATGAATCAGTTGATTACCCCATTGGTTTGTTCTAAGGACTCCACACGTCTTCCAGCACTTACTGCACGCGGCAGTCGAGACCGCGCTTTTGTAAAAGGATCAAGAAAATGCCTGAAAAAACAACACGTCTGACCATTCTCATCGACTTCCCGACCAAGCAGCGTCTGGAGTCGCTGTCCGAGGAAGTTGACCTTACTATTTCTCAGGTTATTCGCAAGCTGATTCGTGACCATCTCCAGCAATACGAGAGCCAAGTCCCGCCCTCCGTGCTGGAGCCGGAGAAAGAGGATTCATCGCTCTGCTCTTGATATATAAGCCTGGGTAATTTGCCTTTATAAAACTGTGCGGCATAACTTTCTGCTTATTTATCAGCTGGCGCGCAGTTTAATCATGAACACTGCGCGCCACCCCTCTCCAAGTTAAAAACTGGTGATGAACTATGCCTGTGAAACAGCAATGGCTTGCTTGTTATGCTCATCTAAGCAAAGAAATGAATGGGCCTGCTGTATCATCAGACACCGCGCAGCCCTGTACCTTGTTTTTCTCCATGAGCGACGGCACCCAGCGCGCGCATGTTTTTCATATCACGGCAGATAACTTCGAAGCCGCCTGGCAAACCGGTGTGCAGCGCTTGCAGGGAGCCTACGAACGAGACCGTGCGCAGTCAGGCAACATCGTCGAACGTTCATGGATACGCGTCGAATGCGCGATCAACGTAACCGCCATCACCTGGGCCGAACTCAATGCGCGCTTCAAGCGCCACAAGCGTAATTACTTCCGGCGCGGCATCGCCTTCGATGCGGCGCTGCACATCGCGATCACCGAACAGGAACTGAACGCCAACGCGATCCTGTATGGCGGCAACGCTATCAATCACGCGAGCTTCAATGCCGGCAATTTTTCGGTGTACGCCAGGCGCCGTTTTACCGGGCTCAATACAGCCGACCTGATCGCCACACTTGAACCCGAGACCCCCGTGTTCCTGTTCGACACCAAGGGCGTTTTTTGTGCCGAAGACGGCGTGCCCCACCCGCTGAACCCTGGCCCGACAGAAACCGGCTGGCGCACCCTCGCAGCGCTGGAGCCCGGCATGGTAAAGGCGAGCATCATCAGCGCCGCAAGCTACCTGAGCACTCAGGTGCAGGGCGGCGGCCAGTTCGTCTACGGCTACTTCCCGTGCTTTGACCGGGCGATAAAAAACTACAACACCCTGCGCCACGCCAGTACCACCTATTCGATGATCGAGGCCTGGGCACTGACCGGCGACGAGGCGCTTAAATCCGCCATCGACCGCTCGCTGGCCTACCTTACCCAGGAACTGATCAAGTCCTACGTGCTGCCCGACGGCAGTGTGGCGGCATATCTGCTGGACACCGGTGACGAGATCAAACTGGGCGGCAATGCCGTGTGTTTGTTGGCGCTGGTCAAATACAGCGAAGTCACCGGCACCCGCCACTACCTACCCGTGCTGGAAGCCCTGGCCAATGGCATGGCCTGGATGCAGGACGCGACCACCGGCGCCTTCGTGCACGTCTTGCATGGCCGTGACCTTACCGTCAAAGAGGCGTTCCGGATCATCTACTACGACGGCGAGGCCGCGTTCGGGTTGATCCGCCTCTACGGCCTCACCGGCGATGAGCGCTGGTTAACCGTGGTGGAAAAAGCCTTCGACTACTTCATCGAAAAACAGCACTGGCGCGAGCACGATCACTGGCTCAGCTATTGCGTGAACGAACTGACCCGCTACCGACCTGACGAAAAGTATTTCCGCTTCGGCCTGAATAACGTCGCCGGTTATCTGGGGTTCGTGCAACAGCGCATCACCACCTTTCCGACGCTACTGGAATTGATGATGGCTGCGCAGCAGATGCTCGAACGCATCGCCCAGCAAGCGCAATTGCGCCACCTGCTCACCGAGATCGACCTGCACGCGTTTTACCGCGCCCTGCATCATCGTGCGCGCTATCTGTTCAACGGGTATTTCTGGCCGGAAACGGCGATGTATTTCGCCAATCCTGCGCGCATTGCCGGCTCGTTTTTTATCCGTCACCACGCGTTCAGGGTGCGCATCGACGACGTGGAGCATTACCTCTCGGGGCTGATTGCCTACCACCGCTACCTGCTCGACGGCGCGCCGCAAGTGAGCCTGGCCCAGGACGCAGCGCCCCTCGGCTGGGTCTGGGACGCCAACACCCTGGCTCGGGTGACACACGGCACCTGGGCCAAACAGCCGCCGCCCGGTTGGTACACGTCGGGTTTGACGCCGTCCATGCAGTTTTTCAAACCCCAGCGCATGCTCAATCGGCACCCCAGCAAGGTGGGACCGAACGAAGTGCAGTCGGCGCTGCGCTGGGCCCAGGCCAGTCCTGAGCGGCGCCCCTCGGCGTTCTTGTGTGTAGACCCGACGCCCTACCTGGACAGCGGCCTGCCGGTGTTACAGGTCGCCGATACCAGCGAGGCCATGCTGCAAATGGGTCGATACGCCAGGCAGCAATTCACTGGCCAGGTGTTCGGCGTCACCGGCAGCTTCGGTAAAACCACCGTGGTCGCCATGCTCGGCCACGCCCTGAAACACTGGGGCGAAGTGGGCCACACCGAGGCCAACGCCAACCTGCCCCATGGGATCGCCTGGAACCTGGCGAGCATGCCCCGGCCGGCCGAATTCTGGGTACTGGAAATGGCCGTGGGCCGCATGCCGATTAACTCGGAGCTGGTGCGCCCACACATTGCTATCGTGACCGGGCTGGCTCCGGCGCACCTGGAATACCATGGCACCCTGGAAAACCTGGCGCGTAAAAAGAGCGCGATCTTCCGCTCGATGGCACCGGGTGGGCACGCGGTGCTGTGCCGCGATATGCCGCACTACGAGGTGTTCGCCCAGGCCGCCGAAGTCGCGCGCTTGCACGTGACCAGCTATGGCGAACACGCTGATGCCGATGTGCGCCTGCTCGACGTGTGCAGCGAGGCCGACCGGGTCTACGTCACCGCGCAACGTGACACGCAACGGCTGGATTTCAGCCTGAGTGCTCGCGGCCGACACATGGTGCTCAACGCACTGGGGGTGCTGGCGTCGCTGTTCGCCGCCGGGCTTGACGCCGACCAGGCACTGGAAGTGCTGACCGGCTTCCAACCGGTGGAAGGTCGCGGCAATATCCGCTCGATCAAATGCACCGACGGGCATTTCCAGCTGATCAACGATGCGTACAACGCCAACCCGGGCTCGATGGCTGCGGCCTTGCGCTCGATGGCCGACCTGCCCGTGGCCTCGCGGCACCGGGTAGTAGTGTTGGGCGACATGCTGGAGCTGGGCCCCGACGCCCAGCGCTACCACCTGGAACTGGCTGACTCGCTGCGCGCGGCGGCGCCCCGGCATTTGGTGCTGTGCGGGCCGCTGATGCATGAGGTGTACCGGGTGCTGCGCAGTGAGCTGTCAGTGCAGTGGTTCGAGGATGCCACGGCATTAGGCCAGGCGTTGGCGCGCCACCCCGGCCAGTGGTTCCAGGCGGGGGATTGGGTACTGGTGAAAAGCTCCGGTGGTACCGGGTTGTCGCAGATCTGTGATTGGCTGAACACGACCGAACAGGCGGTGCCGGCGGGTTAGCCCGCGCAGCCCGCTGCTGTCTTCAGGCCAATGTCATTGCGCAGTTGGTGAAACATCGCAGGCACACCCTGCGCCTTGACCAACTGCGCCTGATGCCCGGCGCGAATCAACGCCTGGTAAAAACGCTCCTGCAACACAAATGGGGTTACCTGGTCGTCCACGCTGCCAATCACGAACAACTGCCGCTCAGGCGCAACGGCAATGCCGGCCATGTGCTCCAAGGGATCGTAGGGGTGCAACAAACCATTGGTGTCGCGCCCCGGACGCGAAGGCAGGCCTTTGCTTTGACGCAACATCTGCGCGCGCTGCACCAGGGCAAACGCGCCGGAAGTCATCACTGCACACTTCACATCGGTACGACCCAAGGTCAACAACGCCGCGGCCACCGTGGCGCCGCCGCTGTGCCCCAGCAACACAAACTGCCCGATGCCGTAACGCTTGCGCAGCTCGTTGAGCGCAGCGTCCAGCACAATGAATTCCCGCGCCTGGCGCCGCTGCCCATGGTTGCCGCTGGAACCGTAGGTGCCAGGTCGCGCCACAATCACCACCGGTACGCCCGCACGCCAGCTCAGGGCCTTGGCCTGCCTGGCCTTGGCGGCCAGGGTATTGCCAAGGATCGACTCGGGCGAGCGGTGCATTTCCACGTTGCGGTCGCCATGAAACATCACGATCACCACGGGCGCACGGCTCAGCACCGCCCCGGAAAAATAGCGAATGCACTCATCGCCCCCGGCCAACTCGACCCAGAGTGCAGAGTCGACCTGGTTGCAGGTCGACTGGTCGGCCGGGGTGTTCCAAAGCAACGGTGTCGAACCCTCACTCAGGGCCCACGCGCCCGGCACGCCGGCCCACAACAGCATCCACCACAACGCAAACCTGGCCACAGCCACCTCGCCTAACGCTCGCGCAAGGCCTCCCGCGCACGGTTCATGGGCTTGATCAAATAGTCGAGCACGGTTTTCTGGCCGGTCTTGATATCCACCGAGGCAATCATCCCAGGCACAATCGAAAACGACTTGCCGGCCTTGTTTTTCAAGGTGTCAGCGTCGGTGCGGATGAACACTCGGTAGTAAAAAACTTCTGGCTTGACCTCGTCCTGGATAGTGTCCGGAGAAATGGTCACGACCTTGCCGTCCATGCCGCCATAAATGGCGTAGTCGTAGGCGGTGATCTTGACCTTGGCCACCTGGTCGGGATGGATAAAGGCGATGTCTCGCGGGGAGATACGCGCCTCGATCAACAACTGCTCATCCAGGGGCACAATCTGCATCAGGCGCCCGTTGGGCGGGATAACCCCGCCGATGGTGGTGACCTCGATCCCCTTGACGATACCGCGAACCGGCGAGCGCAGGGTCAGGCGGGTCACCGAGTCGGAGCGCCCGCGCATGACTGACGACAGCGTCTCGACGTCGGCATTGACCTTCGCCAGGTCCTCACCGGCCCGCACCATATACTCGGAGCGGGCCTGGGTCAGTTTCAACTCCAGCTCGGCCTTTTGGCGCTTGAGGCGCAACACCTCAACGTTGCTGGCGGCGCCGACCTTGGCCAGGTTTTCGGTGATTTCCAGCTCGCTACGCACCAGCCCGAGCGACGAACGCACGCCGGCCAATGATTCTTCGAGGCCCTTGCGCCGAGTGTTGAACAGGTCGGTTTCGGCGCGCACCAGTGCGGGGTAACGCTCAAGTTCCGGGGGGAACAGTAACGGTTTGCCGTCTACCTCGGCCTGCAAACGCGCGACGCTGGCCAGCGATGCCCGGTACTTGGCGGCACTTTCATCAAAGTTGGATTCGGTCTTGGTCGGGTCAAGCCTGGCCAACGTCTGGCCATTTTTGACGATATCGCCCTCCCCCACATTCAACTCCGTGACGATGCCGCCTTCCAGCGACTGGATGATTTGCTCACGCGAGGTCGGGATGACTTTGCCGCTGCCCGTCGAGACTTCGTCCACTTCAAAAAAGTAGGCCCAGGCACCAAATGCAATCAGCATGACAAACACCCAGCCCACCACGCGCGTGGCGCGCACCACGGTGCGTTCATCCACGCCGTCGTGGGTATGCCGGGCGCCTTCGTCTTCGGTGGCGAGCAGGGGTATGGTTTTCGGCGCAGGGCTTTTCACTGGGTTTTCCCCTTCGGTTTGGACAGGCGCGCAATCGCGTTGGCTTTGCTGTCATCGACGATGATCTGGCCGTTGTCGACCACGATCACCCGATTCACCAGGCTCAATACACTCATGCGGTGCGTGGCGATAATCAGCGTGCGATGGGCCGCCCAGCGGTCGAGGTTGTGGATCAACTGGCGCTCGGTCGCTTCATCCAGGGACGCGGTGGGCTCGTCGAGCAACACGATATGCGGCTGGCGAATCATCAGCCGCGACAGCAGCAGCGACTGACGCTGCCCGCCCGACAGGCCCAGGCCACCTTCCAGGATCATGTGGTCCAGGCCGTCGGCGAACTTGCCGATGAAGTCGTCCGCACCGGTCAGCGCCAGGGCCTGGAGGATTTCCTGATCGCTGGCATGCGGCGCCCCCATGATCAGGTTGTCGCGCAGCGTGCCGTGGAACAGCCGCGAGTTTTGTGTCATCAGCCCCACATCGCGGCGCACGTCGGCGGGGTCGATGTGGCTGAGGGCAACGCTATCCAGGCTGATAGTGCCGGCCTTGAGGTCGAGCATCCCGGCCAATGCCTGCAACAGCGTAGATTTACCCGCGCCGTTACGCCCCAGAATCGCGATGCGCTCGCCCGGCTGGATCTTCAGGTCGGCCACACGCAGCGCCGGCACGGGGGCATCGTCGGAATACTGGAATGTGGCCTGGCTCAGCGCGTATTGGCCTTTGATCACCGGCAGGTGCACGCGCTTGCTGCCCTCGGGATGGTCCACCGGCAACTCCATGATCCGGTTCAGGCCTTGCAGCGCAACCTTGGCCTGCTGCCAGCGCGTCAGCACCTGGGTGATCTGGGACATCGGCGCCATCATCCGCGACGCCAGGATCGACGCCGCGACAAGGCTACCGGTGGTCATGTCGCTGGCCATGACCATCGGCGCACCGAACACCACCACCACGGCAAACACCGAGCCCTGCACATTGTTGCTCCAGGCCACCAGTTTGTTGGTGAGCATGCGCAGGCGCAGGCTGGCGTCGCCGCAGGTGGCGTTGTAGTGATTCCATTGTTGCTGGAAGCGCTGTTCGGCCTGCAACGCCTTGATGTCGTCCAGGCCTTGTATGGTCTCCACCAGCATGGCGCTGCGCAACGAGCTTTCACGCATCGACTCATTCGCCAGTGCCGCGAGTTTTTTCTGCGCCAACAGCCCGGGCACTATCAGGAACAGCACAGCCACCATTGGCACCGCCACCAGCGGGCCGGCGATCAACCAGTAGATCACCAGAAACAGCAGGAAGAACGGCAGATCGGCCAGCGCCGTGGCGGTGCTGGAGGTGATCAGCTCACGCAGTTGCTCCAGCTCCTTGAGCTGCGAAATGAACGAGCCGGTGGACTTCGGCCGGGCGCTGTTACGCAAGCGAATGGCATGCCCGAACACCAGGTCGGAAACGCGCAGATCCGCGCGTTTGCCGAGCATGTCGGTGATGCGCACACGGGTGATGCGCATGATGAAATCAAACACCAGCGCCAGCATCACCCCGCCAAACAGCACATACAGGGTGGGCATGGATTCGGCCGGGATCACCCGGTCGTACACCTGCATCGAAAACAGTACCCCGGCCAACCCCAGCACGCTGGTGACCAGCGAAGCGAGCATCACATAGCCATAGGGCCGCAGGTCGCGCAGCACGATGTTTTTGAACCACGCCTTCTCGTAAGGCTTGATGTAGTCGTCCACACGCCGGTCACGCACTGCCGCCATGGGTCGCAGAATCACGCTCTTGCGCGCTTGCTCCAACAGGTCCTGGCGGGTGAGCCGGCTTTGCAGGCCGCCGTCGCCGCTGTAGGCGATGCCCAGGTTGTCGCCGTCGCCGAGGGTTTCGAGCACACCCACCTGGCCGTCGGCAAATTGCAGCACCACCGGTAATTGGCGCTGCATCAGCGTGGTTTCGCTGAAGTCGGCAATCACGCAGTTCAACCCCGCCTGGCGGGCCATCTGCCGTACCACCTCTTCCACCGAAGCGCCTTCGGTCCATTGTGCGGCGATGCGCACGCTTTGGGCCGAGCATTCCAGGCGGTAATGCCGGGCCACGCTCAGGACGGCCTCCAGCCACACTTCATAATCCACTGCGGGCGCCGGGTTCAGCGGGGTTTGTACTGCGTTGGTTTCGTCCGCAAGCATCACAGCATCATTCATGGCCGAATCTCCACACCTTGCAGGGTGCTGTTGTCCAGGTGGAACGCCGTGCGCAGTGCGCCCGTGTTGTAGAGGCAATCGATTTTCAGGCGGCGCAGGTCAGCGGCGGTGTTTTCCCGGTCCATGCGTGCCTGGTGAATTTCCTGCTCGGCATTCAGCAGGTCGAGCAACGGCCGTGTGCCCAGTTCGAGGTACTGCTGGCGATACAGGTCGCGGGTTTCGGAGATGCTGCGCTCACGAAAATCCAGGGTGGATAACCGCTGGCTGAGGCTTGAGATTTGATCCCGCGCTTCCAGCAACCCCTGGCGAACCGCAAGGCGCGCGGCGTCGTTGGCGGCATCGGCGGAACGCAGGGCCTGTTGCGCGGCGGATTTGCGGGCGGTGATTGCGCCGCCCTGGTACAGCGGCATTTTCACGTTGAGAAATACGCCATAACGGGTACGGTCGCGGCCGCCGGGGACGTTGCTGTCGTCGTTGTTGTCCAGGTAGTGCGTGATGGACGGGTCCAGCGACACGGTCGGCAACGCCTCGGCACGGGCTTGTGCAATCAGCGCCAGCGCATCGACACGCTGCGCCTGGGCGATCAGCAGGGTCGGCGTGACTGCCGTATCGGGTACCACGCCCACGCAGGATTGCTCCAGGCTTGCCGGAAAACCATTCGCCACGCTCACTGGCGCCTGCGACCCAAGCAGGCTGCTCAACGTGCTGCGCCAGCGATTGAATTGCGCGGTGAATTGCAGTTGCGTCGCCACCGAGGCCTCGACCCGCGAGCGGGCCTGGATCAGGTCCGAACGGGTGCTGGCGCCCATGTCGCTGCGCTTTTTGGCCAGCTCTGCAATCGCCGAAATGCCGTCGATTTGCTCGCGAGCCAGTTGCACCAGCAACTGCGAGCGCTGCAGTTCGATCACGGCGAACGAGGTATCGCGCGCCACCTGATCGATCGACAGCAACACCGACGCCTGGCTGGCACTGACCCGTGCCAGCGCACTGTCGACAGAACTTGAGACCTTGCCGAAGTCATAGAGCATCTGCGACGCCGACAACGAAAACGCACGGCTCTGGCCGTTGCCCCTCAGGCCGCTGTCGTAGCCGGAGTTGAAGCCACCGCTGACTTGCGGGTAATAACCGGAACGGGCGATGTTCACGTTCTCGTTTTGTTGGTACAGCTGGCCGATCGCCTCGGAAATTGCCGGGTGCCATTCCACCGCCAGTTGAATGGCGCGTGTCAGGTCAAGGTTGCTCGGTATGACGTGCTCGGGTGCCACCGGTGCGCTGACGCCCGTTGGCCCGCCGGGTAAATGTGTGCCCAGGTTGCTCGGGCTGATGATGTTGACGCGTTCTTCATCGTCGATATACGACGCTGCCATGACCGGCGCACGCTCGGGCGCGATCATTGCGACTGCCAGAATTACGGCAGACAGCTGCTTGGCCAAACTCTTTTGCCTCACTGCTAGTCACCTGACTGTTGTCAAACCTGATGAGTACAACAACGGACCGTGACTGACGTCACGGCCCATCGCTGCATTACCGTTGGTAGGGAAAACCGGGCCTTGCGGCCCGGCCGGCAGGGGTGGCGTTACACCACGCTGATGCCGCTCTGTACCCAGAGCTGATGGGTTTCATCTTCCGGACTGGTGTAGATCACGTACTCAAGACCGTTCTCTACCTGGGTCGCACCGGCGCTCCAGTCACCTGTCAGGTGCACGCTGTCCTGATCGTCGCCCTGGATCATCAAGCGATCCGACTCAGGCCCGGTGATGGACACCAGGTCTTCGAGGCTCAGGGTCAGGTCGACGGCGCTGACATCGTTCAGGTCGATGCTGTGCACCCCGCTGACTGTGCCAATCAGGTCGGTGAGGTTGATGGCTGCATCGCCGCCTTCCCACAACAACCCGTCTGCACCCGCGCCAGCATCGACATGGGTGAAGTCGGTGTCGTCGGCCACCACGGCATCGTGGTGATCGCCGTCAACGTTGGCGCCGTCATCCGCCGCCTGGTCCACCGCACTGTGGGCAGCGGCAATGCCGGCACCTTCAGTGGCTGGCGCACCCGGGTTGGCGTCGTCCCAGACCAGGTCGCGATCCGGCGAGTCGATGCGCACGTAGAGGTCGGCGGTGTCTTCCTGGCCGGTTGGCGTGGTGAGCTTGTAGGTGAATTTATCCACCTGGCCAATCTCGTCCAGCGTCAGCCCGGCATGCGGGGTGTAGACGTACTTACCATCGGCAAACACGGTCAATGTGCCGTGGTCACCGTTGATTTTCGTCCCCGTTTGCCCAGGAATCACATAGACCCCGTTGACCAGCACACTGAGTACCGTCAGCGGCGAACCGAGGACATCCGGCCCGGACAAGCTGTCGGACAGCAGGTTGCCAGTCGCATTGCTCATTGCACCGGTCACGAACTCCGTGAGGGAGGTGGTAGTGAGCTTCTGCGCAATGTGCAGCGCACTCAGCGACAGCACGGCACCGGTCGTCCCGGTCACGCGATAGGTCCCGGCATCCAACCCTTGGAACGTGTGGTTCGCCTGGGTAGTGGTCTGCTGCGTGACCCATTCGTTACCGATGAACTTCTGCAGATTGACGGTCGTGCCTGGCAACAACGCAATGCCGGTGACGGTGACGTTGATCGCAAGCTCTGCGGTCGTGCCCGTGGCAACGTTGATCTCGGCACCCGTCCCCGTACTGCTGCCGAGCAGTGCCAGGTTGTAGCTCAGGGTCGCCAGGTCGGCCTGGGTAACCAGGTTGACGATGTCGATCTGCGCCGAACCCAGGTCATCGTTGGCGACCGTGTTGATCACGCCGGGCGCAGATGGATCGGTAGCGCTCCAGTCCACGTTGACACTCGGGCTGTCGATACGCACATACAAGGTTGCCGAGGCCGAAGCACCGGCACCATTGACCAGGTGATACTCGAAGGCATCCACCTTGCCGATGCTGGCGACATCGCCGTTCGGGGTGTACTTGTACTCGCCGTTGGCGAAGATGGTCAGCTGACCATATTGGCCCTGCAGCACCGTGCCGGTGGTGGCGTCGGCATCGACGAATTCGCCGTTGACCTCGACCTGCACCTTCACTGGCCCGCCGGTTCCCGGTTCATCCGGTTTACCGCCAATGCCCGGGTCGGTGATGACGTTGCCGGTGACATCCGGCCCAGCTTCACCGGTGAAGTCGGTGAGGCTGTCATTGGTGACGCTCAACTTGGCCGTGGCCCCTGCACCAACGCTGACCAGGTTGGGGTCGAGCTTGAGGGTAAAGCGATACTGCCCGGCTTCCAGGCCTTCGATTTTGGCGCTGGAGCTTTGTCCGAACAGCCCCAACAGGTCGAGCAAGCCCGAACCGTTGCTGCCTTGCTGCACCGGCAACCATCCACCGGCACCGTCGCTCACTTCCAGCGTCGCAGTGAAGCCACCGCCCAACAGCGAGACCAGGTCGGCCTGGGCAAACTGCAGGTTCAGCGTTCCGCTGGAACCCTCGGCAACCGAGAACTCCTGCTGCTTGGTGTGATCGCCCAGAATGATGCCGCCGACACCCAACAGGGTGAACACGCGCATATCGGCCAGGCCGGTGTTGGATGTTACGGGTTTGATGGTTACTTCGCCGGTAGCGAGGTCGTCGAAGGCTTCGAGGTCGGCGTCGGCGTCGGCGTCCGCATCAGCATCCGCATCCGCATCCGCGTCAGCGTCAGCGTCAGCGTCAGCGTCAGCGTCAGCGTCAGCGTCAGCGTCAGCGTCAGCATCGGCATCGGCATCGGCATCGGCATCGGCGTCAGCATCCGCATCCGCATCCGCGTCGGCGTCGGCATCGGCATCGGCATCGGCATCAGCATCGGCGTCCGCATCAGCATCGGCATCGGCATCGGCATCAGCGTCGGCGTCGGCGTCGGCATCAGCGTCAGCGTCAGCGTCAGCGTCCGCATCGGCATCAGCATCCGCGTCCGCGTCCGCGTCGGCATCGGCATCCGCGTCAGCATCCGCATCGGCATCCGCGTCAGCATCCGCATCGGCATCCGCGTCAGCATCCGCATCAGCATCAGCATCAGCGTCAGCGTCGGCATCCGCGTCGGCATCCGCATCCGCATCAGCGTCAGCGTCCGCATCGGCATCGGCATCGGCATCCGCGTCAGCATCAGCATCAGCATCAGCGTCAGCGTCAGCGTC